>JAJCXW010000127.1 GCA_029263235.1 Acidimicrobiales bacterium
GATCGCCGGCCACGGCTGCGATGTCGTAGTGGAGGCGACGGTTCAGCTCGCCGTTGGCCGACACGACCCGTCCGGAGGGGTCGATCATCATGAGCAACGAAGTCGAGTGGTGAACCAAGGCTCGGAGCAGATGGGGATCGCCGGCACCGAGTTCTAGGTTCTGGCGATCGGCCACGTCGCGCAGTACGAGAATGATCACACCGTCGGATGTGTCGGTCGGTGGAACAAACCGGCCTCTGACCTCGACCTGCCGCCAGTTTCCGCCTCCGTCGCGCACTCTCACGTCCATGAGGCCGCCGCGATCGGCTTCGGTCACCGTGGTGAATGCTGTGAATGCTTCGGCGTGATCGTCCGGGTGCATCAGATCGAATGCTGATCTTCCATACCAGTCATCTGAGTAGAGCCCCATCGTCTCCTGAGCGATGTCATTGGCCCACAGCAGCGTGCCGTCGGGGTCGAGAATCACCAGAGCATCAGGCAGCTCAGCGGCAATTCGACCAAGGTCGCTGGAGAACGGGGGCATTTACATCCATCGGCACGGCTGGGCGATGGTTGAGGAGACCGGTGTCGAAATCGGAACACTCGGCCGCTCGCGTGGCTGTCAGTGTTCCAGCAGCTCGCGGATTCCGGTTCCTCCGCCGGAGGAGAAGGCTCGATCGACCGCTTCGGCCCCCGCGTCGACCGCTTCGGCCCTCGAGTCGGGTATGTCTTTCGACAGGCGGCCGACCTCATCAGGACCGGGCTGAACCACGAGCACTGGAGTGCCGGAATTTCGGACGGTCTCGACTTCTGAGTCGAGCTTTCGTGAGAACCAGGCTCGGGTCGGATCGCCGATCCAGTCGCGTGCCGACTCCGTGGATGTCATCACCGACGAGACGATCACGAGGTCGAATCCGAGGAGGGCCACCAGGTCGGCGTTGGTGGACGAATGGAGTCCGCCATCGACGAACTCGCTACGCCCGATCTTCTTGGGGGCGTAGATCCCCGGAATGGCGCACGAGGCCTGGACCGCGTCGCCTATGGGAGCGTCGACGTCGTCGCGTCCGAACACGACTCGGGTTCCGTCGTCGGTTCGTACGGCCACCACCCAGGTCGGTTGCTCTGGCCACCGCCCCGGATGCGTCTCTGAAACTCGGGTGGCGAGGGAGTCGGCCCGGCGTCGACCACGGGGGAACGCCCCGAAAGCCACGCGCAGAGGATCGACTTTCCACGGGGGCCAGACCGCCCGTAGCGACATCTTCGGCGATGAAGGAAGGAAGTTGGGGCCGTCTTCGGTCTCGGTCCACGGTGTGGTGACCCGGCCGAAGATCTCTGCTCCGTGTTCGCTCAGAGAGGTGCCGCGATGGTGGGCGGCTCTGTCGAGGGGAGAAGTTCCGCTCCGTAGCCCCACACCGGTGATCGATCCGGCTGAGGTCCCGACGATCAGGTCGGCGGTTCGGGCATCGAACCCGGTGGTTTCCATCACTCGGGCGAGCACCCCAGAATGCCAAGGGTCGCCGAGCGACCCTCCGGCGCTGAGAACGATGCCAACGTTGAACATCCGGCGAACGTTACACAGCCATCGAACGGTCCGCGCGTCGGTGCGAACCTCCGGTCGGGGCCGGTTCCATCCCCGATAGCATTCAGAGTTTCCCACTCCCGGGGAGTCGATTGCGAGTGTCACAGCGACATCCTGAGCTCGACGCAGAGCAGGCCTACATCGACTACGCGCACGCGTGCCTCCAATCATCGAGGGATCGTGCTGCCGCGCTCACCACAGGTTTCGAGCCAACGAGTGGCGGAACCAACCAGGCGCGATTCGAACGTGAGTCGATCGTTGAGGGTGTGGTCAACCGCCTCACCCAGCTCGATCTCGGCGACCGCTCCCTGATCTTCGGCCGTATCGACACCGCCGGTATCGACGAAATGTTCTACATCGGCCGTCTCGGGGTGTGGAACGACGAGCACGACCCGGTGGTCGTCGATTGGCGTGCCCCCGCAGCCGAGCCCTTCTACCGGGCCACGGGGCGCTCACCCATGGGACTCGAACGGCGTCGCCACTTCGCAACACGAGCTCGCACCCTCCTCGACCTCGACGATGAGGTGTTCGGCGACCTCACGGGCGATCCCCATGGCCACAACGATCCCCAGGCACGAGGCCAAGGCGCGCTGATAGCGGCCCTGGAGTCCGAGAGGACCGGTCGCCTCGGCGACATCGTGGCGACCATCCAGGGCGAACAGGACGAAATCATTCGGGCCCCACGCCAGGGCGTGATGGTCGTGCAGGGCGGCCCTGGCACCGGCAAGACCGTGGTGGCGCTGCACCGTGCCGCCTACCTCCTCTACACCGACCGGTTCCCGCTCGAGGGCCAAGGCGTGCTGGTGGTCGGACCCAACCGGCTCTTCATTGCCTACATCGAGCAGGTCCTTCCTTCGCTCGGTGAGGCTGGAGTTCACGTGGCGGTGCTGGCCGACCTCCTCCGTCCCAAGGTCGGGGTCGACGAGCTCGACACAGAGGACGTCGCCAGGATCAAAGGCGATATCCGGATGGCGAATGTCATTGGCCAGGCCGTCTCGGATCGTGAACGACCGCTGCGCGACGACCTCGTAGTTGGTCTCGGTGTGCAGCGGCTGAGACTCACCGTTGGCGAGTCGAAGCACATCATCAACGAGGGTCGTCGGCGTTCGCGATCCCATAACTCGGGTCGACGCTTGGTCGAGGAACAACTGTTCGAGGCTCTCGGCCGGAGCGCCCGCAAACGGGTCGATCCCAGCGAGGTCCGCGATCGACTCCGCGGCGATCTGCGGGTACGTGAGGCCCTCGAATGGATGTGGCCGGTGCTCACCCCGGCTCACCTGTTGCACGACCTCTACGGTTCCAGCGCGCTTCTGCGATCAGCCAACGACGGCCGCTTCCCCGATGCCGAGATTCAATTGTTGGGTCGGCCCAGGAGCCCCCATGCCGAGGCGGTGACCTGGCGATTCCAGGATGTGCCCCTGCTGGATGAGGCGAGGGCTCATCTCGGCTACCGGCCGGGCCGGCGAGATGAGGATGCAGTACGGACCTACGGGCACATCTGTGTCGATGAGGCCCAGGACCTCTCCCCGATGGAATTGCGAATGGTGTCGCGTCGTTCGCTCAACGGGTCGATGACCGTCGTCGGCGACATTGCCCAAGCCACCGGAGCGTGGGCCAACTCCAGCTGGGACCAGATCATCGAGGCCCTACCCGGGCGACATGTCTCCCAACACCGTGAGCTCACGGTCGGCTACCGGATTCCGGAACTGACCATGTCGTTGGCGAAGCAAGTCCTTCCCCATGCCGCGCCGGGACTACAGCCGCCCAAGGCGGTCCGGCCCGGCGGCGATGTGCCCCGTGTCGTCACTGCTGCCGAGTCGATCGGATCGGCAGTGGCCGATGTGGTCAGACACGAGCTCGGTGAGGTCGGAGAGGGCAACATCTCGGTGGTCCTGCCCGCCTCGCTGGTCGAGCCGGTGCGAGAGGCACTCACGACAGCCGGCCTGGCCTTTGGAGGAGCGAGCCGCCACGGTCTCGACCAGCAGGTCACCGTGGTTCCGGTGCGGCTGGTGAAGGGTCTCGAGGTCGACTCGGCGATCGTTGTGGAGCCGGCTCGGATCGTGGCCGAGGAACGTCAGGGCATCCGATCGCTCTACGTCGCGCTGACCCGCGCGACCAAACGGGTCACAGTTGTTCACCACGAGCCACTTCCGGCGTATCTCGAGCCATCGGTCGACGCCCTTCCCACCTGAGGTGCCGTGTTGCCGTGTTGCTGTGTTGCTGTGTTGCTGAGCCGCAGGCGACTCAGTCGGTGGTTGAGGCCACCTCGACCAGGATTCGAGCACTGGCGAACTGCTCGACCACAGCAGGCTTGCCATCGATGGTGATCGTGGTGCCGTCGTCGGGTGAGGTCCCCGACACGGTGCCGCAGAAGCCCGGCGTGATCGAGTGGGACTCGAGAAACTCCAACATGCCCGGCGAGAACTCGAGTGCCTCCGGGATCCGTCGTACGGTGAACGCCTGGCCGACCTCGACCGTGTCGAGAGCCACGAGATTCGGTTCGACATAGGCCGAGCCGGGGATGGGATTGCCATGAGGGCAGGTTGTGGGATCGTTGAGTTTGGCGACCATGGCCGCTTCGACGTCTGCTGAGATCACATGTTCCCACTTGCCGGCTTCGTGATGAGCCGATGCCCATGACAACTCGAGAATGTCGGTGAGGAATCGTTCGGCTATCCGGTGACGGCGCACGACGGTCTCAGCCAGCGAGTGCCCTTCTTCGGTGAGCGCGATGGTTGCCCCGCTGCTCACCAGGCCCGATGTCTCCAGCCGCTTGACCATCTCCGACACGGCCGGCCTGGAGACGTCGAGGCGTTCGGCGATTCGGGCCTGGATGACGTCGACTCCTTCTTCGTTCAACTCGAAGATCGTCTCGCAGTATTCCTCGAAGGCGGGATGCCACACCGGAGACTGGTAGTTGGCCATGAATCGAGTGTACGGCAGTCATTCGGCCACTCCCGGTGCCTCATCGGAGGCGTAGTAGCTTCGAAGTCCGACGGAGGAGGACAATGACTTCAATCCCGCCAGGTTGGTATCCCGACCCGGAGAAGCCCGATCGGCAGCGCTACTGGAACGGAACGCAGTGGACCGACGATGTGACCGGTGAGGTCACGGGCGGGTTTCCTCCGCCTCCGCCACCGTCTTCGGGAGTGGCGCCTCCGCCGGGTGGGTGGGCCCAGCCGGTGGGCGCTTTCTCCCGCAAGAGCCAAGCCGGATTGGCTCTGGGGTTCTCGATCGGCGGGATGTTGTGTTGCGGTCCGCTCACGATTGTCGGCCTGGTGATGGGCCGCACCGAGATGGGTGCCATCGATCGAGGCGAGACCGATCCCGGCAAACGTGGTCTGGCCACGGCTGCGTTCGTGGTCGGTGTGGTGGGCGTGGTGATATGGAGCCTTCTCCTGGTCCTGCAGTTCGCGGTGGTGTCTTGACCCGCATCGAGAGCCCCCATCGGCACCGACCGTTGGCGGAGTTGCCGCCGCCGATCCCACCTCCGGCCGCGTCCCCGCTGCTCGATCGCGACCGGTGGTCGGGTCTCGCCATCGGCGGGATGGCGGCGGCCGTTGCCGTCGCGGCATTGTCGAGCGATGGGGGCGGCGACGACTCGACGGGGCTCTGCCCGTTTCGTAGATGCACCGGTGCCTACTGCCCGGGGTGTGGCGGAACCCGAGCAATCGGTCATCTACTGCGCGGCGACTTCGTCGGCTCGTGGAATCAGCATCCCTATGTGATCCTGTTGGCTGTGCAGGCCCTGGTGTTCGGCGGGATCTCGATCTCGGATCGTGGCCGACAACGGATGCGCCGAGTCTGGTTCCCGCTCGTGTTGGTCAACGTGATTGTGATGATCGTTATGTGGGCATTCCGGCTGGCCATCGGTGATGTCCCCGGTCTCTGATCGAATCGGCTGCTGATGACCGATCCCCGAAACCTGGCTCGCGACGTGATCTTCACGATCGACCTCGGCACCGGAGGTCCGAAGGTGGCTCTGGTGTCGCTCTCGGGAATGGTGATCGACCATGTCCACCGCCGCGTTGAGATGAGGACATTGCCCGGTGGCGGCGCTCTCGAGGATCCCAACGAATGGTGGTCGGCCGTCGTCGAGTCGGCCGGAGAGATCGCGGCCCGAGGCCGTGTCGACCCCTCGCGCATTGTGGCTGTGGCCTGCACCGGCCAGTGGGGTTCGACGGTGCCGGTCGACGCGGCGGGTGAGGCCTGCGGAGACTGCATGCTCTGGCTCGACCAGCGCGGCGGCGACCTGGCGGCCGGCCAACTCGGCGG
The DNA here is from genome assembly GCA_029263235.1 of Acidimicrobiales bacterium. GTDB lineage: Bacteria > Actinomycetota > Acidimicrobiia > Acidimicrobiales > Aldehydirespiratoraceae > SZUA-87. The sequence goes on from JAJCXW010000127.1 coordinate 5,834, forward strand.
GCGACTCGCGGTCGACGGATATCGGCCCCGGCCGGTGCTCGAATGGATCCGACGTTCGGGTGGGGCTCCGAGCCCCGAAGGCAACGATCCCCTCGGACATCGTCTCTGGATCCGAGACCACGAGCCCGATATCTACTCCCGGACAGCGGTGTTCCTGGAACCGGTCGACTTTCTCAATCTGCGGCTGACCGGCCGGCCCACCGCAACGCAAGCATCGATGATCCTCTCGTGGCTGACCGACAATCGGCGGCTCGACTGCACCGACTACGACCAGAAGCTGGTGGTCTACTCGGGCACCGATCCCGATCGTCTGCCCCGGCTGGTTCCGATCAACTCCGTGGTGGGAACAGTGATGGCGTCAGTGGCGGCAAGTCTCGGGATACCAGCCGATCTTCCGGTGGTGAGCGGACTACCCGATCTCCACACCGCTGCTCTCGGGTCGGGTGCGGTGGCCGATCACCACGCCCACTTGGTGATCGGCACGTCGGCTTGGGTCGGGTGTCATACCCCCGGCAAGCAGACCTCGCTCGCCAACCAGATGGCGACGGTCCCCTCGGCCCTTCCCGGGCGATACATCCTCGCCAACAACCACGATGCCGGCGGGGTGAGCATGGAGTGGCTGCGAGACATGGTCGTCGCCCCCGACGACGACCTCGGTAGGGGGAGTCCCTCGCTGGCCGACATCGACGAAGCCGCGGCGAGAGCCGGCCCCGGAGCCGGAGGGGTGATGTTCGCCCCATGGCTCAACGGCCAACGTTCGCCCGTAGCCGACACCTCGATGCGGGCGAGCTTTCTCAATATCGGCACCGACACCGGACGGCCGGAGATGGCGCGGGCGGTGCTCGAGGGGGTCGCTCACCAGATGCGATGGATTCTCGATCGATCCGAGAAGGTGTTGGGCAACGAACTCACCGACATCCACATACTCGGCGGTGGTGCCCAGTCCGATCTCTGGTGCCAGATTCATGCCGATGTGTTGGGGCGACCTCTACGGAGGGTCGAGAGCCCGCTTCTCGCGAATGTGCGAGGCGCCGCGATGTTCGCGGGCTTGGTCACGGGCCGGTTGCGAGTCGACGACCTGGGCGGGCTGGCTCCGATCGATCGGACGTTCGAGCCGGACCTCGCCACCACTTCGTTGTTCGCCGATCGCCACGAAGAGTTCCTGAGGCTCACCAGGTCGCAGCGGCGCATGTATCGACGACTCAACTCTGCCGGTCGGCGCCGGTCTGTTCGCTAGTTTGAGTGTATGGCCAGGCCGGGTGGTTCTTCTTCTGATGGGTTGGCAGCCTCCGACGGGTTGGCGGGGTTCTCTGAGCCGGCCCGAGCCTGGTTCGAGTCGACGTTCGAGGCGCCCACTCCGCCGCAGTCGCAGGGTTGGCCGGCCATTGCTCGGGGCGACAACACCCTGATACTGGCCCCGACCGGCACCGGCAAGACGCTGTCGGCTTTTCTGTCGGCCCTCGATCGTCTGGCAGTGGAACCTGTTCCCGAGGTCGAGTCCGAGCGCACTCGGGTGCTCTACATCTCCCCGCTGCGGGCCTTGGCGGTCGACATCGAGAAGAATCTTCGTGCCCCCCTCACCGGGATCACCTTGGAAGCGCAGCGACTCGGTTCGGAGGTGCACACCCCGACGGTCGGAATGCGAACAGGCGATACCTCCGCGTCCGAGAGGCGCCAGTTGGTGCGGCATCCGCCCGACATTCTGATCACGACTCCCGAGTCGCTGTTCTTGATGCTCACCTCGAAGGCACGCGAGACGCTGGCGTCGGTCGAGGTGGTGATCATCGACGAGATTCATGCCATGGCCGGCACCAAGCGAGGCGCCCATCTGATGCTCTCGATCGAGCGTCTGGAGGAGCTCGGCGATCGGCCACTCCAGCGGGTGGCTCTGTCCGCCACGCAACGACCGCTCGAGGAAATCTCGCGCTTCCTCGGAGGGTCCTCGGAGTCAGACGACGGATCGATCACTCCCAGGCCGGTCACAGTCATCGATGCGGGGATCACCAAGGAACTGTTGATCGAGGTGGTGGTGCCCATCGACGACATGGGGGCGCTGGGGACGATGGTCGAGCCGTCGATCGATGCCCCGGCCACCGCGGTAGCGGAGCGGCGCAGCATCTGGCCGTCGATTCATCCCCGTCTTCTCGAGTTGATCGATGCCAATCACTCGACTCTCATCTTCGCCAACGCGAGAAGGCTGTCGGAGAGGCTGGCCGCGAGTCTCAACGACCTCGACCTGCAACGTCGCGACGTCTCCGATGAGACCGATGGCACCGAGATAGTGAAGGCTCACCATGGATCGCTCTCGCGGGAACGGCGACTGCAGATCGAGGACGATCTGAAGCGCGGCGACCTGAAGGGTCTGGTGGCCACATCGTCGTTGGAGCTCGGAATCGACATGGGGGCGGTCGATCTTGTGGTTCAGGTTTCGTCGCCGGGGTCGGTGGCATCAGGCCTGCAGCGCATCGGCCGTGCCGGTCATCGTGTCGGTGAGCCGAGTCGGGGCAAGATCTTTCCGAAGCACCGCTCCGATCTGGTGGAGACGGCGGTGGTTGTCGATCGAATGAAACAGGGGCTCATCGAGGAGACCCGCTACCCACGAGTTCCACTCGATGTGCTCGCCCAGCAGATCGTGGCGATGTGCGCCATGGACGACTGGTCGGTGTCCCGCCTATCGGCATTGATCCGTCGGTGCGCGAACTTCACCGAAATCTCCGATGAGGTTCTGGGCAACGTCCTCGACCTCCTGTCGGGGGTCTACCCGTCTGAGGAGTTCTCGGGCCTGAGGCCGAGAATCGTCTGGGACCGCAGCTCAGCGACGGTACGCGGCCGTAAGGGTTCTCAGCGGCTGGCGGTCACCAATGCCGGCACCATCCCTGATCGAGGCCTGTTCGGGGTGTTCCTGCCCGACGGCACGCGGGTGGGTGAGCTCGACGAGGAAATGGTCTATGAGAGCCGAGCGGGGGAGACCTTCCTGCTCGGAGCGAGCGCGTGGCGAATCGAGGACATCACCTTCGAGCGGGTGATCGTGACGCCCGCCCCGGGGCAACCCGGCAAGATGCCGTTCTGGCATGGCGATGGTCCGGGTCGGCCGTTGGAGCTCGGTCGGGCGATCGGTGCGTTCATCCGAGAGATCCGCGAGGAGAAGTCGCCGATCGACCGGCTCACCGAACGTCATGGTCTCGATCGGCTCGCCGCTGAGAACCTGATCTCGTATCTCGACGACCAGGCTGAGAGCACCGGTGTGGTGCCCGATGATCGGACGATCGTCGTCGAGCGTTTCCGTGACGAGATCGGCGACTGGCGGGTGTGTGTTCTCACCCCGTTCGGCGCGCAGGTCAACGCCCCTTGGGGTATGGCACTTCGAGCCCGGCTCGGCGAGCAGTGGGGAACCGACGTCGACATGGTGTGGAGCGATGATGGCTTGGTGGTTCGACTGCCGGAGTCGGTGGACGACCTGTTGCTGGAAGAGCTGCTGTTCGACCCCGACGAGATCTCCGACCTGGTTGTATCGAGGCTGCCCGACACGTCGATGTTCGCATCGAGATTCCGGGAGTGTTCGGCCCGGGCCCTGCTGCTGCCCCGCAGAAGACCCGAGCAACGGACCCCGCTCTGGCAGCAACGGCAACGTTCGGCCGACCTGTTGTCGGTGGCTTCGGCCCATCCGACCTTTCCCATGCTGCTCGAAGCGACCCGCGAGTGCGTCAACGACGTATTCGACCTCCCGGCGCTGCGCCAGTTGATGAGCGATCTACGAAGCCGTTCGGTTCGAATGGTGGCGGTCGACACCCCGAAGGCGTCGCCCTTCGCTCAGTCGCTCCTCTTTTCGTGGATAGCGGTATTCATGTACGAAGGTGATGCCCCGCTGGCCGAACGCCGGGCGGCGGCGTTGGCCCTCGACCGCGATCTGTTGCGGGACCTGCTCGGGGCCGAGGAATTGCGGGAACTTCTCGACCCTGGAGTGCTGGCGGATCTGGAGCTCGAACTCCAACGACTCGTGGAGGGCCGACAAGCTCGCGATCTCGACGAGGTCCACGACCTTCTGAGAGAACTCGGCCCGCTGTCGGTCGAGGAGGTGGAGGCGCGATCGACGGGGATGACAGACATCGGCGCGGAGCTTCAGATGCTGGCGGAGCAGAGGCGGGCCTTCCCGGCTCTGGTGGCTGGACAGTCGAAGTATGTGGCCGTGGACGACGCAGCACGGGTGCGCGATGCCCTGGGAGTGTCGCTACCCGTCGGCCTGCCTGCGGTGTTCACCGAGCCGGTGGATGATCCCCTCGCGGATCTCTGCCTGAGGTTCGCCCGTACCCACGGGCCGTTTCTGCCCGGCGAGATAGCGGCCTGGCTGGGCGCCGACGAGGGTCGAATACTGTTGGTGCTCGAGCAGCTCCAGCGCAATGGCAAGCTGCTTCGGGGAGAGTTTCGCCCTCACGGGGTTGGTCGCGAGTTCTGTCACGACGACGTTCTCCGTCGTCTGCGTCGCCGGTCGCTGGCGATCCTCCGCAACGAAGTCGAACCGGTCGAACCCGATGCTTTCGCCCGTTTCCTCCCCGAATGGCAGGGCGTCGGTGGTCGTCATCGAGGAGCCGATGGCGCAGCCGAGGTGATCTCGCGTCTCCAGGGGGCTCCGTTGCCGGCGTCGGTGCTCGAGTCCGATGTGCTCGCGGTCCGCATGAGCGACTACCGGCCGGCTGATCTCGACGCGCTCTGCATCGCCGGGCAGATCGTGTGGGTGGGAGCCGGAAGTCTCGGAGCGAGCGACGGCCGAATCCGTCTGGTCTTCCGTGATCAGGTGGCCCGTCTCGTTCCACCGGTCGACTCGATCGTCGAGGGTGCCGTTCAGGAAGCGCTGAGACAGCATCTGGCCGACCGTGGGGCCTGCTTCTGGCCCGATCTGGTGTCGGCGGTTCAGTCGGCCGGGTTGCCCTACGAACAGGAAGGAGTTCTGAGCGCTCTGTGGGATCTGGTCTGGTCGGGTGAGGTCACCAACGACTCGTTCGCTCCCGTGAGGGCACACCTGGTGGGCAAGAAGTCGCGACGCTCAGTTCGGCGCAACACGCGCCGGGTCGGACACCTGAGCGATCTGGGCCCTCCGGACGCGGCCGGACGGTGGTCGTTGGTTTCGGAGCTGCGCACGGAAGAGCCGTCGGCCACCGAGTCTGCTCACGCCCGGGCCCGGCAACTCCTCGACCGTTACGGCGTGTTGACCCGAGAGGCCGCATTGGGAGAGGGCCAGACCGGAGGTTTCGCAGGGGTGTATCCGGTGTTGAAGATTCTCGAGGAACGCGGAGAGGTCAGGCGGGGATACTTCGTCGCCGGCTTGGGAGCCGCTCAGTTCGCGCTCGCGGGGGCCGTCGACCGACTTCGGTCGGTGAGAGAAATCCCAACCGACCCCACTCCGCTGGTCCTGTCCGCCACTGATCCGGCTCAGCCCTACGGAGCGGTCCTCGCATGGCCGCCGAGCCCGGGTCGGCCGGTGCGCGCCGCGGGGGCTCATGTGGTGCTCGTTGGTGGTCATCCGGTGGTCGAACTCGAGCGGGGTGGGAGGTCGCTGGTCACGTTCCCGGGCGCCGAGCCGGTCGCTGGCTGGGCCGAGGCTCTGAAGGAGCTCATCAGGTCGCAACGAATTCGCCGACTGGAAATCGCCAAGGTCGACGGTGTCCCGGTTCGTGAAACGCCATGGGCCGACCATCTGGAATCGGCCGGGTTCAGCCGGGGTTATCGCGGCCTGTCGTTTCGGGGATGATGCCGCTATCGGGCTGCCACCTGATCGCGCGGCTCTGACGACGTTCGCCTAACCTGAGCGAATGAACGAAGAGGTGTTCGCTGGTTCGGAAGCACTCACCTTCGACGATGTTCTGGTCGTACCCGGCTGGAGCGAGGTCTTGCCGGCCGAGGTCGACATAGCGACTTCCATCGCCGGGATCGAGCTGAAGGTTCCGTTGCTGTCGGCCGCCATGGACACGGTCACCGAGTCGCCTCTTGCCATAGCACTGGCGCGGGTCGGCGGAATCGGGATCCTCCATCGCAACCTCACGATCAAGGAGCAGGCCGAACAGGTCGACCGGGTCAAGCGGGCACAGTCGGGGATGATTTCGGCACCGATCAGCCTGCCGCCTTCGGCATCGCTCGACGACGCCGAGACGTTGATGGCCCGACACCGCATCAGTGGCGTGCCGATCTGCGAAGCCGACGGTCGGCTCGTCGGAATCCTGACCAATCGAGACATCAGGTTCTGCAGCCCCGACCAATTCGATCGCCCGGTGACCGACTTCATGACCAGCGAGAGTCTGGTCACCGCTCCGGTCGGCACCAACCTGGAAGATGCAGTGGAGGTGCTCCACAAGTACCGCATCGAGAAGCTTCCGCTGGTCGATGGTGATGGTGTGCTCCGTGGCCTGATCACGGTCAAGGACATCATCAAGCGAATCGAGACCCCCAACGCCACGCTCGACTCCGACGGCCGCCTTCGGGTGGGTGCCGCGATCGGTGTCGCCGACACCGAGGAGCGGGCCGAGGCCCTTCAGGCTGCCGGTGTCGACATGCTCGTGATCGACACCGCCCACGGACACACCCAAGGTGTGGTCGACGCGGTACGAACCATCAAGAAGTCCTGGCCCGATCTTCCGGTCATCGGTGGCAACGTCGTGACCCGCGCCGGAGTGGAGGCACTGGTTGAAGCCGGTGCCGACGTCGTGAAGGTCGGGGTTGGGTCGGGGAGCATTTGCACCACCCGGATCGTTTCGGGAGCGGGTATGCCCCAGATGACGGCTATCCACGACTGCGTAGCGGTCGGTCGCGAACTCGGTGTTCCGATCATCGCCGACGGAGGCGTGGTGGCATCGGGCGACATCGTGAAGGCATTCGTGGCCGGAGCCGACGCTGTGATGCTCGGCAATCTGCTGGCCGGTGTCGATGAGGCCCCCGGCGATCTCGAGTTGGTCGAGGGCGCCATGTGGAAGACCTACCGGGGCATGGGTTCGGCCGGGGCCATGCGCGGTCGTGCTTCCGACCGCTACGGAACCGGCCAAGCCCCGGGCAAGCACGTGCCGGAGGGCGTTGAGGCTCGAGTGCGATACGCAGGAGCCCTCGGCGATCTCATGGGCCAACTCGTCGGAGGACTTCGGTCCGGGATGGGCTACGCCGGAGCGGCGAGTCTCGACGATCTGCGCCACCGTTCCCGGCTGGTCCGGATCACCGGTGCCGGTCTACGAGAGAGTCACCCCCACGACGTCGCGGTCCTGCGCGACGAGTGATTGCTGCTCTGCCTTGAACCTCCTCCGAAGAGCGGCCCGACTGTCCTCCCGGCTACCCAAGCGAGCACTTCGAAGGATGGCCGGTGAGCCGCTGGTGGTTGATGGCCGGACCCTCGACCTGCAGGTCCAGGCGTTCGCGGCGGCGGCCTCGAAACGCTCCGGTGGGGTCGATCCGACGCCCCAAGGCATGAGAAAGGCCTTCGCCGAGCTGGTCAGCACCGCCGGAGGTGATCCGGTCGACCGGGTCGCGATCCACGACCGGACGATCGATGGTCCGGCGGGCGACCTCTCCGTGCGGCTCTACCATCCGTCGACGGCGAGCGGTGAGGCCCCGGCGATCGTCTGGTTCCATCAGGGCGGTGGGGTGATCGGAGATCTCGACACAGACCATCCGTTCTGCACCGTGCTGGCCGAGGAGTGCGCAGCGGTTGTCATCTCGGTCGACTATCGCCTCGCCCCCGAACATTCGTTTCCGGCCGGGATCGATGATGCGATCTCGTCGTTCCAGTGGGTGGTCGACAACGCTGACGGCCTGGGTATCGATCCATCGAGGGTGGCGGTCGGGGGCACGTCCACCGGTGCCACTTTTGCGGCGGTCGTGTGCCAGGAACGCCGCCGTCGGAGTGCTCCGCAGCCCGCCGTCCAGATCCTGGTCTATGGCGATTTCGACGGCACCTCCACCGGGGGCTCCCGCCATACCTGCGGTGATTGTTTCCCTCTCACTTCGGCCACGATGGCATTCTTCGCCGATCACTATCTTCCCGACCATTCGGCGATCAACGATCCCCGGGTCTCGCCGGGCACGGAGTCGGAGCTCTGGGGGCTGGCCCCCGCGGTGGTGATCACTGCCGGGTTCGATCCCCTACGCGACGCCGGCGACGACTACGCCGAGGCGCTTCGTTCGGCCGGTGTCGACACGGTGCATCGCTGTGAGGATTCGCTTCCCCATTCGTTCACCGCCATGGGCGGGATCAGTCGTGAAGCACGCGAGGCGATCGGTCGGTTGTCAGCCGATGTCGCACGGCTGATCGGCTGATTGGCTGGTCCGGCCTCGGCTGGATCACTCGCTGGCAATGGCCTCGAGAACGTTCATACGTGCCGCCCGGCGGGCCGGAAGAATCGCGGCTATCAGACCAGCTATGGCAGCCACCACCACGTAGATGGCCAGACTGCCCCACGGCACAGCGACGGTCTTCACCGCGGTGTCGGGTATGGCTATCGCCGCAGCCACTCCGAAGGCCAAGCCGAGACCCACACCGAGAATGGCACCGAAGACCGACACGATCGCGGCCTCCCACCTGACCGAACGCCGCAGCTGTCGTCGGGTTAGCCCGACCGCTCGAAGCAGACCGATCTCGCGCGTCCGTTCGAAGACCGAAAGGGCGAGGGTGTTGGCGATTCCGATCAATGCGATGAACAGAGCGAGAGTGAGAAACACCGTGATGGTGATCAGGAAGGAATCGAGCTGCGCCTGCTGGCTCTGGCGAAACTCGACCCGGTTCTCGACATTGACGGTGCGGAATTCATCGGTGACGCCCCTGATCGCCTCAGCCGACGATGCCAGCAGAGCTAGCTGCTGCTCCTCGGGGAGATCATCTGAGAATCCCGTGATGGATGCAGTCAGGAACAGCAGTTCCGGTCGGTTGAAGTGTTCGTTCCAGAGAGCGTTGTCGATCACGTAGTTGTCGAAGATCGCCGAGTCGGTGTAGATGGCGGCTACCTCCAGACCGACGACTGCTCCATCGGGGAACTGAACGACGACAGTGTCGCCGATGCACACGAACAGATCCTCGGCGGGATCTTCATGGAGCAGAATGCTTCCGAGGGGATCACCGCTCGTGATCGATCCGGCCACCACGTCGGGGTCCATGTGTTCGGTTCCGGCCGAGAAATCGGTGGTGAACACGTTCTTCGTCGAGCCGTTGATGCTGATGGAGTCGAGCCCGAAGTGATAGCCGACGACCAGGTCGACCTCATCGACCTCGCTGACGAGTTGTTCCACTTGCGCCGGGAACCCGGTGGTGGGGTCGAAGCCGGCGCCGGTGGACCGCACGAAATAGTCGGCCTGGACCGAGTTGTCGAGAGTGTCGACGAACGTCTTCTTGATGGACTGTCCGACCACGCCCGCCATGGAAACCAGGGCCAGTCCGATCATCAGCGCGCCAGCCGTGGAGGAGGTTCGGCGAGGGCTGCGTGCCGCATTCTCACGGGCCAGTCGGCCCGGAACGCCGAACAGTCTCTGGATGGGCCAACCGATAACGCGGGAGATCTGGGTGGCGAACGCCGGCGACAACACGGTGGTGCCGATGAATATGAGGACTCCGCCTAGTGACACCGACAGGAGCAACTGCTTGGTGCCGAGCCCGGCAAACAAACCGAGGCCGAGCAGCAACCAACCCAGAACGACCATGGTGGTGCCCACCTTGATCCTGCGTCCGAGCCCGCTCTTGGTGAGACGAACCGAGTCGCTCAGGGCGGCCATCGGGGAAATCCCGCGTGCTCGCCGTGCCGGAGCGATCGACGACAACACGGTGACCCCCATGCCGACGGCTACCGCGAAGATGATCGTGCGGGCGTGGAGTTCGATCGGACCGTCGGGCAGAGAGAACCCACCCGCCTTGAGCAGCGATCGGAGTACTCGGGCGAGTCCGAGACCGAGAAAGATCCCCACCCCTGTGCTGAACACACCAACCATCGCGGCCTCGCCGAGCACCGATCTCGAGACCTGGCGCCCGGTGGCTCCCAGTGCTCTCAGCAGACCGAGCTCTCTGACCCGCTGTCCGAGAATGATCTGGAAGGTGTTGTTGATGATGAACGCCGAAACGAATACGGCTATCAGAGCGAAGGCGAGGAGCACGTTGCCGAAGATCGAGATGAACGCGTTGAAGTCGCTTTGGGTCTCCTCGACCTTCACCCGCTGGGTGACCACCTCGAAGTCGTCGCCCACCGCGGCGGCCAGTGCCTCCTGGACGACGACTGGATCGGCTCCGGACGCGACCGCCACCGACAGCTCGTTGAAGCTGTCGGGCTTGTCGAGGAAGTCCTGGGCGGTGGTCAACTCGAACGCGGCCATGGTGGTGCCGGCTATCGACTTGTTCTCGTCAGGATCTCCGAAGTTGAAGATTCCGGAGAGCGTGAACTCCCTCTGATCGGTGGGCCCCGACACGGTGTAGACCTCGCCCACCACGAGGTCGTTGTCGGATGCAGTGGTGGCGTCGGTGGCGAACTGATCGGGCGTCTCGGGTTGGTGACCGTCGATGATGAAGAACTGGGTGGGAAACCATGAGAATCCGAGAGTTGGGGGTCCCCTGGGGATGATCGGTTCGCCCACACCGTCGCTGATGACCGTGTTTCGTGCGACCACTCGACCGTCGATGCTCGCCACACCGGGAACGGCCACCGCGATCTCCGCGATTCCCTGGGGCACCGCGACACGATCGAGTTCGTCGCCGATGTCGAGAGGTGAGCGAACCGTGAGATCGACCCCCGACTCGATGTCGTTGGCCAAGGCATCGAATGACGTGCGGATGCTGTCGGTGAGAACGAACACACCCACGACAAACATCACTCCGATCACCACGGTGGAGGTGGTGAGGACGAATCGAATCTTCCTGTCGAGCAGGTTTCTCAGGGTGAGCTTGAACATGACCGACTACCGGCGGCTCAGGAGCTTCATCTCGTCGAGGACCATCTCGGCGGTGGGTTCCATCATCTCGTCGACGATCTTCCCGTCGACCAGGAACACCGCCCGGTCGGCGTGGGAAGCGGCCACCGGGTCGTGAGTGACCATCACAATTGTCTGCCCGAGGTTGTCGACGGCGTCGCGCATGAAATCGAGGATCTCGGCACCGGTTGTGGAATCGAGGTTGCCGGTCGGCTCGTCGGCGAAGATGATTTCGGGGTTGGAGGCGAGCGCTCTCGAAACGGCCACTCGCTGTTGCTGACCACCCGATAGTTCGCTGGGGCGATGGCTGGTCCGATCGGCCAGACCAACGGTCTCGATCACCGTGTCGAGCCATTCTTGATCGGGGTCACGTCCGGCGAGATCCATCGGAAGAGTGATGTTCTCGAGAGCGGTGAGCGTGGGTACCAGATTGAAGGCCTGGAACACGAAGCCGATCTTGTCTCGGCGCAACAGCGTGAGGTTGCGCTCCGACAGGGTCGAGAGGTCGGTGTCGCCGATGAACACCCGGCCGTCGGTGAGGGTGTCGAGGCCGGCCAGGCAGTGCATCAGGGTCGACTTGCCGGAACCGGAAGGCCCCATGATCGCAGTGAAGCGTCCACGTTTGAAATCGGCAGTGACACCGTCGAGTGCTCTGACCTCGGTGTCGCCACTTCCGTAGATTTTGGTGGCGCCGATGGCGCGTGCCGCGACATCGATCTCGATGCCTGTGGTCGTGGTGGATGGCACCTGGCCGCCTCCGAATTGTTGGACGAACTGCTGAGGGTAACGCTACGGGCTTGGTCGAAAGGGGCGACGCCACTCAGGTATGACTGATGGCATCAAGAACATTGAGCCGACCCGCGCGTCTCGCCGGCAGCCATGCTGCCACGAGACCGGCGGCTGCGGCCACCGCCACGAGGATGGTGATCCTCAGGAAGGGGACGTTGAGCGATCCGGCGAAATCGGCCGGTAGGGCCGATACGGCCCCCCACCCGAACAGAAGACCGACGGCCACGCCGAGCAGGGCTCCGAACAGGGCCACAAGAGCGGCCTCCCAGCGCACCATACGGCGCACCTGGCGGCGGGTCATGCCGACTGCCCGGAGCAGCCCGAGTTCGCGGGTCCGTTCGTGAACCGAGAGGGCCAGCGTGTTGGCGATTCCGATCAGAGCAATGATGATGGCGAGAGCCAGCAAGGCGTTGACCACGGTGAGGGCACCGTCGATGCTCGCCTCGAGTCTCTCCTGGAATTCGGCGGCACTGTCGATCGAGACCTGCGGATACCTCTCCTGGATCTGGTCGATGAGGGGTTGAGCGGCGGCTGAGCTGACCCCGTCGGCCAGTGACGCGGCTACCCAGTGATCGACAGCAGCAGCGCCGGCGTTGTCGAAGACCTGGACCGGGACGATCGGGCTTTCGAGAATGGTGTCGTCGTCGTAGGTGGCAGCAACTTTCAGAAAGGCCGCATCGCCGCTAGCGAACTCGACCGTGACCGTGTCGCCGACACCGACACCCATGTCTTCGGCTTTGTCGGTATGGAGCACGATCACATCGGTGACGTCCGCAGCCGGAAGCGAGCCGCTCTGCAGATCGAGCGACAGCAACGCTCCCATGCTGGACAGGTCGGCGGCGATGATCTCGGTGACCGAACCGGCCAGGCGAACCTCGTCGTACCGGAATCCGGTGACCGCAGCGAACTTGCCGGTGTCGGCCAGATCGGTGGCCAGCTTCGGAGTGACTCCGGCGTCGCTGTCATCGAAGATCAGATAGTCGGCTTGCACCGAGTCTTCGAGAAGCTCACCGAGACGCGACTTGACCGACTCGCCGACGATCAGAACGGTGCTGACGAGCGACAGTCCGATCATCAGGGCCGCACCGGTGGTGGCGGTGCGACGCGGGTTGCGCGAGGCGTTCTCGCGAGCCAACCGGCCAGCGGTTCCCATGCCCTTGGCGACGGGCCATCCGAGTCCGCGGGCGACTGGTTCGGCGATCACCGGGCTGACGAGTGTCGTTCCCAGGAACACCGCGGCCGCCGCGAATCCGAGGACGAGAACGACATTGAGGGTGCCACTCGGCGGGCTGATCAGACCGAATCCGCCGACCAGGATTCCGACCGAGAGCAGAGTCGAGCCGGCGGTGAGACGTCGACGGGAACTCTGATGCCCCAACGTCGCGCCGTCTCTGATGGCGGCCATCGGCGCCACGCTTGCGGCGGCGCGGGCGGGCGCGAGGGCCGAAACGAGAGTGACGCCGATACCCAGAGTGAGAGCGAGCACGATGGTGCGCAGCGACACGATGGTCGGTGAATCGGGGAGGCTTGCGCCGAGTGCGTCGAACAGCGCTATCAGCCCTTGAGCTATGCCCACTCCGGCGATCAGGCCGACGAGCGATGCGATCAGGCCGACGGCCAGCGCCTCGCCCAGAACGGTGCGCCTGATCTGTCGGGTGTCGGCGCCGAGAGCCCGCAGCAGGCCCATCTCGCGGACGCGCTGTCCGAGGATGATCGAGAAGGTGTTGTAGATGATGAAGATCGACACGAACAGAGACACGATCGCAAATCCGAGCAACACATTGCCGACGATGTCGACGCCTTCGTTGAAGTCGGCCTTCTGCTCGGCGTTGAGCGTCGCTTGGTCGACGATTTCGACGCCGTAGGTCGGGATCACCTGTGATATCTCGGCAACCACGGCGGCGGTGTCGGCATCGGTGTCGAGTCGGATGGCGATCTCGTCGACGGTTCCGGAGATGCCGAACAGTCGCTGAGCCTCATTGAGGCTCACGTGCATCAGCACTGCGCCGAGTGTGTCGTTGGCCGAACCGAACCGGGTCGTTCCCGTGAGCGTTGCGTCCTCAACCACTCCGATGGGGGTGATGAGGTCGTAGGTCGATCCCACCACGAAGCCGTTGTTGGCTGCCGCGTCGACGTCCATCGAGAATTCGGCGGCCTCGTCGGGGGCACTGCCTTCGATCAACGCGAACGATCCGAGGTCCTCGTCGTCGACCCAGGAGAAAGTGAGTTGGGGCGGCCCGACCGAGTTGATGGTGGTGCCATCGGACTTCACGGGTTGCATGGCGTTCTCGTCGGCTTCGACGAATCCTGCCGCCAATCGGATCCCGTCGATGGCGGCGATGTCGTCGACCAGCGTCTCATCGAGGGGTATGGGTTCACCGAACTGGCTGACCGGCCGAACCTGGAGGTCGGTTCCGGCGGTGATCTCGTCGGAGAGATCGCCGAAGCTGGAACGGAGTCCGTCGCTGAGCACGAAGCTGGCAACCACGAAGCCGACTCCCAGAACCACCGCGAAGGTGGTCATGGCGAAACGGGCCTTGTTGGCGCCGAGATTTCGGAAGGTGAGTCTGAGCATCTCAGTCACCCAGTCGCTTCATGGCATCGAGGACCGAGTCGGGGGTCGGGTCGGCCAGGTCGTCGACTATGCGGCCATCGGCGAGGAATACCACGCGGTCGGAATAGGAAGCGGCCACCGGATCGTGGGTCACCATGACGATGGTCTGATCCATTTCCCGAACCGCCCGACGCATGAAGTCGAGCATCTCCGCTCCACTGGTGGAGTCGAGATTGCCGGTCGGTTCGTCAGCGAAAATCAACTCCGGCCGGCTGGCGAGGGCTCGGGCGACCGCAACACGTTGCTGCTGCCCGCCCGACAACTCTCCGGGGCGATGACTCAAGCGATCGGCGAGCCCCACAGTGTCGATCACCGTGTCGAGCCACTCCTGATCGGGGTCCACCCCGGCGAGGTCCATCGGCAGGGTGATGTTCTCGAGAGCCGAGAGTGTCGGCACCAGATTGAACGCCTGGAACACGAATCCGATTCGGTCCCGGCGCAGCAGCGTGAGCTGTCTCTCGCTGAGGGATGTGAGGTCGGTTCCACCTATGACGATCGAACCGTTGGTGATCCGGTCGAGACCGGCGAGGCAATGCATGAGTGTCGATTTGCCGGAACCGGAGGGCCCCATGATGGCGGTGAAGCGCCCTTGCTCGAACTCGACGTCGATGCCGTTCAGGGCGCGAACTTCGGTCTCGCCTTTGCCGTAGAACTTGTCGACGGCGATGGCGCGGGCGGCGATTGTCTCGCTGGCCGGAAGGTGGGTGGTGAGTAGTGTCATTGAGTGACCTTTTCGCTGAGAATGCGGCGGCGGAAGGTTGGGATGCCGTCTGACTCAACGCTACGAAAACCCGCCAGTTCTGGCGTCGCACCGAGAGCTGATTCGAGGTCGTCCGACAGGAGGATCTGTGGCGTTCAGGCCTCGCCCGGCCGGACGAGACCCGACTCGTAGGCCGCCACCACGGCCTGCACCCTGTCGCGGACCCCGAGCTTCATCAGCACTCGACCGACATGTGTCTTGACCGTGGTTTCGCCCACATAGAGGGCCTCAGCGATCTCGGCGTTGGACATTCCTGCGGCCATGGCCTCGAGGACCTCGGTTTCCCGCTCGGTGAGGTCGGCGATGCCGGGAACGGAGTCGGCCGAGGCGTGGGTGGTTCGAGTGAACTCCTCGACGAGTCGTCGTGTGACCGAGGGCGATAGCAGGGATTCTCCAGCGGCGACCACCCGAACCGCATCGATGAGCTGCTCGGCGGGCGTGTCCTTCAGCAGGAAGCCGGCCGCACCGGCCCGAAGGGCCCGGTAGACGTAGTCGTCGAGATCGAACGTCGTGAGTATCAGGACCCGGGAGTCGACATCGGGGTCGTCGCTCAGCGCGCGCGTGGCATCGACTCCATCCATTTCCGGCATTCGGATGTCCATCAGCACCACGTCGGGTCGGCGACGCCGGACCTCGTCGATGGCGGCACGACCATCGGCGGCCTCGCCGACGACTTCGATTCCGGGGTCCGATTCGAGAATCATCGTGAAGCCGGTTCGCATCAGGGCCTGGTCGTCGACCACGACGACACGGATCGGTGGGGTTGTCATGAGGTGTAGTCCACAGGGAACCGAGCCGACACCCGGAATCCGCCGCCGCTAGCGGGACCGCTGCGTAGCGAACCTCCGAATGCTTCGACCCGTTCCCTCATCCCGAGCAGGCCTTGTCCGTTGCCGGTCGTGGCCGGTCCGGTGGCCGAGCCACGACCGTCGTCGCTGACCTCGACACAGAACTCTTCTGACTCGTAGACCAGCCGAACGGTGGCACGGGCCGGCCCGGCGTGCTTGAGAGAGTTGGTGAGCGATTCCTGAATGATCCGGTAGGCCGACAGATGGATACTGGCAGGGAGAGGGCGCGGATCGCCTTCGGTCTCCACCGTGACCGGCAATCCGGCGTCGGCGCATTGACTCACCAGCCGGTCGAGGTCCTGGAGGCTCGGGGCGGGAGCCAACTCGATCTCGTCGTTGTCGCTCCGAAGGACATCGAGAACACGGCGCATTTCGTTCAGTGATTCTCGGCCGGTGGACTCGATGGCGGAGATGGCCTCGGCGGCCTGATCGGGCTGGTCCTGCAACAAGCGACGAGCCGCTCCTGCCTGCACCACCATCACGCTCATCGAGTGGGCGACGACATCGTGGAGCTCTCGGGCAATGCGGGTGCGTTCCTCGCTCACGGCACGGCGGGCCTCCAGGTCGCGGCTGTGGGCCGTGCGGACGGCCTTCTGCTCGAGTTCGTCCAGATAGGCGCGGCGGTTGCGGAGATTGTCCCCGAAGACCCATGCGCTGACGAAAAGGAGGAAGTTGACCGGCACCAAGAACCATGGCAGGTCCTCTTGGGGCACGAGGACGCCCACGAGAGCAACGAAGGTCGCCGCCGATCCGGCAGCCAGAGCGTGCTGAAACGATCGGGGCCGGTCGACGTGCGCAGCCACGCTGTAGATCATGATCAAGATGTTGGGACCGACCGCCTGGTCCGGGAAGTCGAGCACCCAGTAGGGAAGTGTGAACGCCACCGTCAGCCAGAGAGCGGCCACGGGACTGCGGCGTCGGTAGGCCAAGGGGACATTGACCACCACTATGAGGGCCCAACCGAGGCCCCCCAAGGTTCGCTCGCCGGGGTCCGGCTCTGAAACCAGACCGAGGATCACGGCTATGACAATGAAGATCGCGCCGAGGATGGCATCGGCCGCAAACTGATGCTGACGGGTCCATTCGATCGGGTTCTTCACGGCTTGCACTCCACCACGGTACGAAATTCCGAACCTTCGCCGCATCATCCTCCTTGGGGAAGCAGGATCGTCCTCGCGAACGATGCAGCCTCCCATCACCTTGGGCATACGCTGTAGCGGTGAACTGTCCATCGTGTGGTACGTCGGTTCTCGCCGACGACAGGTTCTGCTCCGGCTGCGGGCACGAGATCGCGTCTCGTGGAGATGAGCGGCGGGTTGTCACGGTTCTGTTTGCCGACATCGTCGGTTTCACAGGCTTCTCCGAGACTCGCGACCCCGAACAGGTCAAGAATCTCGTTGATCGTTGCTTCGCGCTTCTCGCCGACGACATCAGCTCGTTCGGGGGTCGGGTCGACAAGGTTGTCGGTGACGCGATCATCGCCCTGTTCGGCGCACCGATTGCCCACGAAGACGACGCCGAACGAGCAGTTCGCGCCGCTTTGCGCATGCAGGAGACCGTCGAGAACTACGACACCGAATCCGGGGTCGGGATTCGTCTGCGGATCGGGATCAACACCGGCGAAGTGTTGGTCGGAGCGATAACCGCCGGTGATGAATACACGGCGATGGGTGATGTGGTCAACACGGCGTCGCGACTCCAGACCGCGGCTCAGCCCGGAACCGTGATCGTCGGCTCCGACACTCATTCGGCCACCGCCGAGGTCATCCACTACCAGTCGCTCGGCATGCTCCACGCCCGCGGTCGCGAGACGTCGATCGAGACATGGCGTGCAGTCGAACCAGTTGGTCGCCCCGGCGAACGCCGCAACGGCCCCGACACGCCGATGCTCGGCCGCGAGCCGGAGTTGGCCCTTCTGCGCCGATCGGTGTCGTCGGCCGTGCGTAGAAGTCGTGCCCAGTTGATCACCCTCACCGGCGAGTCGGGAGTGGGAAAGACGCGGCTGGCGGTCGAGGTGGCAGAGTTCGCTCGCTACGACCACGATGCTTTGATACTCACCGGCCGTTGTCTCCCCTACGGAGAGGCCAACGTCTGGGGCCCGGTGGCGGAGGCAATACGGGGCGTGACCGGCATCGAGCCCTCAGATAGCGATGCGGTCGCCAGGAGCGTGGTCCTCGAGAGCGTCGGGGCCGCCCTGGGAGACGATTCCGACGAGTCCGAGATCGTGCGAACCACCGAGGGGCTTCTCTTTCTTCTCGGTCACGAGAGCCAGTTCGCTCGTCTTGAGCGCGATCGGGCCGCTTCTGAAGGAATGAGAGCCGTGCGCGTCTTCCTCGACGCCCTCGCCCTTCGAACTCCGATCGTGCTGTGGTTCAGTGACATCCATTGGGCCGACGACGCGGTTCTCCATCTCCTCGACGACATCCTCGAACGACTATCGCGGCGCCAGATGGTGGTCTTGGTGTCCGCCCGCACCGCCGTCTACGAGCGATGGACCCCGAAATCGGGACTGTTCAACGCGCTCACCCTGGGTATCGAACCGCTCGACGATGTTGCCGCGAGTCTTCTTGTCGCCGAGCTACTGCCTGGCGTGTCCGACGATCTTCGTAGCCAGGTTGTGGAGCGGTCGGCCGGTAATCCTTTGTTCATAGAGGAAATGGCACGAATGCTGGCAACGTCCGGCGACGCGGTCGTCGATTCACTGCCAGCCAATATTCGAAGTGCCATCAGTGCCCGGCTCGATGGCTTGCCCGACGACGCGAGGAGCCTGGTCGAGGACGCCGCGGTTCTCGGAATCCGGGGTGAGGTAGAGGCACTGCAACGCATGGTCGAGGTCGACCGTTCCCAGGTCGATGTCGAAGAGGCCCTGCGCGATCTCGAAAGAGCCGACCTTGTCGAGACCCAAGGAGGAATCTGGTCGTTCCGGTCGAATCTCGTGCGAGAGGTCGCCTACGGACGAGTCACAAAATCCGATCGGTCGAGACGCCACGCCGGAATCGCCATGTGGCTCGAGTTCCACAAGTCATCGGCGGCGGCCACGATCGCATTCCACTACCGGTCGGCAGTGGAGCTCGTGAGCGATCTGGGTCCGGTCGACGGACTTCCAGTCGATCTCACCGACCGGGCCATCGACTGGACGATCCGTGCCGCCCGCGACAACTCCGGCACCAGCGCGATCGAGCGATCAGAGCGTCTCTACGGCGCTGCCTTGACGCTCATGAACTCCACCGATCCACGCCGGGCCGAGGTGTTGCTGGAGAGAGCATCGGCGGCGGTCCAGATGGCGAGGGTGAAGCCGGCTCGTGCTGATCTCGCCGAGGCCTCGCCGCTGCTCATGGAGCTCGACGACGATCGTCTTCGCGCCAAGGAGGCGTTGATAGAGAGCGAGCTCGCTCAGTGGACCAACGATCAGGCTCTGGCTCTGGAGAGGGCGGAGGCGGCTCTCCGACTCGCCCGAGATCTCGACGAACCGATTCTCGTTGCCGACGGCTTGCGACGTCGGGGCATGGTGCAGCTGTTCATGGGCCGCAGCGCCGAATCCGAACAGTCCATCACCGCCGCCCTCGAGTGCTACGAGGAGGCCGAGCACGCCGCCGGAATGGCTTGGGCCCTGCAGAATCTGGCGTGGCTGTCGTTCGCGGCCGGACACATGAACGAGGCCGAATCTCGCCTCACCGATTCGATAGAAGCGTTCGAATCCCTGGGTGACGGGGCCGGCCAAGCTTGGTCTCGTGGGTTGCTCGCATACGTGCGAATCCACTCCGGCCGATTCGCCGAAGCCGAGGTTCTGGCGCAACGCACGCTCGAAGAAGCGCGGGAGCGTGGCGATCACTGGGGCGAGGCCATGATGAACGTGGCCTTGGCCACAGCGGCTCTCTGGACCGGCCGGATCGATGAAGCAGTGGAGCGGGCGGCTCATGCTCAGGCGATGTTCCCGGTCGAGTCTGATCCCGCTGGCTATCTCCAGGCAGCCGCGGTCACGGGCAGAAGCCTGGTGCAGGCCGGCCGAGTGGCTGAAGGCTTGAAGCTTCTGCGCGAGTCCGGAAACGGGACGAGGTCGGGTGACCCCAGGTCGGAAATGCTCGGGGTAGTTCTCATCAGCGCGGCGGCGATGGCCGGCGATCTTTCTGAGACGCAGCGAGAGGCAGGTCCGATCCGTGACTTTGATCCCGACATCATCGGTGAATCCGATCGGGTGGTGGCGGTAGCTCTGAATCGATTGCAGCTGGGCCACCCCGAAGACGCCATGACATTGCTCGACCTGATGCCCGACCCCGACAGTGGGAGTGGCTCGGCGTGGGGATGGGCGATCGTGGCTCTGGCGGCGGCGGCATCGGGTCGCGACAACGAGGAGTTCGTCGACGCGGTCGAGACCTCGCCTCTTGCCACTTACGGCGACCGGGTGCTGGCCAGGTGCGCTACGGCCTGCTCAGCCGCACGCTCCGGCGATGAGGCCGGGGCGAAGGTCGCCATCAAACGAGCACTCGATGCCATTCCGTCGGGTGGCGACCGCCTCAGCCGGGTTGTGGTGGCCATCGCCGAGACCGAGTGTCTGCGCGCTGTCGACGCGGCCGAGCTGGATGATGCAGCAAAGCGAGCCGAGGACATGGCATCGGCGATCGGGGTCGGGCTGGTTGGCTGGGGAACGGCGTTCGCCATGGCCTGTGGTCAGGAAGCTGTTCCGAGCGTTTCCTCGTGACGTCGGGCCACGGCCCGTCCGATGGCCAGACATGCGGTGGCGGCTGGCGATGGAGCGTTGATTACATGGATCGCTCGCGGTGCCGTAGCGAAAGCGAAGTCGTCGAGGAGCTGGCCGCGGGAGTCGATGGCTTGAGCTCTCACGCCTGATCCCGACGGCTCGATGTCAGATCCGGTGAGTTCGGGACACAGGCGTTGAAGCGCAGCGAGGAAGGCGCGTCGACTGAGAGAGCGGTGTATCTCACCGGCACCCGTTCGCCAGTACTTCCGCGCCAGTCGCCAACTACGAGCCGCGAACACCATCTCGGTTGTGTCGCGGATCGAGATGTCGCGCCACCGGTAACCCTCGCGCTGGAGTGCAGGTACAGCGTTGGGGCCAGCGTGAATGGAGCCGTCGATCATGCGGGTGAGGTGCACACCGAGAAACGGAAATGCCGGGTCGGCCAGCGGGTACACGAGGTTGTTGACGAGATGTCGTGCCGAGGGCACCAGTTCGTAGTACTCGCCACGGAACGGCATTATCCGCACGCGATCGGCGTCGGCCCCAGCTGAAGCGGCGACCCGATCAGAGTGAAGGCCCGCACAGTTGATGATCGACCGGGTCTCGATATCGCCCGCCGTGGTGTGCACGATCACACCCGAACTCGTGCCGGTGGTGCCGGTGACTTCGACGCCGAGCCGAATATCGGCGCCGGACTTGGTGATCTCCTCGATGAGCGCGGCGCACACGGATGAGTAGTCGACGATCCCCGCGCCCGGTACCCGGAGTGCGGCCACACCGGCGATGTGAGGTTCGATTTCTCGCAGAGCGTCGCCACCGATTCGTTCGGCGAAAATACGGTTCTCGGCGGCTCGGGTCTGAAGGGCATCGAGTCGTGGCAGTTCGGAGTCGTCGATGGCCACGACCACCTTCCCGCACATGTCGTGAGGGATCGAGTGGCGGTCGATCAGGTCGAGAAGCAGCCGGCGACCTTCGGCGACCATGGTGGACTTGTCGGAACCAGGCCGGTAGTAAATGCCGGAATGGATGACCCCGGAATTACGACCGGTTTGGTGGTGAGCAGCCTCGGCTTCTTTGTCGATGACCACGACCTTGGCCGAAGGGTCTTGGGCGACCATCGCGTGAGCAGTAGCCAAGCCGACGATCCCGGCCCCGACGACCACCACGTCGGCAGAGCTCTCGATGATCGAGGGTGAAGCGGCCATTGGTTGGAGTGTCCCACATCGAGGCAGGGACGCCGTACCGGGAAGGAAGCGGGCGGGATCGGGCGGGATGATGCCGATTGCAGGGAATACTGCGGTCTGATGTTGATCATTCCAGAAGAGATACCAGAAGAGGGTGTGGCTGGATGAGGGTCGTGCTGGCCACCGGCTACGAGATGGGCCATCAGCCGATCCACCTGGGGTCTCCTGCCGCGGCGCTACTAGACGCTGGCCATGAAGTGAAGTGCTTCGACACCAGTGTCCATCCACTCGATGACTTCGCTGTCGACTGGGCCGACGCGTTGGCGATTTCGGTACCCATGCACACGGCGATGAGGTTGGGGATCGAGCTGGCGAAGACGGTTCGATCCAGGCGAAGCAACCTCCCGATCTGCATGTATGGGCTCTACGCAACCCTGGGGGCAGACCAGCTGTTGGGTTCGGTGGCCGACCAACTGATAGCGGGGGAGTACGAACCGTCTCTCGTGTCGTGGGTCGATGGGCTCGGCGAGTCCCCGATGTCGAGCGAGATCGAGCCCGTCGTGGTCGACCTGAACCGCCGTGGGACAACCGTGCCGGCGCGCGAGCTTCTGCCGCCACTTCCCACCTACGCCCGCCTCGAGGCTGGCGGTGAGCAGATGCTCGTCGGATATGTCGAGGCCAGCCACGGTTGCCGTCATCGCTGTCGACATTGTCCGGTGCCTGTCGTATACGACGGTCGGATCCGCGTGGTCGATCCGGCGGTGGTCGTCGCCGATGTTGTCGAACTGGTGGCGGCTGGTGCCGAACACATCACGTTCGGCGACCCCGACTTCTTCAACGCCATCCCGCATTCAATGAGAATCATCGAGGCTGTCCACGCGATGTTTCCCGATCTGACCTTCGACTGCACCATCAAGGTCGATCACCTTCTCGGCCACCATGAGGATGTTGCGCGGTTGGCCCGGAACGGCTGTCTCTTTGTCGTGTCGGCACTCGAGTCGACCAGCGACAGGATTCTCGACAAGCTCCGGAAGGGACACAACTCGACCGATTCGGTGAAGGCAATCGAGCTGCTGCGAGCACATGGGATCGAAATGAGGCCCTCGTTTCTGCCGTTCACGCCGTGGACGACGATGGGCGACATCGCCGACCTGTTCGACTTCATCGTGAGTCATGAATTGGTGGGCAATGTCGATCCGGTGCAGCTGACCATCCGTCTCTTGATTCCGGAGGGCTCGCTGCTACTCGACGACCCGGAGCTCCGGTCGTCGCTGGGCGCCTACGACAGTGAGCGTCTCAGCTACGAGTGGTCATCGAGTGACGAGATCGAGCAGCTGCAGACATCGCTGGCTTCGGCTCTGGAGAAGTTCACTGTTGAGGCTGCGCAAAACCACGAGATATTCGCTTCTATGTGGTCAATTGTCGGTGAGGCTTCAGATCGTGTACTCGCGGTCCCGGATTTCTCCCATGAGTCGGCTCTTGGCCGGCCGAGGCTGACCGAACCATGGTTCTGTTGAGCTGAACCCGGAGAGAGGCAGTTTGCCTCTCAGCAACTCGACGATGAGTAGATCCAGGTAGTGGAGTAGCGTCGCCTGAGTCGGCCCACTGACTCAAGGACGGAGGGGCCATGACCGACAACCCTGACGCCGCTGGCTGGCTCCCGGATCCGTTCGCCCCTGACCGGATCCGATACTGGGATGGCGAGAACTGGACCGACAACGTGGCCGCGGCTCCCGCGGACCCTGTGGCCTCCTCCGCCGTTCCCGCTGAGCCGGCGGCGGCCCCGACCGTGGCTACCGATGTCGATCTTGGTCTGCCCGTCGAGCGCGGGGGCCATAGGAGATTCCTGGCAGTCGCCGCGGGAGTAGTGGTGCTCGCGGCGGCAGCGGGTGGGGCCTGGGTGCTCCTGAGCGACGACAACGTGGTCGAGGCGGTCGACACGACTCCGACGTCGGTTGCTGTCGAGTCCTCAACCACCGTGGAGGCGCCCGCCACAACGGTGTCCACCACGTCGGCGGCACCGACCACCTCCGTTCCGCCCACTACCACCGTTCCGCCGTCCACCACAGCTCCTCCGACCACCACCACTTTGCCGCCCGAATGCAACGACATCGCCGAGGTGATTGCGCCTTCGTCATTCCTGGATATCGGTGCGATGAGCGCGGAAGCCACCGAGGCGATCGCATGGGCCGAGGCGATCGGACTCGTGACGACGGGAGACGGCAACTTCCGTCCCGTGGATTCGATGTCGCGGGCCGAGGTCACCACCGTGCTGTGGCGCTACTTCTGCGGCCCCGCCCCGACCGCCAGTGCCGGCTTTGTCGATGTTCCCCCCGAAGCGTTCTTCGCTGCTCCGGTCGACTGGGCGGCTGGCGCCGGGATCATCTCGGGCACCACGCCATCGACGTTCAGCCCCGGTAACCCCATCAACCGGTCCCAGTTCGTGACGATGGCCTGGCGTGCGGTCGGATCTCCTCCGGGTTCGCCCCCGGCACCCTTTTCGGACACGACGCCGGGTTCCTTCTATTCGGCGGCTCTCGACTGGGCCTTCGATGTGGGTCTGGTCAGCGGCCGTTCCGCCACCGAGTTTGCTCCCGATGAGCCACTCGACCGACTGACTGCGATCGTGTTGTTCTGGAGGGTCGAGACGATCATCGATCCGGTGGTGACGTGATGCGGCGGCTGGTGATCGGCGCAGCGGTGATTCTCGGGTCTCTCGTATTGACTGTGTCGCCAGCTGGGGCTCAGGACGAACTCGAGCCTCCCTCGGCTGAGGATGCGGCGGCGATCGCGGCCATCGGGGCGCTGGACGATGGCTACGTGTGTCCCGACGTGGTTGGGGCCACAGCCCGGGAATACGAAGAGTTCCAGCTGTCGAGCGGCTACAACGGGGTCGAGGTCGCCCTCGACAGGTTCCGTATGCTCTGTCGCTATGCGATCCCCTCCGTGGGAAACGCCGACGTCAAGCTGGAGTTCAGTCGGGTCGGGATCCGGCCCGAGATCTGCGATGTCGAGTCGCTTCCCTACGAGGCGACGACCCAGCGATCTCGTGTGGTGATCCTGGGTCAGGTGCTACCGCCGTTGGCGATCAACGCCGAGTTCTCGGTGCGGCCCGACGTCGAGGTGAGCACGGTCGACGGGTTGCGGGCCGCGGCACGGTCGATGGCCGATCTCGTGGCCCCGATGGCCGAGACCTGCCCAACGCCGCTCGACATCGATATTTCGCCGGTCGACGAGACGGCTGCAACCCAACTCGCCATTCTTGATCTCGCGGCGGCCGCAGCATGTCAGCAGCTGGAGATTCCTCCCGATGTGGAGTTGGAGCGCTCCGGAGCCTTGCGGGGGGCAAGTGTGTCATTCGATGGAATCTCCGTGATCGAGGGCCAACCGACACGAGTCCCACAGACCAACCCTCGGATCAGCTGCAGTTTCGACGGAGCCAGCTATGAGATCCGGGTGGATCCGGTGCCCGCGGTGACGGAGAGCGGATTCTCCAACGGCCTTCCGTTTCCGGATCGCCAAAACGGCTGCGATGGCATCGATCAATACGCGCCTCCCGCCGCACTGGTGCTCACCGTCGCCACCGATGAGGTCTTGCGTCCTTTCGTGGAGGCCCAAGCCCGAACGGTGGCCGATCTTCTTCTGGCGCTGGCTGTGAATTGCGAGCTCGAGCTGGAGCAGTACAACACGACGGTCATCGATACGGAGCAAACTCGACCATCGGAGGCCGTCACCGTCATCTGCCCATCGATCGAAGGCTTTGATCCGTCGCCCTTCAACGAGCTCGTCGGCGAACCGGGGCCAGCGGCGGCCGACCTCTCGGGCGGTATCCCCAGGACCTTCCCCGGAATCGACGGAACGTGTTCGTGGGAGGCCCCCGGCGACGGCGAACTGAATTCGGCCCCCTCGATTCGGCTGCAGTTGTTCATACTGCAGGATTGGCGTACGGCCGAAGAGGCCGAACGTCTCTGCTCGGCCGAGGAGCGACCGGTCAGTGAGACCACCTTCGGCCGGGTCGTGGCCGGGGACTCTGCCGCGATGGTCGACATCGTGGTGCTCGAGCCACGTTCGGGCGACATCGGGCGGGCGGAGAGGGCCGCGGCGGAGTGGCTGGATGTGGGCTCGGCTATGGCGCGCAGCTGCGCCGACGTCGAGATCATCCCGCTCGACTCCTTGTTCGAGCCTCTTCCTCAATACCTGTCAGGCGCGGTGGAAGCCGGACTCGCCGGTTCGTTCGCGGTTGCCCCGGCCGTCGACCCAACCGACGATACGAGCTCCGAAGACCCCGACGACGGCCAGGCGACCACAGGGGCGACATCGTCGACTCCGCAGCAGACAGCCGGTGGTGATTCGGGTGGGGTCATCCCCACTCTGTTGCGGATCGCCAGAGTGCTGATGCTCGTCGTGTCGCTGGCCGGCTTGGCGATGGCGCTTCTTCTGGTGCGGCGACCGAGCCGCATCCGTCCGGCCATGGAATACATGAGGGTCGTCTTCGCTCTGGGCGGCGCCGTCGTGATGATGAGCGTGTTCTCGGCCGGGGCTCCGATTTGGGCGGTGGCCGTCGCCCTCGCGGGAGGGGCCGGTCTCGGTCTCCTCCAGGGACACAACCTCACGATCATGGCCTCCACCAAGGGACTGATGGCCAAGCGCAGCGCCCTGGCGATCCTCGCGTTCGCGGCTGGCCTTCTGGCCACGCAGGTAGCGGGGCTTCTCAATCGCACCGGAGTGATTTCGATTGGTCTCGCTCTGTCGTTTCTGTCGGCCGCCATGGCGGCGGGTCTCATTGCCGGTCGGCGACCGGCCCTCATCGATGCTCGCTCTGCCGCCGGGCTGGGAGCGGTGCTGCTGATCGCCGGTTTGCTGATCGCCCCGGTGGCCGTGCGGCCATCATCGGCTCAGGATTCAGCCGAGGACGAAATCGTGAATCCGGTCGATGTCCTCAACGCTGGCGTGGCATGGGATGAGATCAGCCTGATCGGTGGTGTGGCTGGCGACAGCAAGCCCGAACTCCTGATATCTCTCGATCCATCGTTCGCAGTAGCCCCAGAGTCGGTGACACGCGACATCGCTGTCGACACCTATCTCAGTGGGAGTTTCCAGCAGATCACCGGGACGGAAACCTACTCATTCGAGTTGGTCGAGGGGGTCTGTTGTGAGCTGCTCTACTCGGCGACCGGTTCGTTGTCCCGCCTCTATCTTGATGGCTGGTCGGACCCGGCGGCGCCCTTGTTGGTGGAGGAGGGATCCCTCGGTGTGATCGGGCCGGTCCGGAGCTTCTCCGGCATCCGTTTCGAAGGCTCAAGTCAGGCACGCGACGGGTCGTGCCGACGGACCATCGCCGATACTCGCACCGACGTGGAGCAGAGCTCCGATCTGGTGGCGACTGTCGGTGGCCTGGAGCGCAACAGACTGTTCGGACAGACGAACATCTGGGCGCCCTGCGAGCTTGATGTCTCGCTCGCGGATGCGGCCGAGGTGACCGGGCCGCCACCGTCGGGCGACTCACCGGACCGAGAGGACGGTGGGCGCCAGTGCCCGGTGGTCCAAGAAGTGATCGACACCCTCGCGTTTGCCACCACCTTCGATGCCAGCACCACCTCGAATCTCACGAGACGTTTCGTGGATCCCAACCGGCCCGCATGCTGGGACTCGGGCCTCGAGTTCGGTGAGGAGGGTCGCGGCGGGATCCGAAGCGAACTCACCTACTACCTCTCGCGGCCCGATCCGTTCGAAGCCATTGAGTTCGACCGGGATGGCTACGACTACATCAACGGGGGACCTCGCAACGCAGACCTCGACCTGGTGTGCGAGGAGGGACCCGACGGTCTGCCGTTGCCTTCGCCGGTTGGAGATTGCGCCCGAGTCGGATTTCATCAGGTCGTGACCCCGAGCGGGGGCGGGCAGTTCTACATCTTCACCGACTACGACAGCTCCGACGGCCCCAACGTGATCGTTCGCGGGGTCTTCCCTTCGGGGATCTTCCGTTACCGCTGCCATCACTGCCAGCCCGGCGACCCCGAGGTGGCTTCGATGGTCCAGTCGATAACCGCTCTGGTGAGCCAGGGTTCGAGCGGCGGGAATCTGGGCACGGTCATCGGCTCGCGGGGCGGACCGCTGGCGACCGCTGTGGCCTTGGGAGGCTCGTCTGCGGCGGGCGACTCCGGACGGTCGGCCAACGAGGACGCAGCGATGGCGGGGCTGATCGGTCTGATCGCGGCGATGGGCATCACCGCGGCCACGCTGGCCGAGAGTGGCCTGTCGACGGGTGATTTGCTCACGAGCTGGAACAGCGGCGGGGCGAGCGCGGTGCGTGCCACCCTCTCGGGCGCCGGAGTCGATTCCGGTGTCGAGTCGTCTCCTCCCGATACGGCGGCTCGTCCTCCACCGGTGATCGACGAGTTCGGCAATCCCATCTCACCCAACGCCGATGATCTCTACGAGTGGGACACTCCCGACGGCACCGAACTGCTCGAGCGGGAGGAGATCGAAGCCCGGATCGCCGCCGAACGCGAGGCCAGCGCCAGCCGGGATGTCCGGCACTCTGGGATCGTGGACGACCAGACCAGCGACGATGCTGCCGCGCAGCGCTTCGATGATCTGGGTGCCCGAAGCATCGCCGACAACGACGCCGACATGGAGGAGATTCGATCCGGGTGGGATCGCGTCGATGAACTCGGAGCGCAATTGGAGGAACGCGAACGAATATTGTCGGGACTCACGGCGGCCGAGGCCGAACAGGACCTGGCCACGCTGCGCGACACCTGGGGACAGATCTTCTCCGAGACCGCCCAAGCCTCGTGGAGCGACGCCACCGAGATACCGGGGATACTCGGCGAGGCCAGCCTCGAAGTGCTGCGCGCCGCGACCACGGCCGAGAACTGGACGATTCTGGCGGAAGGAGCCGCCGAGACCGCCTACGACGTGGCCGGATTGCTGGCCGGCAACTCCTTCGGTGATGCCCAAGAGAGCATCCAGCAGGGTGCGGTGGCCACTGGCCGTGTCGCTGTGGCTCTCGGAGATCAGTTCGTTCGTCATCCGATTGACACTGCCGCCATGTTCATACCGGGACGCGATTTCGCTGATGCTCTCGACGGTGAACGGACTCTGGGTCAGCGTCTGGGCTCGGTCGGCATGGGAGTGCTCGACATCGGGGCGACTCTGGCCGGAGCAGGAATCCTTGGCCATGTCGACGAACTCGCTGATGCCGCGCGGGCCATGGATCTGGCCGAGGAGGCCACCGGGGCAGCACGAGTACTCGAAGCGGGTGGCGATGCCGCCGATGCCGCGCGGGTGGTCGAGGCGTCCGAGGATGCCGCCAGTGCGGCCCGTGTCCTCGAGGCGGCCGGCGATGTGCCGGGCCAGATGACCGAGACCGTCCGGCTCACCGAAGCGGCCCAAGAAGCTCGGGAGGCCGCGAGAGCCGCGATGGCGTCGGGGAACTCGGCCGAGGTCGCGAGGGCTCTGGACGCTGCGGCAGAAGCCGATCGTGCGGCTGAGGCGGCCCGTCGGTCGTTGTTCCGGGATGGCGGCATGCAGGGAATGGGGCGGGCCGAGGCGGCCGGTGGGGTCAGCGATGAACTTGCTCAGAGTGTCGTGAACGTGCACGACGAGATCACTGGCGCCGCCACCCGCCAAGGTGTTGTCGATGCCGTCGACGACTTCGCGACCGAGGTCGGATTCAGGCCCAACGAGGTGATGATGGGCAATAGTGGCTCGGTCGGTGCGGGCCGGTCGGTCTTGACCGACGCCGACCGAACCATCGTCGCCAGCTTCAGTCGTGATCAGTTGACGTCGGCGAGGCGAGCCGGTGAGTCGCTGGCCGACACGCAACGCCGACTGCAGGGGAGGCTCACGCAGCTTCACCAACGTTCGGCCGAATTGGCCATGAACTCGCCGACCGACCCCGCCGTGATCCTGGCTCGACGCGACGGCATCTCGCTGAGCGAGGCCGTGGCGGTGCTGGGTGATGCCGACGATCCCGCGGCTGCATCAATCCGTCTCACGGCCGGTGATGTCGACATGCAGTCCTACAACGGCTTCGGGGCCGGGGCCGGGCAGTCCGATGCCTACCCGAGCGGGTACACCTTGTCGCGGCAATCGACCCAGGGTCGCACCGAAGTGTTCACGTTCGGCGACGAAGCCGGCGACGCCCGCACCTACACCACCTCGGGTCAGGCCATCATCGACCGCAACGAGCTGAATCGGATGGATCTGGCCAGCTGGGACGATGTCCCGGGATCGGCAGATACCGGACGTGGTCTCGATTCGGCTGAGAGTCTCACCCGAATCGGCAACGCGGAAATGACGGGCCTGCTCCGGGAGCAGCAGGCCGCCATTGGCAGGTACAGCGATGTGAAGTCGGTCTCGAAGGCCGTCGACCGGGCTCACTACGTGGCCGGACGTATCGGACAGCCACTTCCGAATCCTGCGCTGACCAACGCGGCGCGAACCATTCGGGCCAACCCTCGGGCCACACAGGCTGTGCTTCGCCAGATGGGAATGTCCGAGTCGGAATTCGTGTCGAGCCTTCAAGAGATGATGTCGACCTACAACCCGGTGCTGCCGACATGACTGTGTGGATCCAGCCGACCGAGGCTCTCGCCGGGCAACTCGACATTCCGCCGGTTCCTCTGCCGGTGCAGGAGTCGACCGCCGCCGAACTCGGAGCGGGCAACGTCGACGTCGCCAAGCTCGCAGGCGATGTCGATGCCTTTCTTTCCGACGCCGACGCGACCGACGTCAAGACACCGGTCTTGCGGAGGTGCGCCGCGGCCTTGGCATTGGCGGCCGCCAACGGCAAGACCGAAGAGGGCGACGACGTCGGCGCGGCGGGTCTGCTTCGCCTTGCCGTCAGGCATGCCCCTGATGATGTCGGAATCCGGGCCGCATACGGATCGGCCCTCTGGATGTCGGGTTCACGATTCGATGGCTTGGCCCAACTGACCGACTCGGTGCGTCGCAACATCGAGCAGGGGCGGATGGTGCCGATGCTCTGGATACTCACGGCCCGCGCCATGGCCGACGCCGGACGCCACGGAGATGCCCTCTTGTTGCTGGAGGACTTGGCCGCCACGCAACCATCGAACTTCAGTTTCTGGGAGTTGATCGACGCGATCGACTCCAGGAGCAGCGGTATCGATGGAGGCTTCCGTCCCGAGCACGCGGCAGCGGTACAGGCGCGGCTGGAGAGTTCGGTCGCCAGCGCTTCGGTCGCCGCAGACGAAGCCCGGTCGGCGATCAAGGCTCTCGGGGTCGCTGTGGTCGCCCCGACCCCGTCGCCCCCTCTCTGTCTCGAGGTGACGTCCTCGACGCCGCGAGCGCCGATCGAGGCAGGTCGGCCGGGGAGCTTGGGCATGCTCGACTCCACCGTTGCTGTGGTTCGTGTAGCCGACTTTCTCTCCGCTCCCACCTCCGCTCGTTCCACGGTCGAGATCGGGTTCGGTGCCGCTGAGGGTGAGGCGACAGCTCTTGTGCCCATTGGTGTGGATGGGGCCGTCGATGTGTCCAGCTCCGACGAAGTGATACAGGCGGTGAGTCTCTGTGTTGCGACCATGCCGGCGACGGCGAAGCAAGCCGCTGCTGCCTTCGATCACGTTCTCGGGGCCGGCACCTCTCTGGCGCTGGCGTCGATTCTCGATGTGACCGCTTCGGCCATCGGATTGGGTGTGCCCGCCAGCGGTCTTCCGGTCTCCGCCCTGTCGGAGTACGCCTCAAGTCCTGACGGAGCCGGTCTGCGGGGCGCTGTTCGCCGGCTGGTCGGACCGGCCCCGGATGGCATCGATGTCGACGAAGGGATGCAGGAACTGGCCCGCCGGGGCTTCCTGGAACTGGAGTCCGATCGCGCCAATCCACTTCCCTACTTCGGTTTCCTCATGGGCTACGTTGGCAGCCATGTGGCTTGGCGACGGTTCACCCATCACGACACTCACGCTCTCTCGATGAGTCGTCGATACTGGCTGGCCACGGCGGCGGGAGTTCTTCGTCTCGCCCCCGACGGTGAGGGTGGAGTCTCGTGGAGTGTTTGCGACCGCGACACGATGCAGCGCGAGCTCGGTGTCGAACTGGCGATCATCTCCACATGAACCCATGAGCAACCCTTACTTCTCTGCCGCCACGTTCAAGTTCCTGCGGGACCTGAGCGCCAACAACGACCGGATCTGGTTCAAAGCCCATCAGGCCGACTACGAACAGCACGTGCGCGAACCGGCCCTCGACTTCATCACCGATGTTGGTGACCGACTCCAGAAGATCTCGCCGTATTTCGTGGCCGACTCCCGCAAGGTCGGTGGATCACTCTTCCGCATCCAGCGCGACACGAGATTCGCCAAGGACAAGACTCCCTACAAGGAGAACACCGGGCTCCAGTTCCGGCACGAGGCGGCCGGCGATCCCCACGCCGCCGGCTTCTACCTTCACATCCAGCCCAACGGCTGCTTCATGGGGTCGGGTATCTGGCGCCCCGAGACCCGGGTTGCCTATGAGATTCGCGAGAAGATCGACAGCGACCCGACCGGGTGGCGCAAGGCTCGATCCAACCGCAGGTTCGCCGACGTGTTCTCACTCGAGGGCGATTCTCTCGTGCGTCCACCCCGTGGGTTCGACGCTGATCATCCGCTCATCGAGGACCTGAAACGGAAGGACTTCATAGCGTCGACGCGACTCACCCAGAAACAGATCACGTCGAAGACGTTCATCGACGACTTCCTCGAGCTGTGCCAGGTTTCGAGTCCGTTCATGAAGTTCCTGTGCGAAGCAGTGGATGTCGCCTTCTGACTTGACCTCACCTGGTCTGAACTGGCCGGTCAGCCGCTGAGCAGAATCAGCAGTCCGAGCACGGTGTAGGTGATCATCACCCCGAGCATCGGGTACTGCGACCTGACCGCCACGTCGCTGCGATACGACTCGACCGCCTTGTCGTGCGAGGTGGCAACGCCCAGTACATGGCCAATGGCGATCGACAAGGTCTGGACCCAGGCGATCTCCCGCGGGCTGATGGAGGTGTAGCGGATGCGATATCCGACCGTGCCGAAGAGGTCCCAGCCCTTTCCGAACGGATCCGAAATGAGTCGCAAGATGATCTGACCGTCGAGGAACAAGAAGCTGAAGTAGTGAGCGACCGCGTAGGCCCCGGCGATCGGAATCAGCGAGGGTCCGAACTTTCTGAACACGTCCTCGACAGGTGTCTCGGTGATCCGTGCCATGAAGGCGACTGCCAGTCGGAACGCTCCGGCCACGATCGCGACTGCCGCGACGAATCCCAGCGTTCGAATCATCGTGAGGTTCCAGCCGGAGCGATTGGCGATGATGTCGCGCCAGATCGAGTTGCGGGTGAAACCGTCGAAGCTGGTCGACCCGAGCACCACGAGCACGAACGGGATCGAGCCGGGAACCATGCGCATGGTCGCCAAACCCGACAGAGGAGCACGGAACCGCAGCGGTCCGGTGCCATCGCGATACAGCGGTGACATGGCGGCGAGCTTGGTGAACAGAACCCCGAAGCCCTCGGCGCTTCTGACCCAAGCTCTTCCCTTGACAGCGGCGCCGCCCAGCATCACGGTGCTGTAGAGGGTCAGGAAAAGACCGAGCGATCGAGGCGACGCCGAGGCGTGGTAGGCGAGCTCGACCCAGAGGAAACTGGTGATGGCGATAACGGCGGGCCACTCGGTCGATGGTGCATCGGGGCACTCCGACAGGGGAGTCTCGGTGACTCTCGCTCGAA
Organism: Acidimicrobiales bacterium; assembly: GCA_029263235.1. Taxonomy (GTDB): domain Bacteria; phylum Actinomycetota; class Acidimicrobiia; order Acidimicrobiales; family Aldehydirespiratoraceae; genus SZUA-87. Next base: position 39,367 of record JAJCXW010000127.1, read on the forward strand.
CTCGGGCTGCGAGATCGGCCAACGTGTAGAACGGATTCAACGAGCGCCAGAAATCGCCGAACAGTATTGATGCGAATTGGATTCCCACCCAGAACCAGATGTAGACGGCCTGGGGAGCGATGTTGAGCGCGGGACTCGTGTTGCCCCACCAGGCTCCGAGCAGAATGATCCCGAAGAGCATCAGGCCGAGAAGTTGCAGGAATGGTTCGACCAGCCGTTCGGCTCGCTGGGCCACCGGAGGCAACGGGTCGCCAACAGCCGCGGCGGCCAGCCGCGGCGTCTTCCAGAACGCGCCGAGAGCCACAAACGAGACGGCCACGGCGAATCCGGCCGCCCAGGCAAGCTGCCAGACCGGCAGTGGCAGATCGACGCGACCACCGACGCCGTGGGCGGCGGCCGGAGCAGCGGCCGACAGCAGGGTGGCTGCCGCCAGACCGCTGCCGACCAGTGCCTTGTTTCTCACTTGACTTCCAGGTTGAGTATCTGGAGTGACGAACCCTCGAGCTCGGCTTCGAACACGCCCGGGATATCGGCGGTGAAGGTCAGCTCGGCGCTCTCTCCGGGTACGAGGGTGGCGGTGATGTCGTAGACGTGGAGATGGAACTCCTCGGCGACGCTGGATTCGATGTTGATCCGCACGATCTCGCCTATGCCCACCGAAGCGTCGACGATTCCACCGACCACGCCTCCGTCGTCGACCGTGATGTCGATGACGGTGTCGATAGCGACGACCTCACCGGGCATCACGAACTCAGCGGAATAGCTCAGGATCTCTCCACCGATCGCATACATGCCATGGCTGGGGCTCGAGAGCTGGATCTCGATCATGTGTGGTCCCGGGTTCAACCCGTCGAGATGCACCTCGGGAACGAACGCCATCCCGAAGTCACGGTTGTCGACCATGACGTGAAGATGCCCGGTTCCCGGGCCGTCGTCGGCGCCGTCTCCTGACTGGAGTGTGAAGTCCTCGATCCCGACCACCAGTTCGGCCGAACCGTCGGCATTGGGTGTTGCCGTGAGACTGAGCCTCGGAGTGCTCAGATCGGCGGGCCATTCGATGGTGTCGTGGCTGTGTCCGCCGTCGGTTTCGTGGTCCATCTCACCATCCATGTTCGCCATGGATGTCGTCGAGACAACCACCGACTCGGATCCGGTCGGACTCGACATGTCGACCGTGGTCGATGCCGTCGGATTGTCGCTGCTGCAGGCAGCCACGACGAGGGTGAAAGCGACCGCGGCCGCGGTCATTCGGGTAATACGGGTGTTCATTGTCTTCTCCTGTTGAATCTGTAACGAGTGTGAAATCGGCGCGCACAGGCGCCGGAGTTGGGGTTACAGACCCGAGGGAGGACCGCGTCGGCCGAGTGACGACGCATGGACGGCGACGACCGGACGGGTTGCCGGTACGACCGCAAACAGTGTGGTCGGTCGGAGAGAGATGATTTCCGATGCCGACTCGATCCAGTCGACGGCCGCAGCCACGACGGCGCGGACACCGAGAAGAGCAGACTGAGCGATTCGCAGAACCGACAGTCCCACGGCTGAACCGATGATGGCGGCCAGCAGACCGGTGGACAGTCGGACCGGATCGGCTGTCGAGACGGGGCCGGCCATGAGCGCGGCGCTTGACACGGTCAGGAACGGGATCGCGAGAACACCCAGGACCGACAGCGTTGCGGTGCGCATGGACCGGTGGCCGGGCTGGGACATGTTCGTGAAGGGTACATCCCCCGGCGAAGGGGAATCCATCAACGAACAGCCAACAAAGTCACATCTCCCGTTGGGCCGAGTCGGTGTCAGGCCAGTGGTTCGAGCTTCATCGTGAAGTGTCGTAGCCAAGGAGCCTGCTCCACGATCCGGTAGCCGGAAATGTCGGCTGCTCTTTCCGCGACACCGATCACCACCTCGGCCACGTAGTCGATGTGGCTCTGGGTGTACATGCGTCTCGGTATGGCCAGCCTCACCAGCTCCATCGCCGATGGCAGGTCGGGACCGTCGTCCTGAGGCACGCCGAACATCAGCGTTCCGATCTCAACCCCTCTGACGCCGCCTTCGCGGTAGAGCTCGACTGCGAGTGCCTGCGCTGGGTATTCGTGGGGCGGTATGTGGGGGAGAAGAGCCTTGGCATCGATATACACGGCGTGACCGCCGGTTGGCTGAACGATCGGAACGCCAGCCGTTGACACCTTCTCGCCCAGGTACTCCACGGACCGAATCCGGTAGTTGAGGTAGTTCTCGTCGAGCACCTCGACCAGGCCCTGAGCCACCGCCTCGAGGTCGTAGCCGGCGAGGCCGCCGTAGGTCGGGAAGCCTTCGGTTAGAATCAGGAGATTTCGGCACTGGGCTGCGATTTCCGGGTCGTTCACCGCCAGGAACCCGCCGATGTTGGAGAGTCCGTCCTTCTTCGCCGACACCGTGCATCCGTCGGCGAGTGAGAACATTTCCTTCGCTATCTCCTTCGGAGTCTTGTCGGCGTATCCCTCCTCTCTGATCTTGATGAACCAAGCATTCTCGGCGAACCGGCAGGCATCGAGAATGAACGGAACGTCGAACTCATCGCAGAGGGCCCTGATTCCTCTGAGATTCGCCATCGACACCGGCTGGCCGCCGCCGGAGTTGTTGGTGACGGTGCACATCACGAACGGAACATTCTGGGTCTCGTCGGCAAGGGTCGTTCGCAGGGCGTCCAGATCGATGTCGCCCTTGAACGGGGCGATGAACGCCGGGTCCAGGCCTTCAGGACGCACGAGGTCGCGTGCTTCGGCCTGCTGGAATTCGATGTTGGCGCGAGTGGTGTCGAAGTGGGTGTTGCTCGGGACTACGTCACCTTCGTGGGCCAGCACCGAGAACAGGATCTTCTCGGCGGCCCGCCCCTGGTGGGTCGGGATGATCTCGGAGAAGCCCGTGAGGTCCTGCACGACCCCCTCGAAGCGGAAGAACGACCGACTGCCGGCGTAGGTCTCGTCGCCGAGCATCATCCCCGCCCACTGTTTGGTTGACATGGCGCCCGTGCCGGAGTCGGTCAGGAGGTCGATGATCACCTCTTCGGCGCGTAGCCCGAACAGGTTGTAGCTGGCTCGTTGGAGGGCGCTCTCCCGCTCCTCACGATCGGGCATGGCGATGGCCTCGACCGTGTGAACACGGAATGGTTCGATGATTACGTTCTGCGACATGGCGCGGACCCCCTGAGTTTCGTCCACGACATTCTGGCGCCTCGGACCCCGATTCAGGTCTGGTGCTCGCGGATCCTTCTGATCCAGAAGAACGAGGCCACGGCCACGACGTCGATTGCATAACTCAGGGTCGTCTGCCCGGCGATATACACGATCTCTGCCACCACCACTATCCACACCAGCGTGGCCCACTGAATCTTCCGTGAGAGTGGCCATTTGGTCTCCGGCTGTTGCCGGCTTCGGTGATCTCTGGTCTCTGTGGTCACGGTGGCCTCCACCGAGGTCGAATCAGGCTGGACTCTCTTCATCGGCCGAATTGAGATTCGCTTGAACCGCCTGTCGCCGATCGGTCGGTCTTGATGTCCGAATCCGTCCGAGTTGATGGGGCATACTGCACTCATGGTCGTATCAGCGGTCTCCACAACAGGCATCTACTGCCGTCCCGAGTGCGGGGCCCGACCTCTTCCCCGCAACGTGTCGCCCTACCCCTCGGCGGTGGCCGCGGAGGCGTCGGGCTACCGGCCGTGTCTGCGATGTCGCCCCGATCGTCGGCCGTTCGACGAGGGCCCCGGCGATGCCCCGGCGCCCGTTGTTCGGGCTCTTGCACTGATCACCGACGGTTACCTCGATCGATTCGACGAGGACTCGCTGGCCGCCCACGTCGGCTACAGCACCCGTCAGCTGCGTCGCCTCTTCGAGTCCCATATCGGCGCTTCGCCGTCGTTCGTCGGTCGTAGCCGACGAGCTCACTTCGCCCGTCGACTACTCGACGAGACCAACCTGACGATGCCCGTCATCGCCGGGGCTTCGGGATTCGGCAGTGTCCGACAGATGAGTCGGATCGTCGAGTCGATATTCGGGTTCGCCCCCAGCTTGTTGCGGGCCAAGCGTCGCCAAGACGATGTGCTCACGATCGACGGTGGTCTCATGCTTCGGCTTCCGTTCGCCGAGCCGCTCGATCGGTCGTCGATCGTCGCCCACCTCGGGCCGAGGGCCACCCCGGGGGTCGAGGTGGTCGACGGATCCGTATACCGACGCACTCTGACGGTGTGCGGCAACCCCGGCGTCGTGGAAATCAATCTCGCCACGGAAGGATCGAGCCTCGAGATGCGGGCCCACCTCCCGGCGTTCGATTCCATCATCGACGACGTCGGCCGGATTCGCGCGATGTTGGGTCTCGACGACGATGCTTCGGCGGCGGAGGCCGATCTCGGCAGTGATCCGATCATCGGCCCGCTCGTACGGCAACGCCCAGGGGTTCGCGTCATCGGCGGATGGGATCGATTCGAGACGGCCGTGCGCGTGATCGTCGGCCAGCAGGTATCGGTGGTCGGCGCCACCACCATCACCGGAAGGATTGCCGAGCGGTTCGGGGCGCCTCTGCCGGGCTCAGCCCTCGGCCTCACCCGACTGTTCCCGACCGCCGATCGGCTCATCGACCTCGACCCCGACGGACTGGGGATGCCGGGAGCAAGAGTTGCCACCATCTCAGCGGTCGCCAGAGCGGTGGTCGAAGGCCGCCTCGATCTGTCGGGTGCCGCGGGCCCGGAGACCACCCGCCAGCAATTGCTCGACCTGCCCGGGGTCGGACCCTGGACTGCGGATGTCGTCATGATGCGGGCGCTGCGTGATAGCGACGCCTTCCCCGCCGGCGATCTCGGTATCAGGCGGGCGATAGCCCGACTCACCGGATCCGACACCGATCCATCCGAGGCCGCAGTCAGGGAGATGTCGGAGGCTTGGCGACCCAACCGTGCGCTCGCCGCCCAATACCTGTGGGTTTCACTTCAAGATTCATCGGAGGAATCGAAATGACCAGTCGAGACGAAGAACTCGAGCCGGATCTGGAGAAGGCAGTCCTCGACACTCCGATCGGCGTACTCACGCTGGTTGCTTCGGACGCCGGCCTCACCCATGTGTTGTTCGACGGGCAGGAGACTGCCGATGTCGGTATTCAACGACCTGTGCCCACGGCGGTAGACAACCCGATCCTCGCGGCCGCGGCATCTGAACTCGACGAATACTTCACGGGCGCCCGCCGGGACTTCGATCTGCCCCTCGACCTGAGGGGTACCGAGTTTCAAATAGAGGCGTGGACCGCTCTGGCATCGATTCCTTACGGTGAGACGGTCAGCTATGCCCGCCAGGCTGAGACTATCGGGAGGCCAGGAGCCTTTCGAGCGGTGGGTTCGGCCAACGGTCGCAATCCGATACCGATCATCCTGCCGTGCCACCGGGTCATCGGATCGGATGGCTCGCTCACCGGATTCGGCGGCGGTCTCGACGTGAAGAAGCATCTGCTCGACCACGAACATGCCCAGCAGACGCTGCAGCTCGGATGAACGACACATCGTCCACCGATAGTCGCGTCGTCCACGGGGTGTGTCACCACGACTGCCCCGACTCATGCGCGTGGGATGTCCACGTCGACAATGGTCGGGCGGTGCGGCTGCGAGGCAACATCGGCCACCCGACAACGGCTGGTGAGCTGTGTCCGAAGGTCAACCGGTTCCTCGATCGGGTGTACCACCCCGACCGACTTCTTCAGCCACTGCGAAGGGTCGGCCCCAAGGGTTCGGGAGAGTTCGAGCCAATCTCGTGGAAGGAGGCGGTCTCGGAGATCGCCACCCGCCTCGGCCGAGCCATCGACGACCATGGCAGCTCGTCGGTACTTCAATACTCCTTTGACGGCACCCAAGGATTGGTCCAGAAGGGGGTCATGGCCGACCGGTTCTTCGATGCAATCGGGGCCAGCGACATTCGTCGTCACCTGTGTGGGGTCACAGCGTGGTTGGGGGCGGCCGACGTCTACGGGCTGCCGTTCGGTGTCGACCCCGAGGAACTGGCGCATTCACGCACGATCATATTGTGGGGAACCAACACCAGACTCACCAACCGTCACCTCTGGCCGATCGTCGAAGCGGCCCGGAGTGGCGGTGCCACGATCGTCGTGATCGATCCGATACGAACCAACACGGCCGGTTCAGCCGATCGGTTCATTCAGATTCGACCGGGAACCGACGTGGCGTTGGTGTTGGCGATGATCCACGTCCTCGACCGCGACGCGCTCGTCGATCGAGACTGGATCGACAACCACACCAGCGGCTGGACGGAACTCAGAGAGTCGGCCTCTGCCATGACCCCCGACAAGGCCGCCGCCATCACCGGCGTCGATGTGGCGACGATCGAGTGGCTGGCCCATGCCTACGGTGAGCAACGACCCGCGGCCATACGGATGCTCGTCGGGCCCGAACACCGCGAACACGGCCGCGACATCATGCGGGCCGTGGCCATGCTCCCGGCGATCACCGGATCGTGGTCGGAGTTGGGCGGCGGCCTCGCCCGCTCGACGCAGATCTGGTTCGAGACCGCACTCGGCATCGATGATGCAGTCCGGCCCGATCGGCGCCAGTTCAACATGGCCGACCTCGGAGCGGTGCTTGGCGACGACAGCCTGAACCCGCCGGTGAAGGCGCTCGTGGTCCACAATTCCAACCCCGCGGTGATCTGTCCCGACCAGAACTCCGTGGTGCGCGGCTTGAGTCGCCCTGATCTGTTCAGCGTTGTCGTCGAACAGTTCATGACCGACACCGCCCGCTATGCCGACGTCGTTCTGCCGACCACGACCCAGATCGAGCATCTCGACCTCTCCATGTCGTGGGGGCATCTCTACCTGGCGCTCAACCAACCGGCGATCGCCCCGGTCGGCAACGCACTCCCCAATACCGAGATCTTCCGACGATTGGCAGCCGAGATGGGTCTCACCGGCCCGGAGTTCTCCGACACCGACGAGGAACTGGTCGGTCAGCTGCTCGACTCAGATCACGAATGGCTCAACGGAATCGACTTCGAATCACTTCGCCAGCAAGCCTGGCAACGGCTCTCCGTGGCCGACGGCCACCGGCCCCATGTGAGTTCGCCTCCGGCCACCGACGACGGGCTGGCCCGCCTCGGCTCTCTCGACTACATCGCGGGCTTCGAAACGCCCGAAGGCTCGTCGGGCCTGGAGGCCGAGTTCCCGTTGACCCTGATGTCTCGCAAGCAGCACGCCAAGTTTCTCAACGCCAACTATGGCGGCTTTCCGGAGCATCTTCCGACCGGTGGAGCGCCCACTCTGTCGATCCACCCAACCGATGCCGGCGCCCGCCGAATAGCGTCTGGCGACACCGTCAGGGTGTTCAACGGACGGGGCTCGCTCACCCTCAGCGCCGAGATCTCCGACGCGACTCAGCCCGGACTGGTCACCATGCCATTTGGCTGGTGGCATCGCCACAGCCCCGAGGATCGAGGGGTCAACGCCCTCACCAACCCCGACTCCGTCGATGGCGTCGGGTCGGCAGCGTTCCACGAGACCCTTGTTGAAGTGCGCAGCATCGACTGAGGGCACGGCCCGTGATCAGGCTTCGAGGTACTCGATCACATCGGCGGCGGAGTAGGAGCCCGAGTCGGCACACAGGGCACGGATCACGGTGTTGATGTCGTCGCCCGAAGTCACTAGAGGTGGTTCGAGACCGCCCTTGCGAACCTGGGGTAGGTCGACCGTGGCGAACAGGCCGTTGCACAAGCATCGGCGGCCGTCGGTTTCGTCGGCTTCTCCTCCCTTGCGTATGTAGGCCTTCCGCGGCTCGGCCGCACATCGATATCCGAGGGTGCCGTCGGGTGACTGGTAGGTCGAGCGAAGAAAGCCGAGATCGCAGACCCGGGTACGGTCCTCGGCGACGGCCTCCTCTGAGATCGTCCCCGACATGTCGACCACCTTGAACGGGTAGCCGCTGGGAGAGGCCAAGGGATCGGTGAAGACGGTGGCCGAGTCGGCGAGCGCCTTGTCGATCACGTCCTGCTTGAGGCTGGACTCGATGTCGGATTCCTGGCAGAACGCGAACGCCGTGCCGACCTGAACGCCTACGGCCCCCGAGTCGAGAGCCTGTCGCAACAGGCCGGGGCGTCCGGATCCGCCGGCCAGCCAGAAGGGCAATCCGACCTCCTGGAGCTTCGCCAAGTCGACTTCGTCGCGAGGCCCGTATTCGGGCTGCCCGAGTTCGTCGAACCTGCCCTTGCCGCGCGGTGGGGCGTTGTGTCCGCCGGCGATGGGTCGCTCGACCACGAACCCGTCGGGGCGGTTGTTGGGATTGCGCGACAAGAACACTGCCAGCGTGTTGGAGGAAATGATGGCAAGGAACTTCGGGCGACTCCGCGGCCAGCCGTCGGCCACCACACTCCGAGGATCAAAGTCAACGAAGACGTCGGACTTGGCGTCGATCACATCGAGACGTTGACGAATCGGCTCCCCGGCGGCCAGGCCCCGAATCATCGGAGGAATGTCGATGGGAATACCAGCCCCCATGATGATGAAGTCGGCTCCACCCAGCACCGCTCCGAGAATCGCGTAGGGCGTCGGCAGCTGCACCTTGGTCAGGTAGTTGACCCCGGCCGGCCCGGTATGGCCGGACTTGGCGAGTCGGATCTCCGCGAAGTTGGCCAGAACGGTTAGCCCGATCAGGTGGGCAGGGGGGTCGGCATTGAGTTTCGGGACTGTTCGATACGGCTCGTCGGGCTGTCGGCCATCGGGCAGGTAGTAGCGGTCGAGGACATCGGCGACGATCTCCTGGTTGGGGAACTCCGCGTAGGCCCGGCGGAGATGACCGCCGCGGTCGCCGTCGCCAAGGCGTCGAGCATGAACCACATCGAGCGCGACCCCCGATACGACACCGAGATGACCTCGGCTGCCCACGGCATTGGCAAGTCTCCAACCCGAGACTCCTACGCCCATTCCGCCCTGGATGATTCGGGGAAGGTCGTGAGTCATCGGACCTTCCCAATGGCAGGGCTGGAATGGTTGGTGATCTCATCGGCGACACGCGCGGCGTCGGTGGCGAGTGACGAGACGCCGATCCCTCGATAGCCCCAACCGGTGAATTCCAGACCCGGGTAGGGCACGAGGGCATCGTCGAGTTGAGACAGCCATTGCGGATGACCCACGGGATACTGGGGAATCCCGGCGGCTTGGCGGACCACCTTGGTGAAGCTCGGTCGAACGTCGACCCTGATCGCCCGGCTCAATTCGTCGGTGGCGAGGCGCAGCAGATCATCGTCGGAAAGGTCGAGGACATTCGGATCGGCGTCGCCGCCGTAGATGGCCTTCACCATTCGGCATCCGTCGGGGGCCCGGCCGGAGGCGTACTCCGACTCGAACAACATTCCCAGAGCTCGAATCGACTCGCCCGGCCCGGTGAGGAATCCGAACCCGGGCGGAATCGGCAGGTCGCTGGCCCGGCCGCCCAATCCGACGATCGCAACGTTGGCAGTGGGCCGACCGCTCAGCATCGGACCGAGCTCATCGGGGGCGAACTGTGCCGCGGCCCCTGGCTCGACGGCGATGATCACGGCGTCGGTGGTGAGCGTCTCGGGACCTTCGACGATCCAACGATCGCCGTCGGGGCGGATCGAGGCGGCGGGCCACGATCCTTTGTAGCGGTCGCCGAGAAACTCCGAGAGAGAGCGAGCCACTGAGGCCATCCCGTCGGGTGAGGTATGGGCCGTGGCTCTCGGTGTGCCCTTGGGGCGGGCCTTCATTCGCTGGATTCCGCCGCGGATGAGGCTTCCTGCTTCATCCTCCAGGCCGACGAGCCTCCCAAAAGCAGCGCGGGCCGACATTGTCGTCGGATCGCCGGCGAACACCCCATGAGCCATGATGTTGGCGATGAGAGTTCCGGTCTCGGGGCCCAGTCGTCGGCAGGCAAAATGCAGCAAGGACTCGTCGTCGGCGGGCGGGGGAGTGTGGACCCAGGGTTCGCGCAGCGTGCGAAACTTGGCCCGCCAGCTGAGTACGGGAGACAGTGCGATCGCAGGCGAGTCCTTCAACTCGTGCATGGCCCCGTGGCGGAACGCCCAGCGGCGACGGGCGCTGGGGGGAGACTCGACCAGCTCGATGCCGGCCGTGTGGAGAATGGGGCTGAGGTCGGGGTGGGGAAGCAGGAACGTGCCGGCCGCCGGCTCCAGCAGATAGCCGTCCTCCCGAACGGTTTGGGCCACACCGCCAGGTCGGTCGCTGGCCTCGACGACGGTGGCTCTGATGCCGCGTCGGCCGAATTCCACGGCGGTGAGCAGTCCGGAGAATCCTCCGCCGATGACGACGACCTCTCGGGGTACGCGCCTCTCGGGTTGTTCGGCCGACGTCACAATGCGTCCTCGACGATGTCGGCCAACATCTCCCCGACCCCGGAGCAGTCGTTGAATACGGCGCTTCTCCGGTATTCGAGAATGCCGGCAGCAGCAGCGGCTTCGGCGATGAGCATGTCGGCCTCGTAGAGCGTCTCGATGTGGTCTGACACGAAAGAGATTGGCACCAATGAGACCGAATCACGACCCTCATCGGCGAATTCCCGGATGACATCGATGGTGTCGGGGCCGATCCATTTCACCGGTCCGGTACGAGATTGGTATCCGAGTCGGGCATCGAGTCGATACGGCACCCGCTCGATGACACCGGACATGGCGGCGGCGATCTCGGCTGGATAGGGATCGCCTCGGTCGACCATCTTCTGAGGGAGACCGTGGGCCGAGAACACGACTGCGGCTCCGTCGCGTTGGGCCTCGGGCAGAGCGTCGAGCATCTCGACCACGAGTCGAGCCTGAAGATCGAGATACGACGGATGATCGTGCCAGGTGCGGATAACCTGCACTGGAAGACGGCATGACCGCTGCTTGATCACCCGGTTCAGCTCATTCTCCGATGATCCGGTGGTAGCGAACGAATAGTGGGGGTAGAGCGGCAGCATCACTATCCGCTCGGCGCCTTGACGTTCGAGATGCTCGATGGCGTCGGCTGTGTCGGGCTGGGTGTAACGCATCGCCACGGCGTAGACCGCGTCGTGGCCGCGCTCGCGCAGTGCGGTGGTCACCGCCTGGGCCTGGCTCAGAGTGATGCCGAGAATCGGTGAGCCGCCGCCGATACTGCGGTACGCGGCGCGAACCTTCGGCCCTCGCATCTTCGACACGATCGTGCCGACGACATCGCTCGTCCATGCCGGGCCCGGTACGGCGATGAGATCGGGATCGGCGAATATCGACTTGATGAACGGTTCGACCTGATCGAGCCCCGTCGGCCCACCCATCTGGGCCAGAACCACGCCGATACGTGACTTGTCCCCCGAGGTCATGGGTCAGACTGTTCTGGAGAAATGTGGCTTGGACGAGTTGGCGTGGCCGGCCATGAAGGCGTCGAATTCCATGGCGACGTTACGGATGAACAGCTCCCCGAGCTCCGTGGCCTGGAGGTCGCTATCGGATACTTCGAGGAGGCCCTCGTCGACCGCTCCGCCGGGTGCTTGCAACGCGGCCATTTCTGTGCCGAAGTAGTCGGAGAAGGAGATGCCGTAACGAGCTTCGACGTCGTTGGCGAGGATGCGCCCGTTGCACATCAATTCGGTGATCACGAAACGCCGGATCT
>JAJCXW010000128.1 GCA_029263235.1 Acidimicrobiales bacterium
GGGCCGCTTAACCCCGAATGCCTTGGCGATCTGACGGTCCGGGTCTGACAGCAACGGGAAACAAAGATCGTTGATCTCATCGAATTCCTTCTGCCGATCCACCGGATCGGCGCTGACACCAGCTCGCTGTGCTCCGAGTTCAGAGAACTCGTCGGCCAGAGAGCTGAAGTGCCGTGATTCGATCGTTCAACCGGGGGTCATGGCCTTCGGGAAGAAGAACAATGCCAACGGCCCGGCGGCCAGAAGCCCGCTGAGCGTCACGGCTGCGCCGGCCTGGTCGGTCAACTCGAAGTCTTCGGCGAGATCGCCTTCGTTCACGGGTGCCTCCATCGGCAACGTCGGTCACTTCACTGGCTGGGTGAGACCCTAGCTTCAGCGCCGTTGCTGAGTTCGACAGTGATCTCACGACCGGCCGAAATGGCATCGTTCACTACGGAGTCGAGGTCGACACGAGTCAGACGTCGGCGCTCCATGAGGATCTCGCCTTGCACCATGGTGAGGGTCACATCGGTGCGGCCTGCTTGGTAGACGAGAGTCGTGAATGGGTCGAACATGGGCACGTTGTGGGATGCCGAAGTGTCCACCACTACGAGGTCGGCCTGCTTGCCTTCTTCGATCGATCCGATCAGGTGCCCGACACCCAGCGCCTCCGCCCCTCCGAGCGTCGCCATCCTCAACATCTCCTCGGCCGTGAACCTCTCGGGGCTCCGGGTGGCGTTCTTGGCGAGGATCGCCGCGGTCCGCATCACCGCGAACATGTCGTAGTCGTTGCTGGCCGTCCCCCCGTCAGTTCCGAGGCCGACCCGCACCGACTTGTCGAGCATGTCGCCGACCCGACAGACCCCTGATGCTGTCTTGAGGTTGGAGATAGGGCAATGAGCTACCGCGGTACCGGTCTGGGCGAGCAGCTCGATGTCGCTGTCATCCAGGCGAACGGCGTGGGCCAGGATCGTTCGGGCGTCGAGTACCCCCACCGCACCGAGGTGCTCGACCGGCCTTCTTCCGTAGGCGTCGCGGATGGCGGCGTCCTCCTCGGACGACTCTGCCGCGTGAATGTGAAACAGCAGACCGTTGTCGTGGGCGTGATTCCATACCGACTCGAGCTGCTCGGGGCCGACGGTGTAGCCGCCGTGCGGGGCAGCGGTCACCCGCACGAGCGGGTGGTCTCCGAACCTCGCCAGCAGCGAGGCGGCCTCATCCATTCTCTGGCTCGGACTGAGGTTGTCGGGGCCTGGGAAGTCGAGATGGACGGTGCCAGCCAACAGTCGAAAGCCCAGGTCAACGGCGTTGTTCAGCGCGCTGGCCGGATCGAAGAACATGTCGTTGGCCGTGGTGATTCCCGCCATGAGATGTTCGACGATGCCCAACCGCTCCCCCGCCGCGAACCAGCCGTTGCTGATTCCCATCGCCTCGATCGGCCAGATCCGTTCCAGGTACGCACCGGTTGTCACATCCTCGACCAAACCACGGGTGATCGTGCCGGCCAGGTGCGTGTGGGTGTTGACGAAGCCCGGAAGAAGTATGTGGCCATCAATGTCGACTGTGCGTTCGGCCGACATTCCTCGGAGCTCAGCGGTCGTGCCAACCGCTTCGACCACACCTCCACGAACCAGAACCGCTCCATCGTCGATGCGTGGTCGACTCGATTCGCTCGTCAAGACCAGAGCGTGGGTCAGCAGTGTCGAAGTCATCGTGTCGAAGTCTTCATGTCGGACCGAGTCTCTCATCTCAGCTCACCCGACAACGCCAAGAGCCGGCCGCCGTAGCGACCGGCTCTCGAGGAGGGAACTGTACAGGACCTTGATGTCAGCCGAAGGTGACGTCGATCCATCCGTCGAGGGAGCTCACGACGTGGTATTCGTCGGACCATCCGTCAGGACCGGAATCGGCGTCCCAGTAGGCCAGAGCCAACTGTGAGGAACCGCCAGCTTCGAACTGGGCGTCGCCCTCATCACCGGTCTGCATCGGGCGACTCATCTCGAAGATCCAAGTGCCGTCGCCGTCCTGAGCAGCCGCACTATGGGTCCACACGCCAGCCAGAGAGTTCTCAGCCGACGCAGAATCGTCATCGGCACGAGTCTCGGTGTCGCTCGCGTACTCATCATCGAAGTTGCAGCCACCATCGTTGCCGGGATCCTTGCCGCCAGCATCGCTCACCGAACCGCCGCTGGTATCACCAGTCGGACACTCCAGCTCCCAATGCCAGATATCGACCGCACCAGAGCTCACCAAACGATCATCATCCGCGGCACCCATGGCAACACCGGCACCCGAATCGATCGTCCACTGAACCCCGATCGCACCCGACTTGTGCTTATCGGCAACATCCCAGTTCAGGTCATCTTCGACCGTGAACAAGACGTAGACGTTGTCGCCGTCATGAGCCACCTTCACCGTGGCGTCATGAGGCTCAAAATCCTCATCGGTGATCGGAATCAAAGTCATGTCAAGACCATCAACCCCAGCCCAATCAGCATCATCACCATCAACAGTGATCATCACCCCACCAGGCGCATCCAAAGCAGCCGGCCCATCAGGAGTCGGCGTCTTGACTGGCGCAGCAGTGGTAGCAGGCGCGGCAGTGGTAGCAGGCGCCGCTGTGGTGGCCGGCGCCTCCGTGGTAGTGGCGGAGACGTCACCGTCACCGCCATCGTCTCCGCAAGCCGTCGCCAGTAGTGGCAAGACCGCCAAGGCGACCAGAATCCGTCTGAATCTCATGTGTGATTCTCCCAACTCGAGGAACGTAGCAATCGGACTCCAAATGCTCGATTGTCAGCAGAGCCTTTGGTCCCGAATACGTCACAAATATCTGCGCATCGCATCGGACAATCAACCCGATCGCCCGCAGCGATACTTGGTGGTGTAGGTTTTCCAGTGGTGAATGTCTTCTTGGTCGTTGCAGTGGTCGTTGTTATCGCAGTCGCCACGAGCATGCGTCGATCCAACGCCACACCCTTTGGTGACCCTCGCACGCCAACGGCCAGAGATCAGCCATCAGGCGCTCAATCTCATCTTGGAGCGAAGCTCCGAGAGTGGGTCGGGGCCGGTCTGATCGACCCCGATCAGGCGTCGGCGGTGGAGCGATATGAAGCCGAACACGCCCCCGATGTTCCGAGCCGAGTCCCTCTAGCCGCCGAAGCCATTGGCTACATCGGCGCCGGCCTCGTGGTCGCTGCGGTGGCCCTGGTCGTCGGCAACCGGTGGGACGACCTGACCACGACAGGGCGAATAGTTTCCCTGACAATCCCAACCTTGGCCGCCATCGTGGCGGGCTGGTGGACGGGCGGCCGCGAAGAACCAGCCCTGGAGCGACTCGGAAGCGTGCTCTGGCTGCTGGCCGTAGCTGGCACTGCTGGTGTGGCGGCGGTGGTCTGGATCCACGCCATCCACGATGGTTCGGCGCCCGACCATGGCACGACGCTATTCGTGGGTGGGATCGCTCTTTGCTTCGCCCTCACAGCGTGGCTGCTCCGACCGCTGGAATTCCAACAGATAGCGATGCTCGGCGCCACCATCGCCACTGTCCTCGGCATCATCGACGCCCTCAATACTTCACGAGACGCTTCGATGTCGTCGCTCGCGGTCGGACTCAGTCTGTTCTTTTTGGGCGCGGCCTGGCTCGCCGGCGGCACTCTCGCACGGTTGCCACCCACGATTCTCGCCAGCCTGTCGGGTTCGATACTGATCCTTGTGGGAGCCCAGATCATCCGCAACGACAATGACCACTTGGCGCTGTGGCTCGGCTTGGCCTCCGCCGTGGCACTGATGGTTGTTGGCGTGGCGCGATCGGAGATCCAAGTCCTTCTGGTCGGCACGGTTGGCCTGTTCCAATGGACACCACAAATCGCCCTCTTCTACCTCGAGGACACCCTCGGCGCCGAGGCGACCCTGTTCGTGATCGGGACCCTGTTCATCGTGTTGGCGGGCCTGCTGACTCGCCTCTATCCCTGGGTCAAGGCTCGCCACGGCAACAACATCAATCACCCGCCGACCCCGACACCGGTGGGTTGACCCCGGGAGGATTCACCGGCTGATCGGCGGAGAATCCAAGTAGCTTTCCGGAGATGTCGCTGGCCGCCGAAATTCCCCGAACTCGTCGCGTGCTCGGATTCGAAGTCCTCCGACTGCGACCTCCGATGGTCCGACGCATCGTGCAGATCGTTCCCGGACTCATGCTGTTCGGAGTCGCTCTCTCATTGACGGTCGAAGCCGATCTGGGATCAAACCCCTGGACCGTGTTCTCCCAGGGAGTCTCGAGCAAGACCGGACTCTCCATCGGGACGGTCGTGATTCTCACCGGAGCGGCCCTCGTCCTGTTGTTCGCGCCGATCCGTGAACCGATTGGACTCGGCACAATCCTCAACATCGCCATCATCGGTTCGGCGATGGACGCAACCCTGGCCGTCGTTCCCGAACTCGAGTCGTTGCCAGCGAGGATCATCGTCCTCGGAATCGCTCCACCGGTGCTGGGCTTGGCCTCAGGGCTATATCTCGGGGCTGGCCTGGGCCCCGGGCCCCGCGACGGACTCATGACCGCGCTGGCTCGAAGCGGTCTGACGATCTCGACCGCTCGGACCATCATCGAGGTCGTTGCTCTCGCGGTGGGTTGGGTTCTCGGAGGGGTCGCCGGAGTCGGGACCGTCTATTGGGCCGTCAC
>JAJCXW010000129.1 GCA_029263235.1 Acidimicrobiales bacterium
GGACGGCGGTGAGCACACTGTCTTCGTATGGTCCCTCGGTGGGCACCGGGCCGTTCGGCGACCTCGGTGAAGTCTCACCTTGGGCCCGGATCACCCTTGTTCCCATGATGCTGGCAGCGAGGCTGTCCGTTCTCGTCGTGCTCCTCGGTTTCGTGTGGGTCGCCAGCCTGAAGAGATCCTTGATGATCTCCACACGAAGAGCACGGGCCTCGGTGCGGCGATGACCAGCCTCCGACACCACAGCGAGGCTCAAGCTCTCGGAGAGACCAGGAGCCTCCGCAGCACCCCGCTCAACGTGATGGGAATCGCCCTCACAGCGGTCTCGGTCGGTATGGCCATCAGCGCGCTGATCGAGGTGGGGTCCACCAACCGAGATAGCGAGGCTCTGCTTATCTCAGCTGCGGTCGGCGGAGTGGCCGGCGGAGCGCTCTGGTGGCGCACCACGGTCGGGCAGGTCCGCACCCGCGACATCTTCGCTGCCGTCGGCTGGACATGGATCGTCATCACGCTCTTCGGTGCGTTGCCGTACATCATCGCCGGCACCTTCGCATCGCCTGGGGTCGACTTCGGCGAACAGATCGTCAATGCCATCTTCGAGTCAGCGTCCGGATATTCCTGCACTGGTTCCACCGCTCTCACCGGCGACGATTTCGCCCGAGCCGGT
Organism: Acidimicrobiales bacterium; assembly: GCA_029263235.1. Classification (GTDB taxonomy): domain Bacteria; phylum Actinomycetota; class Acidimicrobiia; order Acidimicrobiales; family Aldehydirespiratoraceae; genus SZUA-87. The sequence goes on from JAJCXW010000129.1 coordinate 665, forward strand.
CGTGGCATGTTGATGTACCGGCAGGCAACGCAGTTCTACGGTGGCATGGGTGTCGTGGTGCTCGCTGTTGCTGTGCTTCCGTTTCTCGGTGTGGGTGGCCTCAGCCTCATCAGCGCTGAAGCCCCCGGACCCTCGTCAGATCGGCTGGCGCCGAGAGTCTCCGAGACGGCCAAACGTCTCTGGCTCGTCTATGTCTTGTTCACGGTCGCAGTTGCCGTGGCCATGTTCATCGTCCCGGGCCCATCGCTCTACGACTCGGTGGCCCATTCCTTCAGCACCGCCGCCACCGGTGGCTTCTCGCCCTATCCCGACTCCATCGGCCACTACGACAGCGTCACGCTGGAGATCGTTCTGATCATCGCCATGGTGATCGGAGCTGCCAACTTTTCGTTGCACTGGAAGGCCGCCAACGGCCAACCCACCGCGCACTTCCGCGATACCGAGTTTCGGGCCATGATCGGATTCCTCTTCGTGTTCAGTGCGTTGGCCACCGCTTTGTTGTGGCTCGACGGAGCGTTCAGTTTCGCAACATCTCTGCGAGTAAGTGTCTTCAACATTGTGGCCATCGGCACCAGCACCGGCTATGGCAACGCCACAGGCTCCGGCAGCGCCGGCGACTTCGTCACGTGGGTTCCTTCCGTGCAGATCCTGATCCTTCTCGCAATGCTGAGCGGAGGATCCACCGGGTCGACCAGTGGCGGCATGAAGGTCATGCGAATGCAGGTCATGTGGGGACATGCGTTACGTGCCATCCGACGCACTCAACACCCACGGGCCGTGATTCCGGTCCGCCACGGATCGAGAGCGGTTCCAGAGCAGGTGGTGGCGGCCGTTGGTGGATTCTTCCTCCTCTACATAGTCGTCATCGTCGTCGGGGTGATGGTTGTGACTGCCCTCGGTGGAGGTCTCGAGGAGTCGATCGGGGCCGTGGTGTCGGCCGTCGGCAACGACGGACCCGCCTTTGGCGAGGCCGGCCCCACGGCGTCGTGGTCCGAAGTCTTCAGCCAACCCGCTCGGCTGGTGCTGGCTGCGATCATGCTCATCGGTCGACTCGAGATCCTTCCGATGCTCCTGATGTTCTCGGCTCCGTGGCGTGCCGTGAGCGACCGAAGCCGACGGGGCTGACTACCGAAAGAGAAAGGCCCCGAGAGCGTCCCTGAACCACTCGGGATCGTCCGAGCCGGCCATCTCGCGAGCGGAGTGCATCGCCAATTGCGGGCACCCCACGTCGACAACCGCCATGCCCAATCGTCCGGCGGTGAGCGGACCGATGGTCGAACCGCAGGCGAGATCCGTCCGGCTCACGAACTCCTGCAAGGGCACATCTGCGTCCTCACAGACAAGCCGAAACTCGGCAGCCGACTCGGCGTCGGTCGCGTAGCGCTGGTTGGCATTGATCTTCAACACCGGACCCCCATTCACAGCTACCAGGTGATCCTTCTCATGGCGATCGACATAGTTGGGATGTGTGGCATGGGCTCCGTCGGCAGACACGACGACACTCGACGAAGCCGCTCGCGCCAACTCGTCGATGCCACCACCCAACGCCGCGCCGATCCTCGCGACTGTCGACTCCAGCAGCGTTCCCGCAGCCCCGGACGCCGACACACTCCCGACCTCTTCGTGGTCGAACAAACAGATCATGGGCACATGGGGCCCACCCTCGCCCACACCGACAAGAGCATCAGCGGCGACGAAGCACGAAAGCAGATTGTCGATCCGTCCGGAGACCAGGAAGTCGTCGTCGAGCCCCGCGACGCAAGCCGGAGCGATGTCGAAGGCCATGGCATCCCACGACAAGACATCGGACGCCGCCACATCGATGGCCTCGGCCAGATAGTCGACGAATGTCGAGGAACGGTCACCGACCGCCCAGACTGGCACCATGTGCGTCTGGCGGTTGAGGAGAAGCCCACGCTCGGAGATCTCACGATCGAGATGGATCGCCAGCTGTGGAATGCGAAGGATCGGGCGACGATCGGTGAAAGGCAACGTACGGGTCGAACCTCCGTCTCTCACCACGACCCGACCAGCCAGCCCGAGATCACGATCGAGCCATGAGTTGAGAAGGGCACCGCCATAGATCTCCACGCCTAGCTGCCTCCAGCCCGCAGCTCCGGTGTCGGGCTGCGGTTTCACCCTCAAGTTGGGGGAATCAGTGTGAGCCCCCACGATGCGATAGCCGGTCGTCGAAGTGGTATCGACGCTCGTCGACCAGGCCACCAACGAACCCCCACGCCTCACCAAGAAGGAGCCGGGGGTCTCCGGGAATTCGTCCGACTCCGGGATCTCCCGGTATCCAGCATTGATCAGGGTCGAGGCGACATTCGCCACTGCGTGATACGGCGATGGCGAAGCGTCGAACCGTGGCAGGAGTCCGGCGGTGAACGATCGATCGGTTGTTCTCATGGCGACATGATGGCGCACCGGAGGACCACACAGGGGTTCCGGTTGGGTCGATCGACCAGTTCCGGCTAACATTGCGAGGCTCTGGCAGCCGGGCCAACGACGTCCCTGCTCCTCGACGGTGCGCCACCGCGCCCGCCTCAGGAGATCTAGGAGACCCATGTTCCGCGACCTACCCCAGAAACAAGGCCTCTACGACCCCGCCAACGAACACGATTCGTGTGGCGTCAATTTCGTCTGCGACATCCACGGACGCGCCACCCACGAGATCGTCGCCATGGGCATCGGTGCCCTGTGCAACATGGAGCACCGTGGGGCCAAGGGAGCCGACGTCAACACCGGTGATGGCGCCGGGTTACTCATTCAGATCCCTGACCACTTCTTCAGAGATGTTGTGCCGTTCGACCTCCCACCGTCGGGCGACTACGCCACGGGAATCGCCTTCCTCCCCCAGTCCGAACAAGATGCCGCCGACGCCGTCGAAGCCGTCGAGAGAATCATCCGGCAGGAGTTGTTGGAAGTGCTCGGCTGGCGCGACGTCCCGGTCGACGAATCCATTCTCGGCTCGGCATCGCTGATGACCATGCCGACCTTCCGTCAGATCTTCATCGCTGGCGACGACCTCTCCGGAATCGAACTCGATCGCCGGCTTTACATCGCCCGTAAGCGAATCGCCCATGAGGTGATGCCGGCCGCACCTGGTGCTCCGGCCCCAGAGTCGATGGGCGGATCCTCACGCACCCACGATGGGGTTTATTTCCCTTCGTTGAGCGCCCGCACCATCGTCTACAAGGGGATGCTCACCACGCCCCAGCTGTCGGCATTCTTTCCTGATCTTCTCGACGAGCGTGTCACCAGCGCCATCGCACTTGTGCACTCGCGGTTCTCGACCAACACCTTTCCTTCCTGGCCATTGGCCCATCCCTACCGCATGGTCGCCCACAACGGTGAGATAAACACCATCAAGGGCAACCGCAACTGGATGCACGCCCGTGAAACGCTCCTCTCGAGCCCCCATCTGCCCGGCCTCCATAGGGCCTTCCCGATCTGCACACCAGGGGCCAGCGACACCGCCGGCTTCGACGAAGCTCTCGAACTGCTTGTCCTGGGCGGATACCCGGTCGAAGAAGCCGTGATGATGATGATCCCGGAGCCGTGGGAACACCACGACCTCATGGATCGAGACCGCAAGGCCTTCTACCAGTTCAACGCCACCCGAATGGAGCCATGGGATGGACCGGCCTCGATCGCCTTCACCGACGGAACGGTCATCGGTGCCGTTCTCGATCGAAATGGTCTTCGACCCTCGCGCTACTGGGTCACCGACAAGGGTCTCGTTGTCATGGCCAGCGAGGTCGGGGTCGTCGACATCGACCAGAGCCACGTCATCGAGAAGGGACGACTCCATCCGGGACGAATGTTCCTGATCGATACCAACGAGGGCCGCATCGTCCGCGACGACGAAATCAAGTCGAGGCTCGCCGCAGCGCGCCCCTACAGCACATGGCTCGAAGAGAACCTCGTAGCTGTCGACGATCTGCCCCCGGGGCCACGCAACCACGAGAAGTCCGTTGATCTTCTCGAACAGCAGAGAGTCTTCGGTCTCACCATCGAAGAAAAGAAGCTGCTTCTCACGCCGATGGCCCGAGACGGCAAGGAAGCCCTCGGATCGATGGGCACCGACACCCCGATCGCGGTCCTCTCAAAGCGCCCCAGACTGATCAGCGACTACTTCCAGCAACTCTTCGCCCAGGTCACGAATCCGCCCCTCGACGCCATCCGCGAACGCCTCGTCACGTCGCTGTTCGCTCGGCTGGGCCCAGAGGGCAACCTCTTCGAGTCGTCAGCGGACACCTGTCGCACCGTCCATCTCGACACTCCGATCATCACCGACGAACAGTTGCGCCGGCTGAAAGCCCTCGACGGTTCAGGACGCTCGATCCGGTTCAAGACCACGGTCATCCCCACCTTGTATCCAGTGGCCGAAGGGGGAACTGGTCTGGAGAAGGCTCTCGCCAAGCTTCGAAACGACGTCTCTACTGCGATCGATGACGGAGCGAGCATCATCGTGCTCTCCGATCGTGCAATCGACAGTCGAATGGCTCCGATCCCGTCGCTGCTGGCCGTCTCGGCGGTCCATCACCACCTGGTCAGACAGCAGACACGCACCAAGGTCGGGCTGGTCGTCGAGTGTGGCGACGCCCGCGAGTGCCACAGCCTCTGTCTGCTCATCGGATACGGCGCCAATGCCATCAACCCGTATCTGGCGTTCAGCACCATTTCCGAGATGGTCGCAGGGGGCGAGCACGGACTCAGCCCCGACACCTCCGTCCGAGGCGCCCAAGCCAACTTCGTAAAGGCCGCCGGAGAGGGAATCCTGAAGGTCATGTCCAAGATGGGCATCTCCACGGTGGCGTCCTACACAGGGGCTCAGATCTTCGAGGCAATCGGAATCTCCAACGATGTCGTCGATGAGTACTTCACCGGAACCGCCAGTCGACTTGGAGGAGTCGGCCTCGACGTCCTCGCCGACGAAGTCGGACTTCGCCACCACGGAGCCCACCCCAGCAACCCCACCGAGACCGCCCACCGACGCCTCGAGTCGGGCGGGGAATACCAGTGGCGCAGAGACGGCGAAGTTCACCTGTTCAACCCTGAGACGGTCTTCAAGCTTCAACACGCAACCCGCACCGGCCGCTACGAGGTCTTCAAGGAATACACCGACAAGGTCAACGACCAGTCGACCCGACTCGGCACGCTCAGGGGACTGTTTCGCCTGCGTAGCGACGACCGTCCGCCCGTTCCTCTCGATGAGGTCGAGCCGGTCGAGCAGATAGTGAAGAGGTTCTCGACCGGTGCGATGAGCTACGGATCGATCTCCCAAGAAGCCCACCAGACTCTCGCAATCGCCATGAACCGGCTCGGCGCCAAGTCCAACACAGGTGAGGGCGGCGAGGACGCCGACCGCTTCACCCCCGACGACAATGGCGACCTTCGACGAAGCGCCATCAAGCAGGCTGCCTCGGGGCGGTTCGGCGTCACCAGCGAGTATCTGGTCAACGCCGACGACATCCAGATCAAGATGGCCCAGGGGGCCAAGCCGGGTGAGGGCGGACACCTGCCCGGCCACAAGGTCTATCCGTGGATCGCCGAGACCCGACACTCCACACCCGGGGTCGGCCTCATATCGCCGCCGCCCCACCACGACATCTACTCGATCGAGGATCTCGCGCAGCTCATTCACGACCTGAAGAACGCCAACCCTCGGGCACGAGTGCACGTCAAGCTCGTCGCCGAACTCGGGGTTGGCACCGTGGCCGCCGGAGTGTCGAAGGCCCATGCCGACGTCGTGTTGATCTCCGGCCACGACGGGGGCACCGGAGCCGCACCACTTACCTCGATCAAACACGCCGGGGCGCCATGGGAGCTCGGCCTCGCCGAGACTCAACAGACACTGCTTCTCAACGACCTCCGCGATCGGATTATCGTTCAGGCCGACGGGCAGCTCAAGACCGGACGCGATGTCATGGTGGCCGCTCTGCTCGGGGCCGAGGAGTTCGGATTCGCCACCGCCCCTCTGGTGGTCATGGGTTGCGTGATGATGCGCGTTTGCCACATGGACACATGCCCGGTGGGGATCGCCACCCAGAACCCCGAGCTCCGAGAAAAGTTCAGCGGGGAGGTCGACTTCGTCGTCAACTTCTTCGAGTTCATCGCGCAGGAAGTTCGAGAAATCCTGGCCCAACTCGGGTTCCGCCGGCTCGACGAGGCCATCGGCCACGTCGAATCACTCGACGTCACCGATGCCATCGGTCACTGGAAGGCCTCAGGACTCGACCTCAGCCCGATTCTGCACCTCCCCGAGATCGCACGAGAGTCCCGCCGCTATCAGGACCGAAATCAGGACCACGGACTCGAGCTCGCTCTCGACCAGACCCTGATCCAACTCGCTGAGGGATCACTTCTCGATGGACGACCGGTAACCATCGACTTGCCGGTGCGCAACGTCAATCGCACAGTCGGAACCTTGCTCGGCTACGAAGTCACAAGTCGCTACGGAGGCGCGGGCCTGCCCACCGACACAATTGTCGTCAACCTCAGCGGTTCGGCCGGCAACAGCCTCGGAGCGTTCGTACCAAAGGGCATCACGCTCCGGCTTGAAGGCGACGCCAACGACTACGTCGGCAAGGGCCTCTCAGGCGGACGCATAGTCGTGAGGCCACCGGCAGACGCCCGTTTCACCGCCGAGGACAATGTCATCGCCGGAAACGTGATCCTCTACGGCGCGACCGGAGGAGAGGCCTACTTCCGGGGCATCGTCGGCGAACGATTCTGCGTACGCAACTCCGGAGCGGTAGCCGTCGCTGAAGGAATCGGCGACCACGGCTGCGAGTACATGACCGGGGGCCGGGCCGTGATCCTCGGCCCCACCGGCCGCAACTTCGCGGCAGGGATGTCCGGCGGAATTGCCTACCTTCACGATCCCGACGACCGACTGCCCCAGCGCATCAATCCGGAAATGGTCGAGGTCGAGGGCCTCGACAACGACGATGCCGGCTGGCTCCTCGACCGCATCCAACGACACCACCACGAGACCGGTAGCGAACTGGCCGGCCGGCTCCTCGCCGACTGGGAAGTCACCCGTGAGCAATTCGTGAGGGTCATTCCCGTCGACTACCGCCGGGCCATCGAGGCTGCCGCGACGGCCCGAGCAGCCGGAACAGACGAGACCGAGGCCGTGATGGCTGCGGCGAAGGGTTGAGGGGGAGACATGGCTGATCCCAGGGGATTCATCGAACACGACCGCCACATTCCCCGAAGGCGACCGACAGAGCTCAGACTTCTCGATTGGAAAGAGGTCTACGAACCATTCCCCGAGGCTTCGCTTCGCAGCCAGGCCAGCCGCTGCATGGATTGCGGGATTCCCTTCTGCACCCACGGATGCCCTCTCGGCAACATGATCCCCGATTGGAACGACCTGGTGTTTCGGGGCCAGTGGCGCGAGGCCGCCGAGCGACTGCATGCCACCAACAACTTCCCTGAGTTCACCGGCCGTCTCTGCCCGGCGCCGTGCGAGGCCTCATGCGTACTCGGAATCCACCGTCCCGCGGTGACGATCAAGCAGGTCGAGGCCCGCATTGTCGACAATGCGTGGGACAAGGATTGGATCCGGCCCCACCTGCCCGCCGAGCACACCGGCAAACGAGTGGCCGTAGTCGGCTCCGGCCCCGCCGGCCTTGCGGCCGCCCAGCAGCTCACCCGAGCGGGCCACAGTGTCGTGGTCTACGAACGGGCCGATCGAGTCGGCGGCCTGCTCCGATACGGGATCCCCGAATTCAAGATGGAGAAGAGCGTCCTCGAGCGCCGGGTCCAGCAGATGCGAGATGAGGGCACCGATTTCGTCCTCAACACCGCCGTTGGAATCGACATCACAGCGACCGAACTCACCGCCAGATTCCACGCCGTCGTGTTGGCCTGCGGTTCTACCCGACCACGTGACCTCGAGATCGCAGGACGCGATCTCCGCGGCATCCACCAGGCGATGGACTTCCTCCCCCTGGCCAATCGTGTCCAAGAAGGCGACATCGAAGCGTCGCCTCTCTCGGCCAAGGGCCTAGACGTGGTCATCATCGGCGGAGGCGACACCGGCGCCGATTGTCTCGGCACGTCGCTTCGCCAAGGAGCCCGATCTGTTCGACAGTTCGAGATCATGCCCCAACCGGGAACAACACGACCCGATGAGAACCCATGGCCGACCTGGCCCATGCTTCACCGGGTGAGTTCAGCCCACGAAGAGGGAGGAGAGCGCGAGTTCTCCATCAATACGGTCCGCTTCGTGGGCGACGCCTCGGGCAACATCTCGAGTCTCGACACCGTGAGGGTGTCGCGGTCGGTCGACGGCGGCAACCCCCGCTTCGA
>JAJCXW010000130.1 GCA_029263235.1 Acidimicrobiales bacterium
ACGTTGCTCGAGGATCTCGTCGATCTTCGACTCGGCCGCTTCCGCATCGAGGCCGGATAGCGCCGCGAAGAAGCGAAGATTTTGTCGACCACTCAAGCGCCAGTAGAAGGAACGTTCTTCGGGGAGAACCAATCCGAAGCGGCGGCGCATGTCGGGGTCGTCGGCATCGAGGGGATCGTCGTCCATGGTGATGGTGCCAGCGGTCGGAACGAGCAGCGTCGTGATGGCCTTGATCAGCGTCGTCTTGCCAGCGCCGTTGGGCCCGACCAGTCCGACTACTTCGCCGCGTTCGACGTTGAGGCTCACGCTGTCGAGGGCCTTCACCGGCTCGGACGCGGCGGATCTCGCAACCCACTTCATGAACCCCTTGGGAGGCTCATAGGTCATCGAGACATCCGACACGGACAACATGGTTCAGTCGGAGCCTTCCACCAAATCGGACTCGCGGAGCGTTTCGACGAACTTGACGATGTCGGTCAGGAGAGTGTCGGCATCGACTCCGACGAACTCGGGCTCGAGGTCGGCCGCGATGGTCGGCAGGTCACGGACGCCGTCGAGGGCACCCCAGATCTTGGCACCGACCGGATTGAGGGTGGTCATCACGGTGCCTTTCACGTCCAGGATCACCACGCGGTCGCCACTTGGCTCGTGGGATACTCCGGTTCGTCTGCTGATTGGCACTGGCCCAGCCTCTCATGATCGGTCTACCTCGCTGTCCATCGGCCGTTTGGGCCACAATGAGAGGACGTGCCTGACCAACTTCTTGCCTATGGATACGACTCGCGACTGTTGATCGACCCCGTCGGCAACGACGAAGAGGTCGGTCGGGTCGTGCGGGTCGACAGAGGCGAATGCGATGTGATGACACAGGCGGGGCGGATTCGGGTCTTGTCGGACTCGATGCGCGCCCAGGGCGAAGTTGCTCCTGTCACCGGCGATTGGGTTCGGGTCGGGGACGAGGATGGTCTCGGCACTGTGATCACGACTGTTCTTCCCCGCCGGACCAGGGTGAGTCGTCGTGATCCGGCCGAACGCGATATCGAGCAGGTGCTGGCCAGCAACGTCGATGTGGTCGGGGTTGTGCATGGCCTCGACCGATCGTTGCCTCCCGGTCGCCTGGAGCGGCTGTTGGTGCTGGCCCGCGACAGTGGCGCGGAGCCACTGGTGATCCTCACGAAGCTCGATCTTCCCCACGAAGACGACCTTCGTGCCGTGGTCGAGTCGGTTGTCGGAACCACTCCAGTGGTTGCGGTCAGCAACATCGAACGAACCGGACTCGACGACATCCTGGCCCGGATCGGCTTCGGTCGGGTGTTGGCTCTGGTGGGTGCAAGCGGTGTGGGCAAGTCCTCGATAGTCAACGCATTGGTTGGCCACGAGCTTCTCGAGACGGGTGAAGTGCGAGGCGGCGATGCCAAAGGGCGCCACATCACCACCGCCCGGGAACTTGTGCTGTTGCCCGATGACGCGGGAATGGTTCTCGACACGCCCGGCATCCGCTCGATCGGTCTCTGGGAAGCCGAGCATGCCCTCGATGTCGTTTTCGGCGATCTGCTCGAACTGGCCGGAGCTTGTCGTTTCAACGACTGCTCACACGGAGCCGAGCCGGGATGCGCCCTCGTGGCGGCCGTCGCCGATGGCGAAGCCGACGAGCTCAGGGTGGGGAGGTTCAACGCCATGGCGGCCGAACTGACCGCGCAACGAGCCCGGGAAGAAGAGAGGGCCCGGCGCAACGTCAAGGACGGCAACCGCCGACGGGGATCAGGTCGCCGGCGACGCCACTGATCGGGCGAGAGCGCGCCGATCGACCTTCTCGGATGCGTTGCGCGGAAGCTGATCGAACACGACCAGATCCTCCGGGAGCTTGTGGTGGGCGAGGCCTCTGGCGCCGAAGGTTCGAAGTTCCTCGAGCGTTGGAGCTTTACCCCCTTCGACTGGCACGACGACGGCGACACCAATCTCGCCCATGACCTCGTCGGGCCGGGCGACCACGGCAACCTCGGCGATGTCGGGATGCTCATCGAGCACCGCCTCGACCTCCATCGGATAGACGTTGTAGCCGCCTCGAATGAACATCTCCTTGAGGCGCCCGGCCAGTCGGAATCGGCCTTGGTCGTCGGTCAGTGCGAGATCGCCGGTTCGGAGCCAGCCCTCCTTCAGGGCCCGGGCCGATTCGTCGGGGTCGTTCCAGTAGCCCGACATGACCGCCGGCGAACTGATCCACAGCTCGCCGATCTCTCCTGCGGGCGAGGGCTCGCCGTCGGGTGAACGCACGCTCGCTTCCACCCCGGGTCTCGGCGTCCCGATCGTGTGCAGGGCCTCGTCGTCGTCGGCTTGGAGATCGGTGGCGAGCCCCACACCGCCGCTTTCGGTGGACGAATACCTGATGGAGTAGCCCGCTCCGAACTTCTCGCGGGCTTCACGGACCAGGCCCGGTGAAGACGCAGCACCGCCGACCACTATCGCTTTCACGGCCTCGAAGTCGAGTTCTGACATCAGCGGATGGCGGAGCATCAGAGCGATCTGCGGGGCAACTCCGGTGACGGCGGGCATGCGATGCTCGGCGATGAGCCGGAGCACCGGGCCAGCCGACCAGCGACCGAGGAGGTGGGTCGTGCGACCGCTCGCCAGCAGCCAAGGCAGCTTCGTCATGAACCCCACATGGGCGAACTGTGTGGGTGAGATGGCATGACCGCCTCCGCCCCATGCGCCACCGGTGTCGAGTTCGGAGATCGCCTTCAGTTGACGGTTGGTGAACCAGGCGCCGCGGGGGAGACCGGTGGAGCCGCTCGTGAAGCAGATGCATACGGGGCGGTCGTCGTCGTTCGGAAGTGCCGGTGGGGCTCCGGCCCCTCGGACTCTGAGCGGTCCGGCAACTTCGTGGGGTGAGTCTCCGGGCGCGAGAACTTGTGTGGCATGCCCATCGGGTACCGAGTCAGACAGGTCCCCGCTCACCAGCGTGAGCTCGGGCGACAAGGTGGCAAGACACGCCTCGACTTCTGGTGGGGTGAGTCCGGGGTTGATGCCGGCGGTGACCGCCCCGAGTCGTGCGAGCGCCAGATAGCAGACGACATAGTCGACCGTTGATGGCATCAGAAGCGCCACCACGCAGCCTCGGTGAACCCCTTGGGCCGTGAGGCCCGCGGCGACTTCGTCTGCCGCCGCATCGAGTTCGGAGTGGCTGATGGACCATCCAACCTCGGTTGTGTAGACGGGCCTGTCGCCGAATACATGGGCAGCTCGTCTTGCGATCTCGGTGAGCACACTGCGATCGTACGGTGGCGCAACCGACTGGTGCGAAACGCAAAGGAAGTGGAGTGGTCATGATCGATGAGCCTTGGCAGGGAGACATGGTGTCGTTGGTCGACGCGTTTCGGTCGGGGGAAAGGCACCCCCGCGAGGAGCTGGCCGCGACGTTGGCCGCGGTGGCCGACAGTGAGTTGAACGCTGTCTGCCACGTCGATGCCGAGGCCGCCATGGCCGCGGCCGAGACGGCAGATGTGTCTGCTCCGATGGGCGGCGTCCCCATTGCTGTGAAGGAGCTGTTGAAAGTGGGTGGCTGGCCCGACACGGAGGCCTCGCTGGCTCTAGCCGACCGCGTGGCGGCCGCCGACTCGACCGTGGTGTCGCGGCTTCGGTCCGGAGGAGCGATCCCTGCTGTTCAAACCACTTCGAGTGAATTCGGGGGCGTCAATCAGGCGACGACCAGGCTGCACGGAGCCACGCGAAACCCCTGGGGCCCCGACCGGACGCCGGGCGGATCGTCGGGTGGATCTGCCGCCGGAGTTGCCGGCGGCCTGTTCTCGATTGCTACTGGTAGCGACGGTGGTGGCTCGATCCGGATACCGGCCGGTTTCTGTGGCCTGGTTGGTCTGAAGCCGACCTATGGCCGGCTACCGAAGGGCCCTGGTGTCTCTCTGGGCAATATCACCGCGGTCGAGGGTTGCGTGTCGCGCAGTGTGCGCGACACCGCGCGCTACCTCGATGTCACCAACGGTTCGCATCCGCGTGATCCGCTGAGTCTCCCTCGAGTCGAAGGATTCGAAGCGGGGCTGGGTGGTCGCAGCGATGAGTTGAGTTCGCTCAAGGTGGCGATCATCGTCGATCACGGCACCGCCGTTGTGGCTCCCGAGACCGAGGAACTGGTCCGAGCTGCTGCCGAGGAACTGGTGGCGGCATGTGGCATGAACCGGGTGGATCTCGAAGTCCGCTTGCCGGCGATCATGGGTGCGTGGTCGCTAACGGGTTCGGTGGGTCTTCGCAAGGAGCTCGGCGACCGCTGGCCGGAGTGTGCTGATCAGCTCACCGGCATGATGCGCAAGGGTGTGGAGTTGGCCGAAGATCGTCTCGGCCTCGATGCTCTGGTCATGGCCGAGACCCGGCGGCTGGAACTCGACGAAGCAATGGCCGACATGTTCGATCAGGTCGACGTGGTGATTGCGGCCACCAATCCGTCGACGGCATTCGATGCCGAGGGCCGGCTCCCGAGTGTGTTCGGAGGACGGGAGTCGACATCAGGCAACAACGGAGCCCTTACGACTCCGTCGAACATCTACGGCAATCCCGCAATCTCGCTTCCGGCCGGCGTGGCCAGCGACGGCTTGCCGGTGGGGATGCAGGTCGTGGCCCGCCACCACGAGGAGTCGTTGCTGCTCGACCTGGGGCTGGTGTGGGAGAGGACACGTCCGTGGCCGCTCACCGCTCCGACGACTCCCTGCTGATCAGCGCACGGATCACCGGAAGAAGAGGCCCGAACGGGGAGAACTAGTCCTCGATGAAGGTGTTGAAGGCTTCGCCGGTCAAGACCTTCTTCATCACTTTGCCGCTGGCGTTCCTGGGTAGCGGTTCGTCGCGGATCTCCCAGTGGGCAGGAATCTTGTGGTCCGCCAGGGCCTGGCTCAGCCACTCCGCCAGCTCCTCGGTGCCGACTTCGGCTCCGGCGACGGGCACCACCACGGCCATCACCTCGTGGCCGAGTTCGCGGTGTTCGACACCGAAAACCGCGGCTTCATGGATGTCAGGGTGGTCGTCGAGGCGGGTCTCGATCTCCGCCGGGTAGATGTTCTCGCCGCCGCGGATGATCAGTTCGCTGCGCCGGCTGTCGAGATACAGCAACCCGTCGCGGACATGGCCGTAGTCGCCGGTGAGCAGCCATCCATCAGGGCGGTGGGTCTCCTCGGTTGAGTGGGGGTCGTTCCAGTAGCCGGGGGAGACCATTGGCCCGCGCAGGTAGACGTTGCCGATCTCCCCGTCGGGGAGGGGCTGAAGGTCGTCGTCAGCTACCTGTAGCTCGACCGTGGGTAGCGGCACTCCCACTGTGTCGGGGTGCAGCGCGAGTAGATCGTCGGGCGCTGCGGTGGCCAGACCGGAGCACTCGGTCAGTCCGTACCCGACCCCGACTGCACGTTCGGCGAGAGGCAGAGCTGCCCGGCAGGACTTCAGGAGTTCGGGGCTCCACACCGACCCGCCTCCGCCGATTGAGCTGACGGTCGAGGTGTCGTACTCGGCGAACTTGGGATGCTCGATGATTCGCCATATCTGAGTGGTGACACCACCCCACCTGGTGATGCCGTACTGCTCGGTGAGGCTCAGAACCTTCTCGGGGTCGAACCGGCCTGTGGTCCAGACATGGCCGCTGCCTGATGCCACCGCCGTGATGGCGCAGGCGTGCAGTCCGGAGATGTGAAACAGGGGGCTGGCCGCCAACGACAGCATCGGGGGTCGTTCGCCTTCGACTGGGAATCGGATGGCGTCGCGGGCACCGAGCATGAACGCACATCCGACGTAGGCGATGAAGTTCCGGTGGGTGCAGATCGACCCTTTGGCCCGGCCGGTCGTGCCGGACGTGAAGAGAATCGCCGCGGGGTCGTCCTCGTTGATCGGATTATCGGGCAGGGCCGCGTCGGGGGAGTGGGCCGCCAGGTGTTCGAAGTCGTCCTCGATGACCACGACGGGAATCGCGGAGCGTGATCCGAGTCGATCGAAGCGCTGCCGGTCGGTGATCAGGATCTTGGGCTGGGTGAGGTCGAGTCCGTGGCGAATCTCATCTTCGATCCACCAGCCGTTCATCGCCACGGCGATCGCTCCGAGCGACACTGTCGCCCAGAAGGTCTCGATCCACTCCGGACAGTTCGCGGCGAGGATGGCGACGCGATCGCCGGGCCCGATGCCGTAGTCGTCTCGGAGTGCAGCGGCGACCGAACTCACACGTGTGATGTTCTCCGCGAACGTGGCCGAGCGGCCGTTGTCGAAGACGTAGTAGCGGGCGTTGCCGTCGGAGTGATTGGAGGACGCTGCGAGCAGCTCTCTGAGTGAGCGGTGACGGCTCGCCAACACCGACATCTCCCGGCCACGGACCGGTTCTCTGACGGTCTCGAAGAATCCGCCCGGACCGGTGAGCATGCGGTCGACCTCGGCGATCGTCATCGTCGGTCGGCTGGTCATGGGCGTCCTCGGGGCGGCTTGGGGCCCGAATTGTCGCACAGCCGTTCCGGTGATCCGAATCTGACGAGGCCACCCGGGGTGGATACTCTCCGGCCATGGATGTCCGGCTAGACCCAGCGTTGCGAGGTTTCGCCGATGAAGTTCGTTCGTGGCTCGAAGAGCATCTGGTTGGTTCGTTCGCGGGTCTCCGTGGCCGCGGTCTCACCGGCCAGGAGGATCTGGCGCCGGAGCTGCAGATCGAATGGGAACGCGAGCTGGCTCGGGGAGGTTGGCTGGGAATCGACTTCCCGAGGTCGATCGGCGGTCGGGAGTGCTCGCTGGCCGAGCAGGTGGTTTTCCACCAGACCTACGTCGAGTCCCGGGCACCGGGGCGTCTGCCGAATCTCGGAGTGACCCTCCTCGGTCCGACGTTGATGGCGTTCGGATCCTCGGAGCAGCAGAAACGGTTCGTGCCGAGAATTCTTGCCGGCGACGAGCTCTGGTGTCAGGGGTACTCGGAGCCCGATGCCGGATCGGATCTCGCCAATGTGAAGACCCGCGGCGAACTGGTGGAAGGACGGTGGTTGGTCAGCGGCCAGAAGGTGTGGACCTCGCTGGCACAATTCGCGGACTGGATCTTCGTTGTCGCCAGAACCGACCCGGACTCAAAACGCCACGCCGGATTGTCGTACCTGCTCCTGCCCATGGACCAGACGGGAATAGACGTTCGTCCCATTGTCCAGATCACCGGCGGTGTCGAGTTCAACGAGACCTTCTTCGATGATGCTGAAACCGACGAGAACATGGTGGTCGGCGGGGTCGGCAACGGCTGGAAGGTGGCTATGGGCACGCTCGCCTTCGAGCGTGGCGCCTCCACCCTCGGCCAACAGTCGAGCTTTCGCCAGGAACTCGAGTCGGTGATCGGGTTGGCCA
Organism: Acidimicrobiales bacterium; assembly: GCA_029263235.1. Taxonomy (GTDB): domain Bacteria; phylum Actinomycetota; class Acidimicrobiia; order Acidimicrobiales; family Aldehydirespiratoraceae; genus SZUA-87. The sequence continues at coordinate 7,357 of JAJCXW010000130.1, forward strand.
AGCGCGCCGGGCGATGGGACGACCCGGTCGTGAGGCAGGAGCTCATGGAGAGCCACATCCGACTGGAGATCCTGCGCTTCAATCAGATGCGGATGCTCTCAGCGCTGACGAGTGGAGGAGTCCCGGGGCCCGAGATGTCGATCGGGAAGCTCTACTGGGCCGGCTGGCATCGTCGACTGGGCGAGCTGGCGATGATGGTCAGGGGGGCGTCGGGAATGATCGGCTCCGACGAGGCCCACGACGGACACGACGGACGGCACTATCCCCTCGATCGCGAACAACGCACATTTCTCTACAGCAGATCACACACCATCTACGGCGGATCCAACCAGATTCAACGCAGCGTCATCGGAGAGCGGGTGCTCGGGCTTCCGCGCGAACCGCGCTGAACCGCCGAATCGTTCTCGGTGTTGTCGGGCGTCAGCCGAGTTCGGAAGTGATCTCCGAGAAGTGTGAAGAGGTGCCTCCGCCGAGAGCGGCGACCGCCCCGATCGCCACGAGAGCGATGAGCACGATCAACAGCGCGTACTCGACCAGATTGGCACCACGATCGCTACCCATGTGGGCACGGATCCAGCCTTGAGTGAACTTGATGGCGGTCATCGTTTCTCCTGAGTGAATGGCCGTTGTTCTCCTATCGGCGGCGGAGTGTCGATCATTGAGGAGCTTCGACTGATCGGTGAGCGGCTGTTGGTGACCGCCGATCGGTCAGACTTCGTCCGGATCGTCGACGATGAGGTCGACCAGGCCGTAGTCGAGGGCCTCTTCGGCACCCACGACCGTGTTTCGCAGTAACAGCTCGAGGGTTCTGGGGGCTCCGATACGCCGTGGAATGCTCACGGTTCCGCCAGCGCCGGGCATCAACCCCATCGAAGTCTCGGGCATCCGAAATGATGCCCTTGGGGTGGCAGCGATTCGGTGGGCGAATGCGGCCAGTTCGACTCCGGCTCCGACACATGGCCCGTCGATGACCGCGGTCAGTCGGCCGGCCAAACCGGCGATCCATGGGGCGATGTTCGCGGTGCCACGGATCAGGTTGGATTTGGCGGGATCGTCGGCGGTGCCGAACTCCGCCGGGTCGCCGCCTCCGCAGAAGCTGGTGCCCGCGCCGAGAAGACGAACTGGGCGATCGTCGGCTGTGGCGGCCTTGAAGGCGTCGACGAGTTGGTCGCGCATCTCGACATCGATCAGGTTTCGGAGCTTGGGCCTGGTCATGACGATGTCGATCCGGTCGGGGTGATCGTCCATACGCACACGCGGCGACGGATCCTCGGGCCGGACGCGTCGGCCTCTGGCGGCCAGCCAACGAGCGTGCTCGGGGCCGGCTTGGAGTGTCGAGTAGGCGAGCGACTCGACCACGAGGCCGTCGGAGGTGCCGAGCCCCGGTGTGAGTCGGAGCACTTGGGCGAGTGTCACAGCAGCGAGCGGATTCTTCTCGATCGACTCGACGATCATTTCTGTGTTGCCGGTGTTGCCGGTGTCGTCGGTGTGGAGGTCCCAGCCGTCGTTCGCCTGAGTGTCTCCAGTGGCGAGAGCGATGATCGGGAGAGCGGTGAGGGCTCGGGCCACGTCGGTCAGGTCTGTTCCGTCTCCCTGCACCACGACGGCCGACACCCCAACGGCTGCTCCCACCGAGCGGTGAAGGTCGGGGGAGTCGACGAGGAGTCGGGCCTCATCGGCGAGGAGTCGGAGCACCGCCATGGTCAGTAGGTGTGATCGCCAAGTGACGAGAATCGGACGCGGAGAACGCGGCGCAGGATCTTCCCGGTGTCGTTGCAGGGGAGCTTGTCGACCGCCACGATGTGTTCGGGCACGCGACTGGATCTCATTCGCTCCTTGACGAATTCCTGGAGTTCGACCGTCGATGGAGTTTCGGCGACCGGCACGATCGCAGCCAGAATGCTCTCGCCCCAATCGCTCGACGGAATGCCGATTACCGCAACGTCGTGGATGCCGGGATGGGTCAGAAGCACATCTTCGATCTCGCCGGGCGACATGTTCTCTCCGCCTCTGATGATGATGTCGTCGTTGCGGCCCTGAACGAAGAGGTAGCCGCCGTGGTCGATGAAGCCGCTGTCATGGGTGGGGAACCAGCCGTCGCTGTCGAGTGTTGATCCCGTCTCGAGGTATTCGCCGGCAACCTGTGCTCCTCTGACGTGGATCTCTCCGGCTCGACCGGCGGATAGGTCTTGGCCGGTGTCGTCACGGATCGTGACCTCGATGTCGGGTAGGGGCACCCCGACCGACATGAGACGGCGTTTTTCGTCCGGATCGTCGCTGTAATGGGCGAGTCGGTGTTCATCGGGGCCCAGAAGGGCAACGGTGGAGCTTGTTTCGGTGAGGCCGTAGGCGTTCACGAAGGCGGTGATCGGAAACAGATCGAGGGCTCGGCTGATGACCGGAAGTGGCATTCTTCCGCCGCCATACGACAGCACACGGAGCCCGAGGATCGGATCGCCGCCTCGTCGGTCGAGCGCCTCGACGATTCGAGCCAACATGGTCGGCACGACCATGGCGTGGGTGATGCCCTCTCGTTCGACGGCGTCGATCCAGTCGTCGGCGTCGAAGCGTGGGAGTTGCACGATTCGGCGTCCGGCGTAGACCGACGACAGGATCGCCGACACTCCGGCGATGTGGTAGGTCGGGACGCTGATGAGAGTTGCCTCGTCCTCGCCGGCCCCGTCGAATTCCACGGATCCGAACACGTAGGACTGCAGGTGACGGTGACGAAGCACCGCCGATTTCGGCGCGCCCGTGGTCCCGCTGGTGAACAGCATCACTGCTATGTCGTCGGGGTCGATGGAGTTGTCGGGGGGATCGGCGGGCGATTCGGAGCCGAGCGGCTTGGCATCGGGCTCGAACAGGGTGCAGGACTCGACCGGTTCGATCCCTTCGACCGAGCAGAGCCGCTCGGTCTCGGCTTGGCCGGCGATGGCGATCGCCGGGGCGGCGCGGGTCGCCAGGCTGCGAAGCTCGTTGTCGGGAAGCCTGTAGTTGAGCGGCACGTAAGGAAGGCCCGCGGCTGCAGCACCGAAGATGGCGATCGGCACGGCCTCGCTCGACTCGTCGCACAACACGACGCGTTCGGCGTTTCCGGATCGAAACAGGTTGGCTGCGGCCATGGATCTCCGATGGAGTTCCTCGTAGCTGAGTCCGGCGCCGACTGATCCAATGGCGGTGCGCTGGGGGTTGGCGCCGGCTGCCATCTCGAGCAGCAGCATCAAGGTCATGTTGGGTTCGGCGTTCAGTCCGACGCCGGGAGCGTCTTGGCTTGGGCGACGTCGAGGGCCGAGTCGCCGACGGTCATGGATCCGGGGCCTGCCTTGGTGCAGAGCAGTTCGATCGAACCGCCTTCGTCGGTGTATCGCTTGCCGAGCAGTGTGCCGCCGGAAGCGTTGTCGGCTGGCATCCCATCGTTCGCCTGTGACCCGGCCCCGACCATGGGCGACCCACCGCAGCAGAGGTCGGCCGGTCCGGATCCCTTGACCACGATGACCTGAGTGGAACACACGGTGCTCTGGAACTTCGCTCCGGGCTTGAGTTCGACCATTGATGTGACCCCCGTGGCTCGGAGCGACGAGTTGATGCTCCGATGCGACATCTTGGCGCGTCGGACGGTTCGTGCCAAAGCGTGTCGGCCTGGCGATGGCCGCTACGGTCGGCAATGTGACCACCGGCCACGATGAAGTTGAACCAGGCGCGTTCGAGTGGGCCGCCTCGGGAGCCATGGCGCTCACCGGTGATGCCGCTGGTCCGCCCCGCCTCGAACCCTTTCCGGTGGCTGTCGCCGCGACCCGCTGGGCGAGCGATCTGGCCGATGCCACCTCGACCTGGGGAGACAGGGTCGCAGTTGATGGGCCGGCACTGCTGGGAGAGCGGTCTGCCATCGGTGGCTTGGGTCGCAGAGGATCGGTGTCGGTTGGCGGCTCGGCGCGATTCGTGCGCGCTACCGACGGTTGGGTGGTGCTCAACCTCCCTCGACCCGACGACGTGGCCTCGCTGCCGGCGTTGGTCGAGGCCGATGTCCGGTCTTCCGATTGGGCCGAGTTCGAACGTTTGCTGGGCTCGACATCCGCCGATGAGATCGTCGAGAGGGGAGCCCTGCTGGGTATGGCAGTGGCCCACACCGGCGAGGTGGCGGAGGGTCCACCCGCTACCGAGTTTGCTGCTGGTGGGGCCAGGACGGTGGTGAGGCATCCGCTGGTTGTCGACCTGTCGGGCCTCTGGGCGGGGCCGCTGCTGACTTCGCTGCTTCTGGCGGCTGGCGCTCGGGTGGTGAAGGTCGAGTCGCGGGTTCGCCCGGATGGGGCTCGCCGCGGGCCACGGGAGTTCTTCGACCTTCTCAATGCGGGAAAGAAGTGTGTTGCGGTGGACCTGACCCAACGAGACGACATCGCGTTTCTCGACCGGCTGATGAGGTCGGCTGATCTGGTGGTCGAGTCTTCTCGGCCGCGGGCGATGTCGAGTCTGGGGTTGGACGCGGCGGCGGTGGTTGGGTCGGGGGTCAGCTGGCTATCGATCACCGGGCATGGTCGCGGTGATTCAGAGGGGATGCGTGTCGGGTTCGGCGACGACACAGCTGTGGCGGGGGGCCTCTGGATCGGTGGCGACGAGCCGGTGTTCGTGGCCGATGCCGTGGCTGATCCGATGACTGGTCTGTGTGGTGCGGCCACGGCGGCGGCGATGCTCTTGCTCCCGGGGGCGGTTGGGGTCGATCTTGCCCTGGCGCGAGTGGCAGCGTCAGCCGTGCCGTCGTCGCTGAGTCCAACGAGTTCGAGCCAGGCGAAGGTGGCCGCCGACGGAGACGGTTGGGCGGTAGAGGCTTTGGGGGAGCGGGTGACGGTCGCTCAGCCTCGATCTCGCCCTCTGGCCGGGCGTGCCTCCGACCTTGGTCACGACGATGCCGAGGTCCGACCGGCTGTCTGATGAGCACGAACAGTGGTCACAACAACCACACAACGTGGCTTTTCTTACCCCGTGCTGGAATGTACAGTCGCTCCGAAGGGCGAATTGAAGCAGTTCAGAAGCGCGATGCAAAGCATTTGTCGGAGTGGAGTGAAGCAATGGCCGTACCAGCAGTGATCACGACCCGTCGAACCTTCGACGATCAGCGTTGGTCGCTCTTTCTGGGGCTTGTGGTGCTCAACGTCGTCGATGTGATCACGACATTCGTGATCATCGGCCGGGGTGGGGTCGAGGGCAACCCGTTCGTGAAACCGTTGATCGACGGTGTCTGGCAGGTGTCTCTGCTCAAGGCGGTGGTGCTGGCAATCATTGGCTTGCTCCTGATGCGATGTGAGCAATCACGCATCTCCAACATTGCGCTCTCGGGAGCCACCGGCTGGTATCTCGCCGTGGTGTTCTGGAACCTGCTGGTGCTCGCTGTCATCTAGCGGTTGATCCGCCGTAGGGATAATGTCCGCGGCAGACCACGTTGGGGGCACACATGAAGGGCATCATCTGGGACGGCGAGGATCTGTCCGTCGTCGACGATCTCGAGGTCAAAGAAGTCGGTCCTGGCGAAGTACGGGTACGGATCGTTAACAGTGGGGTGTGCCACAGCGACGTTGCGGTGGTCAAGGGAACCATTCCATTCATGACGCCAGCCGTGCTCGGGCACGAGGGCGCGGGAATCGTCGAGGAGATCGGGCCTGGTGTCACCCAGGTCGCGTTGGGCGACCACGTGGTGGTCTCCACGCTGGGCAACTGCGGACACTGTCGCTTCTGCGACTCCGGCAAGCCCACCATGTGCCGCCAGTCGTTCGGGCACTATCCGAAGCCGTTCACCAGCGGAGGCGAAGAGCACTACGCGTTCGCCAACGTGTCGTCGTTCGCTCAGTACACCGTGGTGAAGGCCCAGCAGGCCGTGCCGATTCCCGATGAGGTGCCGTTCGCATCGGCGTCGCTGATCGGATGCGGTGTGCTCACCGGTGCCGGAGCTGTGCTCAACCGGGCCAAGGTGGAAATCGGGGATTCGGTGGTCGTGATCGGGGTCGGAGGTATCGGCCTCAACTCGATTCAGGCCGCGGCGATGGTCGGCGCCCACCCGATCATCGCGGTCGACACCAACCCGGCGAAGGAGGAAATAGCGAGGCTCTTCGGGGCCACCCATTTCGTCAACCCGACCGAAGTCGACGACACCGTCGCGGCGGTGAAGGACCTCACAGGGGGTGGGGCGGCCTACGTGTTCGAGTGCGTGGGAGCCAAGCAGCTCATGGAGCAGGCCATAGCGATGCTCCAGTGGGACGGCACGTTCGTGATCCTGGGCGTCACCCCGTTCGGCACCAAAATCGAGTTCACCCCGGAATCGCTCTACAACGACAAGACGATCATGGGTTGTCGCTACGGATCGAGCCGGCCTCAGCAGGACATTCGGCTCTACGCCGAGCTCTATCTGGCTGGAAAGTTCAAGCTCGACGAGTTGGTCACCCGGGTCTACCCGATGGACGACATCCACGATCTCCTTCACGACATGCACGAGGGTCGATTGGCCCGCGGTGTCCTCGACATCAACCCCTGACCTGCCGTGGCCGCCAGCGACGACGCATGGGACGGTGCTCTCACCGATCTTGATCAGCGGCTCAACGCGGCACGTTCGATGGGTGGCGCCGAACAACTCGCTCGTCACAACACCAAGGGCCGCCTCGACGCCCGCGCCCGAGTGGCAGCATTGCTCGACCCTGACTCGTTCACCGAGATCGGCACTCTGGCCGGAACCGAGGCGATTCCCGCCGACGCTCTGGTGGCAGGAGTCGGGACGATCGAAGGGCGTCCGGTGTCGGTGGGAGCCGAGGACTTCACTTCGGCCGGTGGTTCGATCGGTCCGGCCGCAAGCCGCAAACGTTGGCGTCTTGCCGACATTGCCCGCCGAGAACGAATACCTCTGGTAATGCTGCTCGAGGGTGCGGGGCATCGTCCGGCCTTACCCGGTGATCCGGTCGGCGGCGGCCCCGGAGATCTCCAGCAACAGGCAGGCCTGTCGGGTCTGGTGCCGATGGTGTGCGGCGTCATGGGCCCATCGGCCGGGCACGGCGCGATCACCGCACCGTTGTGTGACTTCTCTCTGATGACCCCTGATGCCGCCATCTTCACGGCTGGCCCTCCTGTGGTCGAGGCCGCGATCGGCGAGAAGATCTCAAAGTCTGATCTGGGTGGGCCCGAGGTGGCCGTGGGCAGCGGATTGATTCACAATCTCGCCACCGACGACCTGTCATTGCTGGCGGATGTGCGCACCTACCTGTCGTTCTTCGGATCGTCGGCCTGGGAAGCACCGCCGCGGGCCGAAACCGACGACATGGGTTCGAGAAGGCTCGAGGATCTGGTCGATCTGATTCCCCGAGACGGTGCGGCAACCTACGACGTGCGTTCGGTGGTCAGCCGGGTGGTCGATGGCGGGTCGTTCTTCCGAGTGCAGCCCGACCATGGCTCGTCGATCGTGTGTGCCTTGGCCCGGATCGGAGGGATCCCGGTGGGAGTGATCGCCAACCAGCCGATGGTGCTGGCCGGCTCGATCAACGTCGAGGCCGCCGACAAGGCCGCCCACTTCATCCAGGTTTGCGACAGTTTCCACCTGCCCTTGGTCTTCTTGGCCGACACCCCTGGCGCATTGGCCGGCTCGGAGGCGGAGAGGGCCGGAATCCTGCGAGCCGGAGCCCGCATGTTCGCGGCCCAGAGCCGAGCGACCACCGTGAAGATTCATGTCACGCTTCGCAAGGCGTATGGGTTCGGAAGCTCGGCCATGGCCATGAACCCCTACGACGGCCAATCGCTGAGCTTTGCTTTTCCGGGGGCCACGCTGGGGGCCATGGGGGCTCGCAGCGCGGCCAACGCGGTCGGTGCCGACGACGACACTGCAACGAACCTGGGACGAGCCGAAAGCGAGAGCGCCTACCGGTCGGCGTCGCGGCTGAGCTACGACGAGATCATCGAGCCCGCGGAGCTCCGCAACGTGATTCTGGCCGCGTTGGCACTCTCGGAGCCGCGCCGCGCGGCAGATGTAGGGCCAGCGGCGCGCCCGGGGATCAATCCCTGATCGTTGGGGTCAGGCGAGGTGTTCGATTACGTGATCGATGCACGCGGTGAGCGCCAGAACATCGTCGGGGTCGATCGCGGGGAACATGCCTATTCGCAACTGGTTGCGGCCGAGCTTTCGGTAGCCGCCGGTGTCGAGAATCCCGTTGGCGCGAAGCGCCGCCGAGATGACATCGGCGTCGACGGAATCGTCGAAATCGATTGTGCCGACCACCCGGCTGCGCTGTGAGTCCAACTGGACGTAGGGCGAAGCGACAGGGCTCTGATCGGCCCAGCCGTACAGATGAGCGGCCGATTGGGCGCTCCGAGCCGCGGCCCACGGGAGTCCGCCGTTCTCGTTGATCCAGTTGACGGTCTGGGCGGTGAGAAAGATCGTGCTGAGGGCCGGAGTGTTGTCGGTCTGGTCCTTGCGGGAATTGTCGAGGGCTAGCTTGAGGTCGAGCGAAGCTGGCCGCCATCTTCCCGAAGCGTGGATCTTCTCGATTCGTTCGACCGCTGCGGGCGACACCATCGCCAACCAGAGACCGCCGTCGGATGCCAGGGCCTTCTGCGGCGAGAAGTAGTAAACGTCGGTGGCCAGGGGATCGAAGTGCAGGCCTCCGGCTCCCGATGTGGCGTCGACGAGGGTGAGAGCATAGCCGTTGTCGGGGCGGGCCGGATCGATCATCACGCCGGTGGATGTCTCGTTGTGGGGATAGCAGTAGGCATCAACGCCGTCGACGGCGACCAGGTCGGGGTGGGTGCCGGGCTCGGATTCGGCAACGGAAGGGTCATCGAGATGAGGCGCTCCGGCGGCGGCCTTCACGAACTTGCCCCCGAATTCGCCAAAGGAGAGATGATGCGAGCGCTGCTCGATCAGTCCGAACGTTGCACAGTCCCAGAATCCGGTGGCTCCGCCGTTGCCGAGGATGATCTCGTAGCCGTCGGGAGCCGCGAACATCTCCGATAGTCCGTTGCGGAGCTCGGCAACCACGAATTGCACGGTGGGCTGACGATGTGATGTACCCATGTAGTCGGCGGCGTGGTCGGCCAGCGATCTGACCGACTCGGGGCGGACCTTGGAGGGTCCGCTGCCGAAACGCCCGTCGGCGGGAAGCATGTGGGATGGGATGGCGATGTCTGGAGTGCTCACCCGACCACTCTCGCATCTCCCGGGCCGGTTCGGTGCGTATTTCATGGTGAATTCTCGGGGTAGTCACGCGTCGGGGTTGGCTACGCTTCTTCCGTCGCCCCATTACGGCGCCCGTACATCTCAACTCTGTGGAATCGAGCCTGC
>JAJCXW010000131.1 GCA_029263235.1 Acidimicrobiales bacterium
CGAGTGCCCACTCAGCGACGGCAGTAAACGTGCGCCGAGTCATATGAGCATCGAGAATGTGACCACTCGTGCCCAACTCACAACCCTAGAACGATTGATCTGGCCCCCTGATGATGATGGCGGTCCGCTGAGGATTGTGGCGTGGGATGGGGCGTCGGCACGGGTGCGGTCGATGGGAATTCGACCAGGACATCAGGGAAACCGGCTCAGGGCCTTTATACTCGGCGGGGAGAGCCGCGCAGACAATATTATGCCGCTGTTTGTGCCGGAATCGATGGTCGACTGGGTCGACCACTCACTCCACTCTGTTCAAATGTGGGATCGTGCGGCCATTCGCGTTGGTCGCGACACTTTGCTGACCATACCTCCAGAGGAGAAAGAAAGCTGGTTCCGTCTGGGCGAGGAACCAGCAGGTATGCCCACTGCAGATGAGCCGCCCGCTCTGCCCCTGGCCAAAGTGGCATGCGCAGCGCAGACTGAGTGTGTGGTCTGCATGGATGCACCGCGTACGCACGTCGCTGTCCCCTGTGGCCACCAGTCGTTCTGTGAAGGCTGTGTGAAGAAGCTGAGCAGGTCAAACGCCCGCTGCCCGATGTGCAACGCGTCCGTGGGCAGCTACATGAGGGTGTTTACGTAGCCCGGCTTGCTCAGCGGAGGCAGCAACGGTGGTGTGGCGGTTTCTGTGGGCCCGGGCGCCCAGGAACAGTCTGCAGACTCTGCCGGCCGGGTCAGCGCTCGTAGGGTAAAGTCCACCGGTCCACCGGGTCGGTCCCCCGGGTCGGTCCCCGATTGGCATTGGCCAACTTACCTGAACCTCACACTTACCCGCGTGTACTCACCCGCGTGCACATGCAACGTCCTATCGGCAGGCAGCACACAGGCGCACGCGACGGCACATGCGACCCTTACCGAGGCAGACGGGCAGCAGTGTTCCGTTCAGGCAGACCTCCTGATCGGCCGCAGCAGGTGGCCGGATGGCGCAGCGCGACGCCCGGTCGCCCTCGCGGCACTGCTGTGGCTCCAACCGATGGCGCTGCTCGGCGCCCTTCAGGCGGCAGCGGGGCCGGGTGGGACCGTCGCAGGGTGCCGGCTGGCACTCGACCCTGTCCTGGGGATGGCGGCACTCGGGCGCGTAGGTGGGATCTGCCGCCCAGACCGCCTCGCAGACCTGCTCTGCCGTCGCATTGCCCGTGCAGGCGCCGGCGATGCAGCGATCGTCGGTGCCGTCGCAGGGATCCCCGTTGTCGCACGAATTTCCCTCGCTGAGCGCAGACGTGCAGTTTGTGCAGGGCCGGCCGCCCGTCTCGTCCGGCACCTCGACCATCTCCTCGTGCACGCAGGGTCCGCCGGGCCCGGTCAGGTGTGTGATGCGCAGCAGGTAGCGCCCGGCGGCGACGCCCGACAGCCAGCGTCCGGTGAAGAGCAGGCTGCCGTCGCTGATGTTGCGCCACTCGACGGTGGGCCCACCGGTGGCGTTCGGGCAGCCGCTCAGGCCGGTCAGGTGGGCGCTGCCGGTCAGCGGCCGGCAGGGCATGGTAACGGCGCGCACACGCACGTGTGCCCGTGGTGCGCACGGCAGCGACACACAGCGTCCCTGGGGCGTGTCCCAGGGACCGGCCTTGTCCTCCTCGAGGCAGGTGTCGACCGTGCACGCGTCGTGGTCGTCGCAGTCTCGGCGCGCCGTGGGCAGACAGAGGCCGCGGCCGTCGCAGCGGTCGCTCGTCGTGCAGAATCGGCCGTCCTCGCAGTGTGCGCCGCGCTCTCTGGGCCGCACGTCACATCGGTGCGTTGTCTCGTCGCAGAGGTGCGCGCTGCAGTCGGGGTGTGTCCCGTTCGGCACGGGCTGCTGGGCACAGTCGCGATCGGTCCGGCAGCAGGCGGCCGGCACCGGGAGGCCGGTGCACGGGTCGCAGAGGTGGGGATCCGTGGTGGTGCCGTTGCAGACCCCGCAGACGTCAAGGGCAAAGGGCCGCACCGGGCCGTAGTGGTAGGACGGCAGCAGGCAGCAGCCGTCCTCCTCCCGGCAGTCGTGCTGACAGCGGCCGTCGTCCTCCTCCACGCAGCTGTCCACGGTCAGCACCTCTCCGTCGTCGCAGTCGATCGGTGGGTGCTGGCAGCCGTACGCTGAGCTCGGCACGCAGAGATCGTGGGTGCAGTTCAAGCCGTCGTCGCAGTCGCGCACGGGGTGCACGCAGCCGACCCCCGGCCGGCAGTGGCTGTCGGTGCAGCTGCTGCCGTCGTCGCAGGGCAGCTGGCCGGCGCCGGACACGCAGGTGCCGTTCCCGTTACAGCGGTCTCCGACGGTGCAAGGATCGCCGTCCTCACACGGCGCCTGGTTTGGCGTGTACTCGCACTCGCCCGTCTCCCGGATGCACATGACGTCGTGGCAGGGTCGCGGTGGGCAGTGTGTGTGGTGCACCGACCCGGTGCCGCCGCAGTGGCCCTGGCCGTCGCAGGTCTCGTACGCAGTGCACAGGTCCCCGTCGTCGCAGGGGTGGCCTGCAGGCGTTTGCCCAATGACGCAGCCGCTCTCCGGCCGGCAGAGCGGCTGCAGGCAGCCACCGGCCGTGTAGGATAGGCTGCAGTTGAGGGCGGGGCCGCCGGTGCAGCTGCCCTGCTTGCAGTGGTCGCCGGCGGTGCAGGCGTTCTGGTCGTCGCACACGGTGGTGTTTGGCGCGTTCCAGTAGACGCAGATCGAGTCGATGCACTGCTTCAGGTGGCACTCGCGATCGTCACAGTCGTGGTTGTTGGCGCAGGTGGTGCCGCAGCCCTCGTCGACGAGACCGTCGCAGTCGTCGTCGAGGCCATTGCAGAGATCAGGGAAGCGCCGCGTGTCCTCGTCGTCGACCGTGGGCCCCGTGGCGCCCACGCAGGCCACCGCGCCGGTGCTGGCGTTTGCGCAGGCCCAGCGGCCCTGCTCGCACACGCCGACCGCCGATCCGCACAGCTCGCCGATCGGTGCCCGGTTTGAGCGCTGGCAGCCACCGTCGGGCCGGCAGTACTCGTCGGTGCAGAGGTTGCCGTCGTCGCAGTCGAGCTCGGTACCGTTTCCGACGCACCAGCCCTGCGCGCAGACGTCCTGCCCGGGCGTGCAGTCGTTCTCGTCGTCGCAGTGTGTGCCGGTGGCCAGGTTGCGCACCAGACAGCCCTCGCCCTGCACGCAGACGTTCCGCTGGCAGGGCCCCTTGGCCTCGGTGCACTGTCGTGCGGTACCGCGACACTCGCCGCTCGGCTGGCACTTGTCTCCCTCGGTGCACTGGTCCAGGTCGTCGCAGGGCCGGTACAGGTTTGCGCCGACCGCGTTCAGGCACTCGCCCGTCTCCGGGACGCAGCCGGTCTCGGTGCAGGGGTTGCTGTCGTTGCAGCGCGTGTGCCAGTTTGGCGTGTGCCGGCAGCCGCTGTCCGGGTCGGCCCCCTCGGCCAGCGGCTCGCAGCGGTCTGTGCTGCAGAGATCCGGCACGGGTCCCTGGCAGCGGTCGTGCCGAGGCAGGTTCACGCAGCGCCCGCCCTGGCGGCAGCGGTCGTGGGTACAGGATGCATTGTCGGCGCAGAGCTGATGCAGGAGCAGGGGGGTGCAGACAAACTTGCCCGGCTGGTAGTGGTCGGGCGTGCAGCGCCCCCGCTGGCAGTCGCCGACCAGCGGGCAGAGGGCCGAGTCTGCGCGCAGCTTGCAGGTGCGCCACTGCTCCTCGCAGTAGCCCGCGCCACACTCGGTGGCATTCGGGCAGACGATGGGCTGACCGGGCACGCATCCGGTGCGGGTATCCGCGTGGGGAGACCGGGGTGCACAGCGCTCCTCGCCATTGCAGTACACGCCGTCGTCACATCGTGGGTGCAGCGCCTCCTGCTGGCAGCTGCCCGTCTGGTCGCAGAAGGGCTCCGTGCAGCCAGGGCCATCCGAGGGACAGAGACTGTCCTGCGGCTCCAGGTAGCAGTGAAAGGTCTCCGTGCTGCAGCGCGGCTGGCCGCACTCGGTCGTCGGCAGCACCCCCAGGCAGAGGGTGTCATCCGCCACGGTGTCGCAGTCCTGCAGGGTGCTGTTGCAGAACTGTCGTCCGCACGTGCCAACAATCTCGGCACACTTTGGCGCCGGGGGGACGTCCGGTGGCGCGCAGCCGCTGACCGGATCTGCCTGCCAGTGGTGAGGCCGGCACTGCAGCGGCGCGGCGCAAAAGTCTGCGTCTACGTTGCAGGCAGCATGCACCGACAGGCGGACACACTGGCCGTCCGATTCGTCACAGGAGTCGTCGGTGCAGTTGAACCCGTCCGAGCAGTCGCGCTGCGCCGCCTCGCACATCAGCCCCACACAGCGACCGGGTAGGTCGCAGAGCCGCCCGGTGGTGCAGCTGGTGTTTTCCGGCTTGGCCAGGAAGCTGCAAGTGTGGTCGGCGAGGTTGCAGTAGCCCTCGGCGCACTGCTCGCTGGTCAGGCACATGTGGTTGTTCTTGCAGCAGCCAGGCACTGGCACATGCGACTCGATACCGGTGACCGGATCACACGTGTCTGTCGTGCAGACGCAGCCGTCGTCGATCGAGGGGGTGTGTCGCACGCAGCGGTCCGTGTAGGGGTGGCAGAACTCGCTGGTGCAGTTGTTGTGGTCGTCACAGTCGGCATGTGTCGCACAGCACTCCTCGATCCCCAGAATCGCCTCAATGCTCTGGCAGCTGCCCTGGTGGCACTCTTCGCACGCGCCGCATGCTGGATAACACGATGGCGGCGGCGGCGGCGGCGGCGGTGGCGGCGGCGGTGGCCCGCCGGTGGTGCCGGTTGTACTTGGCACCCCTGTGGTACTGGTCGTACCGGTGGTGCCGGTCGTGCTTGTCGTCCCCGTGGTGCCAGTTGTGCCGGTCGTTCCCGTCGTGGAGGTCGATGTTGTGCTGGTGGTACCTGGCGTTCCCGTCGTGGAGGTCGACGTTGTGCTGGTGGTACCTGGCGCCCCCGTCGTGCCGGTTGTGGAGGTCGAGGTCGTGCTGGTGCTCGACGGGGGATGCTTTTTCTCCTTTTCCTTCTCCTTCTGCTTTGTGCAGCAGACCCGGGTGTCGCGGCCGAGGCAGCGGCCTTGGAGACCCTCGTGTGGATAGCAGCTGGTGCCGGCCGCTTGGTGGCCGCAGGGCCCATACTCAATGCCCTCCTGGTAGGAAGGATACCGGTGCTCGCATGCCGGCGCCGGCTCGGGCCGGCGGCTGGGCACACAGCATCGACCGTGGCCGTCGCCCAGGCAGCAGCCCGCGCCCTCGCCACACGGCGCCCCCGGCGTCGTCTCGTGATTGCAAAGGCTGTCGTGCAGACTCAGCGGCTTGAACCCGCCCTCCTCGCCCGGGAAGATCAACGCGGCGCACTCTTCCCGCCAAACTGGCCTCGTGTGCGGGGGCGGTGGTGGCGGCGGCGGCGGTGGCGCCTCCTTCTCCTTCTCTCGCACCCGTTCCTTCTCCTTCCATTGCCTCGTGGCGGGGAGACAGCAGACCTTGGCGTCGCCGCCCATGCAGATTCCGGTCGCGCCGCCGCGCGTCGGCGCACAGGTGGTGCCCTGTGTCTGCGTGCCGCACGGCGGGTAGTGTAGACCGTTGGGAAAGTCGCCGTTCCGGGCCTGACAGCCCGGGCTGGGCAGCGGGGTCTGGCTCGGCAGACAGCAGCGGCCGTCTGCCGGGCCCAGGCAATTTCCGGCACCGCCGGCGCAGGAGGTTCCCGGCAGGACGCCGGCTCCGCACTGGGTGTCGTCGGCGGCCAGCGGTTTAAAGCCCCCGTCTTCGCCGGGAAAGATCAGCGCAGCACAGGAGGTATCCCTGACGGGCAGGCAACACGCCGTGCTGCCGCCGCCAAGACACATGCCGTCCGGCCGCTGCGGGCACGGATCGCCAGCCTCGCATACCCGGCAGCCCGGATCCCGCGCGCTGTCGGGTTTCAGCAGCGTGTCGCCAAGGAAACGAACCGACTGGCAGGTAGCGGCGCCGGGTCGTCGGGCCGCCGAGAGGCGCGCAGCGCCGAGCGCCGCCAGGAAAAGCACAAGCAGCCGCGATGGCCACATGACCGCGGTGGCAAGGCTTGCCCGGTCGGGCCAGCTGAGCATATAGCAAGTGTCGATAGATTCCTTTACGGTTTGCGCACACCTCACCCCACCACGACGCCGACCCGAGCCGCGCCACTAGCGGCCACCGCGGCCGTTGAGCCGCTGCAGGTTGGCGTGATTTGCGTCAGTCTGCCGCTGCAGCGCCTTCAGCTCTGCGCGTGCTGCCATCACCTGCGCGGCTGACGGGGCAGCGCCCAGGGCTGGGCGCTTTGCCCCACCCGTGTCGCCGCCGCCGCCGCCGCCGCCGTTGCTGGCCGTGGTGGGGATGGGATTCCAGTCACTGTCCAGTTCGCAGACAAACTTGCACCCCGGGCGGTCGCCCTGCTTGACCATGCTCAGCTCCGTCGGGGTGTGGCCGTAGACTGAGCTGCCCAGGTCGTCTGGGTCAGAGAGAAAGCAACGGAGCGACAGGGAGCACTCGGTGGCGGACCTGTCGCGAATCTTGCGCTTCATGGCGATGCCATGGATCGGCCGAGAGGCCATTGTCTCGCAGTTTGCCCGCAGCGTCTGGTCGGCCGGGTGAAAGAACGCATGGGACACCCGACCGTACTGGATGCCGCCGTGCTCGGTTTGCAGGGGAAGGTGGCGCATCCTTCGGGCTACCGCCTTCATCTGGTTGCTCCGCAGATTCCACCCGTTGTACGCGGCGTCCCGGCCGCGCGGGTGTGCGACAATCTGCCAGCGATACTGCTGTTTTGCGGGGGCCATCCCGGCGTGCTGTACGTGCTGTGCGCGCAGAATGGTGCGCCTGGAAATTTGCGGGAAAAACCATCAGTTTTGCGGAGAGCGTTTACTCTGCCATCGGATCATCCGCTGCTACCTCCCGCCGGGGCGGAGCAGCCGGGGCGTCCCGTTCTGCCTGCTGCAGGGCGGACAGATACGCCGCCATGACCGTCTCCAGTCTGCCCATGCTGGCGCGTGTCTCGACAACGCAATCCATCGCAGACACCAGCTGGCGCTTGAGTGCCGAGCGCGCGCTTGCGGGCATTGCGTCAATCCCTGCTGCCTCTAGATCGTCCGGCACAACCAACAGGGCGCCATCGGTCCCAGCAGCGGCGGCCGTCGTCGCCGCCGCGTCTTCCGCGTCGGCCGGTGTCCGTGCGCCCGTCCCTGCTCCGCGTGCGGGCTGGGCCGCGGCGGCGCGGCCTGTCCGCTTGCGGCGCACCTTGGCGATCGAGGCCGGCGGCGCATTGCGGAAAAAGTGACCCGCGCGATGAACAAAGCGCCGGGCAGTCGGCGCATCGCCTTCCTCTGCGCGACGTTTTGAGAAGCCGTACAGGTTCAGCTGGCGGGTGAACGAGTCAATCTTCAGGCCGCCCGCGGGAATCCTCTCCGGGTACAGCATCAGCATCATGCCGTCTGGAGAGAACTCGATCCACTGGTCCTCCGGCGCCGTGCTGATGGCGGCGGCTCGGGTGTTCTCTGCCCACGGCACAGCCTGCTGGCTGTTCCGGACAGGACTCGGGCTCATGCTGCTGCTGCTGTCGTTGTTGCTGCTGTCGTTGCTGTTGCTGATGCTATCGTTAGCTGCCATGATGTCGCGACGGTCAGAGTGCGTGCTGATGCGTTAAGGAGCGGGTGGTGGTGGTGGTGGCGCGTCTGCCACCCCGGTATAAATGCACGGGCCGAACACATGACCGCTTCCATTGAGAAGAACATCGGAACGGCGGGCGGACACAAGGAATCGGGGCGCGTATAACGGATTGTCGGCACCGGTCGCCGCACCCTCACCCACGGCGCCGTGCCGGAGAATGAGCGCCTCCTGGTCGCTGTCGAGCTCCTCGGACGGGCCGGATCGTGCGGAGGCCGCCTGGCCCCCGTCGTACATCGGCTCAGACTCGAACGACGAGACGGCCACCGACGTGATCGACACCGGCGGCCGGCGGCGTAAGCGGCCGGCCACCGACGACACCGGCGGCGGCGGCGGCGGCGGCGGCGGCGGCGGCGGCGGCGGCGGCGGCAAGCGGATCCGGGCGTCGCTGGACGCGGCAATCTGGCAGCATGGCGGCCTGCAGGCCGGCCCCGGTCGCCTTCTTGCGACGATTGACTCGGCGGGCGACGTAGATCGACTGCTAGGCGCGGTGCGGGCGGACCGCGTCGGCCTCGGCGCGTTGGTGGCCGCCCGGCTGGAGGAGGACGCAGTGGCCGCCACCCTGGCCCTGACCGGCACGGAGCGGGGCAGCGCGATCACGCGCGAGCTGAACGCGGCAGAGATTCTGTGGGTGGCCGCCGTCGCCGTGCGGTATCCCTGGGCGGTGGACTGCGTTGGAAACTGGATCCGGCGAAACGTGCTGCTGCGGCAAGCCGACGAGGCCACCCAAGGGACCCCGTTCCTCAACGACGGAGACAGCTGGCTCGGTATGGCAGCCTTTCGCGCCATTGCCCAGACCAGCCGTCGGTTGCTGCTGGTCGGACCGGTGGCCGGCCCTGCGGCGGCAGCGGCGGCAGTGCGGGCGACGCCTACCCGCGCCCGCATTCACCAGCTGCAGGCAGTGCAGCTGGCCAGGCAGCCGGACGTCCGCATTCTGCTCGGGCTCTCCGCTGCCGGGCAGCTGCTGATGATCAGCGAGTCCCCGGCCACGGGCGCACTGCAGAGCACGGCAGTCGACACGATGCGGCTGCCCGGAGACAGGGTCCGGCAGATTGTCGTGTTGCATGGCGCCGCCCTTGACCCGGCCGGTCAGGCAACGGACGCCGTCGTCCTCCTCTATGCCAGCGGTCGCCTGTTCTACGGGCACCTGCGCTCTGCTGTGAGTCCCGCATGGCTCGACGAGCTGCTCGCGCCGCCCGGGTATTCCGCCGGGACGGCGCCACGCCTCCAGCAGATGGCCCCGCTCCGCAGCGGGCCGATGATCTGGCAGCGGCTGCAGACGCCGCTGTCCATCGCGACGCAGCTCAAGAACGCCCAGGACGCCGAGCCGATTGCCCCGAATCAGGAGGCGGCCAGTGCCCCGGTGGTGCTGCCGTCCCCGATCCGGCAGCTGGCCGGCTCACTGCATCAGCTTGCTGCCGTCGACAGCTCGGGCGGCCTGTGGGTCAGCGGTCAGATGGAGAGCGCACTTCCAGGCCCCGGCCGACCGCGGCTGCATCTGTCCGTGCCGGCCTGGCGGCGCCTGCGACTCCCGCTGTCTGTCGCAGGCCAGCAGGCGCGCCTTGTGCGCCTGGGTACTGCGCTCCGGGCCGGCGTGCAGCAGCGCATTGCAGAACGCCAGCAGCGCTTCGCAGACGTCGAAGTGGCCCAGGCTGCCCTCGCCCGGGCAAGAGACGACGTGGCCGGCGCCGCAGAAGGCAGCCGAGAGAAGGCAGCAGCGAGCAGACGCCAACAAGCGGCAGAGTGGGAGGTGCAGCGCAAGACGCGGAACGAGGAGCTGCGTCGCCAGGCGGCCATGCGAATTCTGTCTGTCGCCCCGGAGGACGAGGCCAGCGGGGACTTTTCCGAGTCGGACGACGACCGGAGCGGAAGCGGAGAAAGCCGGGTGGCGTCGATTGTGGCCGTGCCCGGTCGACTGGTAGTGGTGACGCGCGAGAGTGTCGATGCGCCACCGGCGGCTCTGCTGGTCGGGCGCCCATTCACCGAGAGCCATTCCAGCACGGAGGAGGCAAAGGCGCACATCATCGCGGCGACGCAGAGCGCCGACCTGGACTTTGATCTGAATCTAGAGCCGGCGGACAACCCCTTTGGCTTTTTCCGCCAGATGGCCGGCATTGGAAATCCCGCCGCCTCGCCGGCCCAGCTGCTGCGCGCGCTTGAAGCCGCGGCAGCACGGCCCACTCCGGAGAATCCATTTTTCCACCACGTCATCCTGCCGTTGGACGCGGCTGCCGGTGCGCCCAGCGGGGCGGCCGAGCGGATTCGGGGACTTTCCGGCGGACTGGCGCACATGGTTGCGCTGGACGCGCAGAGCCAGGCTGTTCTGGTGGCCGGGATGAACACACGGCGCCAGCTTGGAGCCGACTTTCCCCCCGGCACGGATACGCTCCACCGGGCCGCTCGGCTGCCGCCGCCGGTCGGATCCGGGGCAGCCGAGTGGTTTCCCGCGACCGCTGCGGTGGCGCTGCCCCATGCCACCGTCTGTGTGGCGAGCAACACTGGCCACCTGCTCTTTGCCGGCAGCAGCGAGGAGGTGCAGCGTGGCCTCTTCGGCGCCGAGGATCCCCGCCGCGGGGCGGCTTCCATCTTTCTGGCCGCGGCAGACCGCAGCCAGCTGGCGCGGCAGCTGGAGGCGCGGGGCGAGTTGGGTGGGTGGGCCCGGTCCCCGCTGGGCGGACACCCGACCGGTCCGCTCCTCTGCCCGCGTGCGCTGACCGGGGACCCGTACGGGGTGTATGTGCAGTTTTAATCGGCGGCCGTCCCCGCGGATGACAGTGCGCCGGCAGTATCGTACGCGTTGGTGCAGTAAACGTGCTCTTTGCGGATTTGCTCCAGCTTGTCAGGGGGGAGGGAGTCGGTGATCCCGATAAGAGCGCAGAGGGCGACCGCAGCGTCTGGCGCGGCCGCGGCCGCATTAATATGCTTGGCCAGCGCAAGCTCGGTGACGCGGAGCAGCGGACCGCAGTCCAGCCAGTCGGCGGCAGTATCGACCGCGCACAGCTCTGCAAAGCTGCACGCGCTCAGGCGCCCGTCGCGCACAAAGGACACGGCAGCCTGGACGGCCGGCTGCAAAAGATGCTGAGGCAGCTCAATGACCACCCGGTCCCCGGTGGACCCACAGTCGTCCACGAGGTGCCGGATGGTTGCAAAGTGCCGACTCTCCGCATAGCTCACCCGCACTGCAGTCTCAGCAGCAGCAGCAGCAGCAGCGGGGGTTCCGCTTACCGGCAGGGTGTCAGCGCGCAGCTCCACGTGCAGTGTGCACATTTGGCCAACCCGCAGACGGCGGACGGGCAGGATAGGACAGGGACGCCGCGACGGTAGGTCTATTAAATGTATTTTACCCGCCCGCGTCCCTCTTTCCTACCCCATCCGTTCACCGGCAACCCCGGCGAGGTGGGCGCTGCTATCCGCCAGCCGCCAGTCTGCGGCGCGAACGACGTCGGTGACCGGCGCGGGGCCGTCGTCTGTGCGATCAAGCGAAAACTCCCGGGTCAGCCGGAACAGCATCCAGTCGGCGTTGGCGTCGGTCGGGTCGGTGGTCCAGCGCGCAATCATCCCGTCCGAGTTGACCGGCGAGCGAGGCAGCAGGCGAAGCTGGTTACGGGCAAAGGCCTTGTCCAGCATGTCGGTCAGCTCGCCAGACTGGTTGTCGCGCACGGTCCCGTACCGGTTCCAGACAAAGCCCGGGCCAATCGGCTCAGACCACGCGTAGCCCTTCCAGGCCCGAGCGGCGTCAAGGTCCGCAAAGATCGCATCAGCGGCGCCTTCCTCCGACGAAAGGGCAAAGTGAAAGTTGTACGCTTGTCCGCCCTGTAGCACGTAGTGGACATTCACCCGCTCCGCCGACAGCGGAAAGGCCTGCGGGCCGCCCGGGCCCCACAGCGACCCCCGGATCAGACAGGGGCTCATCACCCTGACTCGAAGGCTCAGGACTGCTCGCATTCGCAGATTTCGGTGCAGGTACATCAGCTTCGTCGCGGTGGGCGAGTGTGGCAGACTGGCAGCAGGCGACAGGCTCATCGGTGACACTCGCAGATGACTGCTCCGCGGCGGAGGGTGCAGCAGCAGTCGGTACGCCGCCGGCCGCTGGTCCTCCCACTGTGCCTGGGCCGCTGGCAACGGTGGTCGCTCTTGGGCTGGTTGTGCGTCCGCGTCGGGTGCCGGCCGCTTTGGGTGCAGGACTCGGCTGAGAATCTGGTCAACCTCGGCGTCGGTTTGTCCAGACATTGCAACGGGTGCCATCACGGCGACGGGCATGCGGGTGGATGTGGGCGTGCCGCCCCGCTGCTTATGTAGGGAAGCGAAGATTATTCTGCCGCGAAGAACAGATATAGAGAGATTTACTGGGCGAGTCGGTCATCTCGTTCTCGGACCACGTCCGCCCTATCCTGGCGCATCAGCGGCCATCCGCCCAGAGCACTGACCCAGAAGAGCGGAAAGCCGACACAGATGAGTAGCAGACATATCACGGCAATCAGTAGACCTGCGACGCGTCGACGGCCTCTGGCGCGCAGTCTTCGCTGATGTGCACGTGCGTGGTCATACGGGTCGAGCGGATCGCGGCCGTCTGGCTGGGTTGGGTCCATGGGATGAGGACGGGCGTGGTTTATCCCTTTGGCGCCCGCGGTGACCTGGTAGACATCCAGAACGACCGGTGTCACCGGCTGGCGGATATTGCCTGGTCCAATCCTTTACAGCGAACGACCGCGTGCGTGCCCCTGTCCCTTGCCGGTTTTCCTCGCGCGCGTCTTTGTTGCCTTCCTCGCGGCCGCGCGCGCCTTCATCGCGGCCACCTGCTTTGCCCGACGCTTCCATGCGACCTGCGCTGCCCGCCGCAGAACGATGCCGGTGAGCAGGTGTGCGCAAATCTCCCCGTCGTCTGTGTCTGGGTCACCCGGGGTCCAGCAGATGCCTGGAACCAGCGCCTCCGCGGCTGCAACGGCATCGACAGGCACCGGCGAGGCCGGCGGGGGACTGTGTGAAGCCACATTCATCTTCTCCAGCTGAGCGTCCAGCAGACACCCGAGCGTGTCTGCCGGGTCGTCATGGGCATCCATTGTGAAGATAATGCGCTGACAACGGCGGCGGAGCCGGAGGGGGGGGGCGGTGGCGAAGGAGGATCCTTGCGCGGGTGCCTATATTTATGGAAAAGGTGTTCTTTTGTACGAAAGCAGAACACGCTAGCGGGTGTCCGGGAGCCGCTTCCGCTTTGTCTCCCGGCGCTTTGTAATGTGCCAGCCGCCCGGCGCGCTGGAGAATGTCTCGCCCTCGACCGGGGCATGTCGATACACCGCAGCCAGGCCGCTGCGGCGCTCCTCTGTCGAGAAGCGGAAGAGGGAGCGGTCTCGATTAAAGTTTGAGGGCCTGCGCTCGATGGGGCTCCACCAGTACAAGGCCCGCTGGAGGACCACAAGATCGACCACCTCGATGGTGTGTCCGTCTGCCGCCCATCGCGCCGGT
This sequence comes from Acidimicrobiales bacterium, assembly GCA_029263235.1. Classification (GTDB taxonomy): domain Bacteria; phylum Actinomycetota; class Acidimicrobiia; order Acidimicrobiales; family Aldehydirespiratoraceae; genus SZUA-87. Next base: position 13,122 of record JAJCXW010000131.1, read on the forward strand.
GCCGGCACACTGGCAAGGGCCGCGCAGCAGTTCTCCCATTCGGCCTGGTACCGGTGGGCCTTGCCGTCGCTGAGTCGCTTCATTGGTGCACGGTAGCGAGCGAACCAGTGGCGCCCGTCGCTGCTTGCGTGCACGGCCGCCAGCAGCTCATGGAAGCGCTCCGGCATTCGGTAGCAGGGAAGCTCCTCCGACGACCCGGGCGGCGCCGAGCGCCGCTTGCGCTTTCGTCCCGCGCCCGCGCCCGCGCCAGCGCCCGCCACAGGTCCGGGCGCGGCTGCGGCGGCTGCAGAGGCCTCCTCGTCCGCCGCCGCCGCCGCCGTCCCGTCTGCGTCAGAGGGCAAGATCGTCTCTCGCAGCGCGGGGGCGGCCTCGGCCACGACCGGAAGCTGGCGCAGCAGGGCCTGGACCCTTCGCCGCGCGGCACCGCCCGGCGCCATGGCGGCTGCGTCAATTTCCGGCAAGAGCTTGCGGAGGCCGGCCGGCATCGGCACGAGCTGGCCGGCATGATGCACAAACATTCGAACCCTCTCCCGGCTCAGCCCGCCGTAGTCTGCGCAGAGTCCGCTGCGCTGTGCGCAGAGCTTCAGCCGGTCGTCTACGCTGCAGGCCTGGTAGATCGCGTGTGCCCTGCGCATCCGTCGGCCGTCGGCTGCGCCCGCCAGGTCCGGTGCCTCGCCCGCGCTCCAGTATCCGTCGGCGCCAAGCTTTGCCTGCATCTCCTTTGCGTCCCACGGCACCGCTTTCTGGATGGAGGCCGCCCAAAAGGTCTCAGCGGTGAGCAGTGCGTCCTTCAGGTCAAGGCCCATGACAACCAGGCTGGCCCGCAGGGTATCCTCCGGGAGGGTGGTCCCGCGCCGCAGCGCAGCCTGCAGCTCCCCGCTGAGGGGCTCGGCCATGGCCGTCTGCAGCATGGTGCAAAACTCGTTAACCTGGGCAATCTCCTCGGGGCCCGCGCCGGTGGCAACCGCCGCGGTCAGCGGACCAGCGTTTCCGGCCAGCATCTGCTCGGACACCTCGGTGGCGTTGGTTGCCACCTGAATATTGTAGGTCAACAGGGTGTCCAGGATCCCGCGGAGGTCGTGGATCCGCTGGCGCATGCGCAGGTGTTTCAGCAGGGCCCGGGTCAGCGTGCCGATCGGCTGCACCCTGATGCCCACGACGGCCCTCGTTGCCACTGCCTCCCAGTGCACCAGCGGCACCGGCGGAAGTACGACGGGACTGCCGGCAGCGGTGACCGGCGTCGCCGGCATGGCCGCCGCACTGTCGCCCGGCACCAGGTCGACGGCCTGTCTCCAGCACTCTACCACCCACTCGATCTGCTCAATCTGCTCGGCCTCGGTGGCAAGCAGATAGAGGTAGTTGTACAGCGCTGCGCGGACAAACGCTTTCCACTGCCCGGGGGTCCAGTAGTTGAGACGGGTGGGTCTCGTTGTCGTCGGCTGGTCGGCGCGGCCACCACCGGCGGTAGCGTGCGCTACCGCGGCCGCGTAGGCGCTCCCCTCTGCGGTGGCGCCGACTGCTGCCGCCGCCGGCGGCCCGCTCAGGCCGCGCCGCCGGCACATTTTCTTTGCCCGTTCAATGACGGCCCCGGCCCAGACGCCGCCGTGGGTCGGCCAGCGCGCGCTGCTGCCGGGGATGTTGTTCACGGTACACCAGTAGAGCGCAATCGCAAGCTCAATGTGTGGACGCTGTGCCGGCATGTCGTGCACGAGGAACATACAATCGTGCAGTGTCTGGTAATCGTACTGGTACACGTCGGCGCTGGACTGCGGCCACTCGACCCGGGCACCGGTGCCCGGGCTGACCGCAGCGGTAGGATCCACTTCAGCCGTCGGCAAAAGACAGGCGGTTGGGCGGATGCTGCTGCTGCTGCTGCTGCTGCTTTCTTCGTCCTCGCTTCCGTCCGCCGGGCGTGGCGACACGGGCAGGGAAGAAGAGGGGGAAGCGGAGGAAGAAGAGGTCCGCGGAACGGTAGTTGTCGTGCTGCTGCTGCTACTGCTGCTACTGCTGCTTCCTCCATCGCCAGCGGCGGTTCCATCGGCGCTAACATCGGCGATGCTGCCTCTGCGCCTGCGCGTGGCCATGGCGGCGTGACCGGCGGCGGCGGCGGCGGGTCGGTCTTTTGTAGAGGACGGGGTCGTTCTCCGGATGTTCCGGATGCACCATCCGGTTGGTGGTGGTGGCCGGGCCGCCCTGCCCTCTACAAAAGCCTTGCCCACCGGCACCGGCGCCGTTCTGCTATCGACCTGGGCCGGTGGCCGGTGGCCGCGGAAGCCGAAGCCGGAGCGGCAGGGATGGACATGTCTGGGCCGGCCGCGACTGCGGCCTCGTTGCACTTTCAGCTCTTCTCTCCGACGGAGATTGTGCAACGCAGTGTGTGTAAGGTGGAGACGGACGTGCTATATGCTGACCGAGCAGCGGCGGCCGGTGGGTTGATGGACCCTCGGATGGGGGCATGGACGTTTGGGGAGGAGTGTTGGACCTGCCGGGCAACCGTGCAGACCTGCCCTGGGCACCCTGGGCACATTGAGCTGGCCTCGCCGGTCTTTAACATCTACCATGCGAGCGACGTCCGCGCGCTGCTGCAGTGCATCTGCCACGAGTGCAGTCGGGTGCTGCTGCGCCCGGTCGCCCACGATGAACCCCGCGGACAGAGCCAACTGAACTGGCACCACCCATCGAGCTGCCGCTGCTTCTTCTGCAAGACGCAGCCGTCCGCCCCGTTGCACGTGCCCGAGCTATACTGCACCTGTATCTACTGCCGGCCCGGAACAATGGCTACAATGACGGCCGAGCAGGCGGCGGCTGCCACCGACCCCAACCGTGCTCCGCCCGCCCGCATTCCCATCGTACCGGCCAGTGAGCGGCGGGCCCACCTGCGTGCACTTGCGGACGCCAGTGCATCGATTGACACCTGCGGCACGGTGCGTGGTTGCACGGCAAAGAAGCGACGGCTGAACGGCATCGATGCGCCGGCCGACAGCTGCCAGGCGGTCCGGGTGCAGGCCGGCGGCGGCGCCGGTGCCGTCATGCGACCGCACGAGCAGGGCGTTGCGCGAGAGCTGGCGCAGGATCCTGAGCGGGTGATGAAGATTCTAACGGCAGTGAGCGAGCGCGACTGTCGCCTGCTTGGCATTGCGCCCGGTCAGCGGCCAGAGTGGCTGCTGATAAGCGTCCTGTCGGTGCCGCCGCCGACGATCCGGATCAGCGGCGGCGGCGCCAGTGGCGCCAGTGGCGGAAAGGGGTGTCGTGCAGAGAACGGCCTGACCGAGTCGTTGCGCGCAATCGTGCGGGCAAACAGCGTCCTCGCCGACGCACGGGCCACCAATGTGCTACCACACGTGCTGAAAACGACCGCCGATGCACTGCAGGTGGCGGTCACTCAGTACCTCGACGGGTCCGGTGGAGACGGCAGTAATGACGCCGGCGGCGGCGGCGCCGATGGCGTCGACACGGACGCGTCGATTGGCCAGCGGCTGAGCGGAAAGGAGGGCCGCATGCGCTACAATGTGATGGGCAAGCGCGTTGATTTTTCTGCCCGCACCGTCATCAGCCCAGACCCCACCTTGCGCCTGCAAGACGTTGGCCTCCCGATGTACATGGTCAAGACGCTGACCTACCCGGAGCATGTGACGCCGATGCGTCGCGACTTTCTGCAGGCGTGTGTTCAGCGCAGCTTTGACAGCCCCGATGGGTATCCAGGGGCCACCTTTATTGGTCGACGCGAGGAGATGATCGATATCCAGATGATCCAGCAGCACAAGATGCACGGGGCCGAGGAGCTGCTACGCCTGCGGCCGGGTGACGTTGTGCACCGGAACCTCATCCGGGGCGATGTTGTTCTGCTCAATCGACAGCCCTCCCTCCACAAGATGTCCATGCTGGCCATGCTGGTGGTACCGGTCGCGCCGCGGACCATCTGCTTCCATCCTGCGCTCACTCGTCCGCTGAATGGAGACTTTGACGGAGATGAGTGCAATATCCACGTGCCCCAGACAGAGGAGGCCCGCGCCGAGGCACTTCTGCTGATGACCCCGGCCGACAACATTGTCTCCTCGCAGAGCAGCCGCCCGGTGATTGCCTGGGTCCAGGACACGCTCACCGGGGCCTATCTGCTGAGCGAACGCAACTGCTTTCTTGACCGTGCTGCCGCCATGCAGCTCCTGGTCGCCATCGACTACGCTGGCTGCCTGCCCGCCCCCGCGATTCTGAAGCCCACTGCACTCTGGACCGGGAAGCAGCTGATCTCTCTGCTGCTGCCGGCAGACCTTGACATGCGGCGCATCTCGGCCACCCACCGGACAGAGACGTACGAGGCGGCGCAGATGGCCGGCATGGCGGCGGCGCCGCCGCCCCCTGTGCAGCTGCGGCGCCTGCAGCTTCTCAACGCCCTTGACACCCACGTGTGGATTCGGCGGGGAGAGCTGGTCAGCGGGCAGCTGACCAGCGCGGTGACGGGGACGGCAGCCAACGGCCTCCTGCACCGAGTCTGGTCCGACAGCGGACCGGAGATGGCCCGCGACCTCTTGACGGCGCTGCAGCGCCTTGTGGGTGCCTGGCTGGAAACGTACGGATTTAGCGTTGGGCTGGCCGATTTGACGGCCAGCCCGGCCATCAAGGGGCGGATACAGGCGGTGGTTTCGACGGGGGTGGAGAAGCTGGACGAGGTGGAGGCCGAGGTCGGCACCGACTCGGTGCGGTTTGAGCAGATGGCCAACGTGGCGCTCAACCGGGTGCGCATGGCCTCGGGCGACATTGCCCGCGAAGCGGTCGGTCGGACCAATCGCGTGAATCACATGGTCACCTCGGGCGGAAAGGGTAGCACGTCCAATTTCGGCGGCCTGCTCGGCTGCGTCGGCCAGCAGAATGTCGACGGCTGTCGGATACGACCGGATCTGCGGGGCCGGACGCTGCCGTCGTTTTTCCGCGGTAACCGCGGCGCCGCAGCGGGCGGCTTCATCGGGTCCAACTACATGAACGGCCTCAACGAGGCGGAGTTTTTCTTCCATGCGATGGGCGGCCGCGAAGGCCTGGTTGACACGGCCATCAAGACGGCAGACACGGGCTATCTGCAGCGACAAACGATCAAGATGATGGAGACGCTGGTGGTGGCCTACGATGGAACGGTGCGAAACGGAGGCGGCGGCGTTGTGCAGTTTGCCTACGGCGAGGACAGCTGCGACGCCCGACATCTGCACCGGCAGCACCTGCGGACGGCGGGGATGACCACAGCAGAGCTCCGCGACCGCCTCGGGTACACCGACACGGCCCTCGCGGAAGCACGACAGCGGGCGACAGACGAATCCGCCACCGGCCCCGACACCCTCATGACGCCGGAGCAGATTGGCGCCAGCTGTTGCGAGGTGCTGCGGGCAGAGATGGCGCAGCTGGAAACGGACCGCCGCAGCCTGCGGACATGCCTTTTGCCGGGTCGGGCCTTTGGCCGCACGGGCGCGAGTGCCATGCTGCCCGTGCCCATGGATCGGATGCTCAGGGCGTGCGCCCGCCAGTTTTCCTGTCCTCGCCCGGCGGCGGATCGGGCCCGACCCGATGCCTGCGTGCGCCATGTGACGCGGCTGTGCGCAAGCGTCGCACGGCTGGTGCTTCCGCTGGCCCCCGACGACGTGACACAGGCGGCCACCGCCGTGCTCTGTGCCCACCTCCGCGCCGAGCTGTCCTCTCGGCGGCTGGTCAGCGAGCTTGGGTTTAGTGCCATGGCCGTGGTCAGCCTGTGCGGCGACGTCCTCCAGCGAGTGCAGGCGGCGCTCGCGCAGCCGGGCGAGGCGGTCGGAGTGCTTGGTGCGCAGTCGATGGGAGAGCCGGCCACGCAGATGACCCTAAACACCTTTCACTACGCGGGCGTTTCTGCACAGCGCACCGCAACGACCGGGGTTGTGCGCCTGCGAGAGATTGCCCGGGCAAATCGCAGCATTGCCACCCCACGCTGCGTCGTCTACCTCGACGACGCCGGCGACCCTGCGGTTGACCACGCCGCGCGGATGGAAGACATCTTCAGTCGGCTGACCCACACCCGACTGAGCGATGTGGCCACCCTAGAAGTGGTGCAGATTGCCGAGTCGGCCCGGCCCGAGTGGATGCGAGAGTTTTACGAGCTCGAGAGCTTGCTGGCGCCAGAAACGGTGGCGGCATGTGTGGGATCGACGCTGCGTCTGACGATTGATCCGGTGGCACTGGCACGTCGCTGGCTGTCCATGGAGCTGACGAAAGAGGCGGTGGTTCACTGTCTGCGGCAACGGTATCCGGACCTCGGGGTTTTTTGCATGTACGCGAGCAGTTCGCACACGGTGGTTGAGGTTCTGAAGGCAGACCAGCGCCGCCGAGCCCTCGACCATGTTTTGACCGCAGAGCACGACATGGCCATTCGCCGGTCGGCCGGCCGGGTTTTTCTGTATGTGCAGCCACAGGACCTGCCCGACCACGGAGACGTAGAGGCGCTCGGTCAGACCCTGATGGAGACGGCCGTGCTGACGTGTTGCCCTGGACTGAGCAACCCGACCGTCTGCGACTCGGAACCTCCCCCGCCCCGCTGGGGGACCGCGGCGGACGGAGACGAGGGCGAGGGGACCGCGGCGGGGCCGCGCCTGATCGTGGAGGGCAGCAATCTTCTGCATCTTCTCGGGGTTCGTGGGGTCTGTCCGCGCCGGACCGTGTCGAACGATATCCACGACACGGCGGCCACGCTGGGAATCGAGGCAGCAGAGTCGCTGATCAATGCGGAGCTCCTTGCGGTGCTAGACGACGCGGGCATCTACGTCGACCCGCGCCATCGCCAGCTGCTGGCCGCGACCATGACCCAGACCGGGCAGATCGGCTCGGTCACGTACGATGGCCTGCGGCTCTCCGGCGCCGAGCCCATCCAGCGGTGTAGTTACGAGCGTACCGCCGTCGTCCTGGCGTCGGCGGCCGTCGCCGGACAGGCTGACCGGCTGACCGGGGTCAGTGCGCCGCTGCTCATGGGAAAACCCATGACGGTCGGAACGGGGTGCTTTTCCCTGCGCAGCAACCGGAAGATTCTGCAGGCATTTGCGCCGCACAGCCAGGATGTGTTTATCGCCGCCGAGGAGGAGGATGCCCCGTGCACCCCCCGGCACGATCAATCGCCTGACCAGCGGCACCCCCAGCCGACATCTCCTGCGGTTGGGTGCTACTCACCCGTCTACGTCCCGGGTACGCCAAGCTACGTCCCCGGGACGCCAAGTTACGCCCCCGTGACGCCAAGCTACGTCCCTGATGATTCGCCGGAGTACCGGGCCACGACGCCGTCGTATGTACCAGGCTCGCCAACGTACCAGCCGGTCGACTGGTCAACTTACGGCCAACCGGCGACACGCGCCGGGTTTTACCAGGCAACCTCGCCGGTCTATTCCCTGCCCGTCGCGGTCGACTACGGAGGGGCCGGTGCCGAGCATGATACAGGCGCAGTGGTACGTCCGTACACACCAAGCCGCCCGTGGTCCCTCTCTGCCGCGCAGCAATCGGCGCCGGCACCGGCGCCGGCGCCATTTGTCGCCTCGGGCGGGCTGGGGCGCCGGGTTGCCCGTTACGGGATATAAAGGATTTTCTTCTCGGCTTTACACCCCGGCGATTCCTGCAGCCAGCGGCGGTCTGTCGCCGCTGTGCGATGTATCCGCGCCGCATGGCCAGGCTATGCGCGGGAGTGGAGCTGGTCGCAGCGATGCTGCCATGGCTGCTGCTTCTGCTGCTACACCACGCACGCAGTGCAGAGGCGACAGGGGAGCACTGCACAATCGCCGGCCCAGAGTGTCGGCGGATCGGTGGGCCGGTCTATTTTTCAGAGGCAAGATCGCCCGAGGGCGCACCGGCGCTTTACGCCAGCTGTAATACGCCCCCGGCTGCCGAGGTTTCCTGCCCGTGGTACCAACATGCACACCTCGGCGCCGACTGGTGGCATCTTGCAGCCACGCTGCACGGCTGCCCGGCCGACGGAGACACGCTGGTGACCCTTGTGCGCCAGCAGGCGCTTCCGGGCGCCGGGGAGCCACACAACTACTGCGCCGGCAGCGGCATGCTTGGCGTGCTTGCGGGAGAGGGTGGCTTCGGCTACAACCGCAGCCAGTGTCTGCGGGGAGCGGCGCACAGCGTCACGCCGCACCACGTGGAGACGTGCTGCCCGGCGCCGCTCTGCACCCAGAAGGCCGGCTCAGCGCCGGGGCAGCAGGTCTGTGCACAGGTGGCGCCTCCGCTCCCGGCGGGCCTTCCTCCGCTCCCGGCTCCGCCCCAGGCCGCACCGCTTACGGCCCTCCTAGATCTCGTCACACCGCTCTTGCCCACCGGCCCAGCCGGCCCGGTGGGGCCCCAGGGCTCATCTGGCGGCCAAGGCCCCCAAGGCCCCCAGGGACCCCCGGGCCCCCGGGGTGCCAACGGAGCGCAAGGCCCCCAGGGGCCGGCGGGGCCGTTGCGCGCGCCCGTCTACACGATGTGCACGTCTGCACAGGGCACAACGTGCAGCTGCCCGGCTGGACGCTTCCTGGTCAGCGCGACGCCGGTCTGTGCCAGCGGACTGTCAATGTTTAGCTTTGTCGGGGGCGCCGTGGTGTGGCAGTGCGCGCTGGGTGGGACAATTTACGTAATTTGCCTATGACGGCCCTAGGGTAAATCCCCGTGGCCTTATGCTGTGCACGTAATCACCGCAAGCAGCGGCTGGAACCACTGACCGCGCTCTGCCTCGTTCATCTCCTCAAACTCGACGTTACCGTCGAGCTCTACCACCGTGCCCACGCCTAGCTGGGCGCGCAGCGCAACACTCTCTGGCCCCGTGCCCAGGTAGAGGTCGTCGTGTGCGGCGACCAGCTGCTCAATGTAGGCGCGGGTGATCTTGCTCTCCGCTCCGCGGCTCCGCTTCTCAATGCGACGCATTGCCGTGTCAACCGACACCCGCAGGTAGACCTGCACGTCGACCGACACGGCCAACCGGGCGACAATGTCCTTCCACCAGCGCCGGTACACGGCCCACCTGGTCCCCCGCAGGATGCAGGCGGCAAACAGCCAGTCACCGATGGGGTCGCGCTCCAGCACGCCGACCGACGCCGGCACCGGGCCGCAGATGTTCTTCTGCTGGCCACAGACGCGTGTCATCAGCGTCATGTTCTGGAAGAGGTAAGCGTTGCCCGCCGGGTCGTCGGCCAGCTGTTGAAGCATGTTCTCGGTGCGACCGCTGCCGTCGTCCAGCGGAAAGTTCTGCCATTCCTCGCAGGGCTCGGTGGCCGTGCGCGCGTCGGCCGGCAGGTACACGGGAAGCTTGTCCAGCGCCGTGCTCTTCCCGGCCCCGATAACCCCGTTTATTGCCAAGACCACCCGCGGTGGATGGTTTTTCGACGGGCGGATGTCCATCGGAGAGCAGGCAGGGACGGGCGGCAAATGGCGGGCGGTGACGGCGCCACGGGTCATATAAGTATCGTCGGAGGCCAGATTTCCCCCGGTACACATCCGACCGGCGCGGACACCCGGGAACAGCAAACGGACCGACCGCAGAAGGCATCGATTCGAACACTGCCGACATCCGCATTCTGCCTGTTCCATTCGCCCACTTAAGCCCGGGCTGTGGTGAATCGGTCACTCGTCAGACATGTCGGGTGCGCCCGCGACCTCGGCGGCCGCGTACCGCGAAGCGTACAGTCGCCTTCTCCATGCCCCGGATCACCTGACCTTGGAGAGGTCCGGCCGAGGGTGCCGGGACGCGTTCTCTACCGGTCTGGAAGAGTTGCGCGAGTTTGCCCGTGAACCCGCGCTGGCGAACGACATCCAGGTGCGCTTCGCGCTGCTGTTGGCAGAGCGGAAGGCCTGCGGCACAGCCGGCGCAGCGCCGCTGTCAGCGGCGGATCAAGCGGTGCTGGACGCACTGATCAAGGCCTGTCGGGATGCGGACGCCGTCGATGAGGGAGAATGGGTGCCTGCTGCCAGCTACCAGCTCAACTCCCTGTGTGAGCATGCCGCCACCGTGCAGCAGCCAGCGGTGGTGCGGCAGCTTCTCCGCACGGGAGCCTCTGCCCACTATGCGTGGATCCGTGCGGTCTCCTGCTACGACCTCGAGATGCTCCTGGCGATTGTCGAGGAGATAGAGCAGCGGGAGGCGCCGGGGCCGGCGGAAGCGGTGCGTGGAGAGGAGGCCGTTGCAGCGGGTGCATGAGCCGCGCGGGCGGGCGGGTGCCGGCGAGTAAACCGTACGAAATTTACACATGCGCCGCTGTGCTAAGCAGCGTCCGTGTGCGCACTCGACCCACTCGCGTTTCCGCCATCCAGCCGCACGCACGGTTTTATGCCCATGCACTCTAGCTCCTGCATGAGGAGCTTGGCCGAGTAGGGAAGCCGGAGCGAGCGCAGCGAGCCGCTGGTCCGGCATCGGCGACACGTCCCACGCCGGTGCAGCACGTCCCAGATTCCAATCAGGCCACACTTTGTGCAAAAATGCGTCCAGTAGACATCGGCCGAGTGCATAAGCCGCTCCTGTGCGAGGAAGGACGAACCATAGCCGACGAGGCAATCTCGTTCCATCTCGCCCATGCGTAGCCCGCCGCCGGCCGACCGGCCCTTTGGGGCCTGTCGTGTGATGGGATTCTTGGGCCCGCTGCTGCGTGTGTAGAGCTTTGAGCGGACAAAGTGTGCCAGGCGCTTGTAGTAGACCCAGCCACAGAACAGCTTGTTTGGCATCTGTCGGCCCGTCATGGGGTCGCAAAAGTAATACTCCCCACTTGGGTGCAGGGGCAGCGCCCTGAGCGTCCCCGCGAGCCAGCTGGCTCGTCTGCTCACTGGGCCACACGTCTCACAGCGGCGGTCGGTGACCCGGGTGGTGCTGCCGCCGCCGCCAGCGCCGACCGACTGACAGAACGGGCAGGCGGCCAGGCGGCGCTTGCAGCCTAGCAGCTCGGCGCGCAGCTGGGCGCGCCGAGTGAGCTCGGCCCGGTTCCTTTCCCGGATCCGCTCCTTTAGCTCCTCGATGCTCAGGCCTTCAAAGGGGGTCGTGTCAACAGCGTCGCCGGTGGCGCAGACATACATGCCTCGCAACATCTCACGCAGCAGCTCGCCGGTCATGCGGCTGGGCACGCCGTGGGGGTTGAAGATGAGATCGGCCGACAGCTGCAGCACTGGACAGTTCGGCATGTTCTCCTTGGACCACACGGCACCGACGACACCCTTTTGTGCGTGCTCCGTCGCCAGCTTGTCGCCCGGCTCAGTGTTGCGCAGGCTGCGGAGTTTTATCTTGACGACCTCCTGGCCTGCCTCGTTGGTCGTCCGCAGGACGGTGTCAACGATCCCGCCGTCGCCGTCGGGATCTCCGCTGCTCTTCAGAAGATAGCTATAGCAGGCGTCGTGCTCCTTCCCCAGCGCGTCTTTCACCGTGCGGGTTCGTCCGACCAGCACCGTGCGGACCCCGGGATGCGGAGAGATCCGCGTACCCACCCCGGGAAGGCCGTCCTCGTCGAGGTGATGATAGTCATAGTGGCGCCGCCCGCCCACCCCCTGGGCCTGGAGCTCTGGATCATTGAGCGCCGCGGCTTTTGTCACCTCGGTGATCGGGTGCCCGATATGCTGACCAGGCTCGCAGGTGACCGTGATCGTGCGGTAGCTGTCGATTCGGCCTGCGCCCAGTTCGCCGAGGCTCTTGCTGACGATCGTGGCGTCCTCGATGTTTGTCCCCGCCGCCATGATCACGACAAAGCAGCTCTGGCCGCTGGGCAGCTGGTCGTCTCCGCTGTACTTGGACCACCGTTTGTGCCCAAGCGGCCGCTGGCCGTACTGGAGCAGCTCGGTAGACTGGTCCATCCGGTACAGCCGGGCCGGATTTGCCACGTTTGGCGCCTGCCGGGCCATGCTGCACTGGTAGGCGTTGCGCGGGCTGGGACTGTGCTCAGGGCCCGGTGCGTGGGCTCCGATCACGCTCATCATCCCGCTGCCCGGAAGATCCAGATGGGTGCGGCGACCGTCAAGCCCTGCAGCGCGCAGCGCCGTCACCACGTCTTCCTGCTCGTCGCCGTCGACCATCTCCACCGCGCCGGCGTCCAGCAGGGCGGCCCATCGCTGCCGAGCTGCCTCGTGTTGGGTGTTGACGTAGCGCATGCAGGCGGCCTGCGCAGCCGTGCCGGCCGCAATCGCGTCAGTGCAGCGCTGAAAGACAGCACGCTGCTGGCTGGCACCGTCTGCCGCCGGGATGTCCAGATCGTCAGCGATGATCATCGGTCGCATCATGCGACCGGCGTCGCTGCGCACCTGCAGCTGCAACAGGTCCGCCCGCCAACAAACGCTGATGTCGCGCATGGCCTCAATCTCGAGCGCGCCGAGGGCAGTCTCGGCCAGCGTGCCGCTGCGCCGCTGGTGGCGAAGACGCGTCGCCAGGACGACCCCGTCCGCGGCGGCAAACAGCGCCACCGGGCAGCCATTCAGCAGCAGCGTGGCGGTAAGATGGCCGGCGCGGAACACGCCGTCGCCGTCGCCGTTGTCGTCGTCGTCGCCGCCGCCGCGGCGAACCCGGCACCGGCCGTGGCCCGTGGCGGCCTGATGGTGCTGGCACCGACCGGTGGCGGCCTCGGCCAGCATGGCGTCCTCGGGTGCCACCGTGCACACTCTGCCACCCACGGTGGCGGCGGTGGTGGCCGCGGCCAGCGTCGTCTCTCCGCAGGCGCCGCCCGTGGTACAAGCACAGACACAGACGCCGCTGACCTCGTGGCTGTCATGGGGGTCAGGGACACCGGCCGCAAGGCAGGCCGTAAGCAGGTCGGTGCACGCCGGGTGCCCTGAGATCCGGCAAACGCCCGAGAGGCTGGTCGTCTTTCCGATCATATCGCCCTCGGGAGTGTTGTTTGGGCAGACCAGGCCGTACGTGGCCCCGTTGAGCATGCGCTCCATCACCGAGCTGTTGCCCCCGTGGCCGCTGGACCCGACGTGGACGCGTTGTAGCTGCGCGACGTGGCTGAGCAGCGTCTTGCGGTCGACCGGCTCCGTGACCCCCGTGCGCACATGTCCGCCGCCGACCCGCTTCTTCCAGTTTCCCGTCTTGAGGGCAAGCACCAGCCCGTTTGTCTGCTGCTTGCCGTCGAGCAGGTCGAACAGGGGCAGCGCATTCAGCGCCGCCAGGACGCGGTCGACCGCCTGGCCGCTGCTAAGACCGTCGCTCTTTGCCGCCGACTTGCGCGTGGCGGCCACGGTCTTGCCAAGGTGGACGAGCAGGCGCTTGCTTAGATTGCCCATAAACTGCTCGTGTTGCTTGCGAAAAAGCTGGCCCAGCAGCTCGCCAGACATTAGCAGCCGTCGCGATCCGGGATGGTCGCGACTGGTCTCCAGCGTGCCGCCGGGCGCCAGCGTGGCCAGCAGGGCAAGCCGGGCCACGTGGCAGACAAAGTGCAGCTTGCGCCGCTGGGCCCGCTCGTCCACCTCGGTTGAGATGTGCGGCAGCAGACGGTGGCGCACGTGGGACTGCCCGCTGCGCAGGTACTCTGAGGTGCGCTGGGCAAACGACCCGAGCACCCGCTTGCCAATCTCACAGATGGCCGCCTCCTGGCTCGTCAGCGCCTCGCCGCCGACCCCGTCGGCCAGACTGGGCTCCAGCAGCGCCAGCAGCTGCTCGGACGACACGCTGTTCAGCCGAAACGCGTCGGCGTCGTGGCCAGAGGCACTGTCTGGCACCGGCAGCTCCGACGCGGCACCGACGCCACCGTGTCCGAGGAGCACCAGGCGGCGCAGATGGTCCATATCCTGACAGCCCAGCGCCCGACAGAGAACAACGACGGGCAGGAGCGCCTTGGCACTTGCCTTGCTGGTGGCCGTGCCGGCCTTCTTGCCAGACGCCAGGCCAGCAAGCCGGACTACCAGACGGCCGCTCTGCGCCTCCACGAGCAGCTCAAACTGCTCGTGGGCTGCCAGCGGGTCTGCGCCGGCGCCGGCCACGGAGCGGATGGCCGCGATGACGCGGTAGCGTCGGCGGTCGCGCTCCTTTGGGCGGCCGACCCGCAGCTGGCAGACGGGGTGCTCGGCCCGAAGACAGACCATGCGCTCGCTGCCATCGACGATAAAGTAGCCACCCTGGTCATGGGCACACTCGCGGTACGTGTCGGTCGCCAGCTCAGTGCCGACCGTACCCGTCAGATAGCAACGGTCCGAGCCAATCAGGATGGGCAGGCGGACCCACTTGTGGTCTTTTAGGCAGCGCTCGTGGACCAGCACGCCGCTGCCAATGCGTTCGCTGCCCTGCGCGTACACGCGAAAGTAACAGTCGACCGTAATGGTGCCAGAATAGCTCAGATCGCGCAGGCGGGCCTCGTCTGGGTAGATGTCCCGTTCGCTGGCGTCCTTTTCTACCCGCGTCGGGAAGAAGATCTTCACATTCGTAATCTCAATCTCGTAGTGGCGCCAGTGCTCAGGCGCCAGCTCGTGTGTGTCGTCCGTGCCGACCCGCACGGAGCAGTTTCCTGCCACAATCTGCGCAATCTGGCCACTGCGGGTCTTTCCGTCTGCCCCGAAGAGCAGCTGGTTGAAGGACCGCAGGCGATCGCACGAGAACGATTTGGCCGCCTGAAAGGCGTCCATGACCTCCCATTGTAGCGCCCTCCACTCTTCCGGGGTGGTCATCGAGGCGGCACGAGGGCGGGCGGGCGGGCGGGCGCTGCCTTTTGAGGCCAGCGGCTGCGCATGCGGACGCGGGCACGGCATCCGATTCTTTACCGTGGTTCTTTCTCCGCCGCCGCCGCCTCCTCTGCCTCGCGGCGGGCCATACACGTGGGCTCGCGCATGCCGGGAAACCACTGATAGCGCTCGTGGCAGCTGGGGCACTTGGGCCCGTAGAGGGGGGTCATCACAAAGCGCTCGATGCGGTTCGGCTCGCGGGCGACCTTGAGCGCAAAGGGTACGTTGGCTGCAAGTGTCACGCCAAACAGCCCTGCAAGCACGGGCTCGCGTCGGTACCACGGCCGCGCGGTCGCCATCGTCGTCGGCACAGAGTGCAACGGGACAGCGGTAACTGGACCGAGGACGGTGCTAGGTTTTATAGACGCGGTTTGTTTACCCCACCTGCACGCTACCCGCTGCTGAACCGACCCAGTAGCGCGAGTCGCTCGTCCAGTCGGCTCCTGTCCAGTGTCCAGGCACGCCGAACCGTGCGCACCGCCAGATACCGGGGCAGGTCTCGCGCCAGGGCCGTTCGGGCCACGTTCAGCCTCCCGGTGATCGGGGCCAGTCGGCGGCTGGCGTCGTTCAGCCGCACCCGGAGCGCCTCAATCTCCGCCTCAATTGCAACGACGCTGGTGGGCAGGCGCCGCTTGGAGCGGGGAATGTCCCGGGCCGCTCCGGTCAGTGTCTCCCCCAGCGCGGCCGTCTGCGCCGTCAGCTCGGTGGTCTTTTGCTCCTCGAGCTCCTTCATCTTCGTCTCCAGCGGCCGCATCTCTGCCAGGATCGGCTGCATCGCCCGGTCGGCCTGCATCTCCCGCGACCGCTGCTCGGAAACCGTGCGTCCAAACTCCCGCTCCAGGTCCAGCAGGGCACCCATCGTGAGGGGGCCGCTGCTAAGCGTGGCCCCGGTCGGCAGCTCTACGCTGCGCGGCGCGCTGCGTGCCTCCGTGTCCGTGACGATCAGCTGCGCGGCGGCACTGCTGACCCGCGGACCGGTGAGCCACCGGCCAACCGCCACATCCAAGACCGAGCGCCCTGCTGCCGGGGCGACGACGTCGCCGTCGCCGTCGCGGATAAACGCAAGGAGCGGCCCGACGACGTCGTCGTTGCCAAGTGTCGGCAGTGCATCCGCAGGTGCGGTGCGGTCGACCTCTAGGCTTTTCAGGGCAACCGCCAGCGCCACGATGGTGACCGCCGTCGGTGTCGGTTGCGTCAGCAGCGTGCTCACTACGCCGCGGACGGCGGTTGCCCGGCTTGCCGCGTTCAGTCCTCGCTTCTCCAGGCGCAGCAGCCGATCCAGGTGGCCCAGTGGGGTGTTTGGCACCGTTCGCGCCGCGACTACGGCCGCGTAGGCAATCCACGCCTGGCTGGCCGGAAGCGTCGGACTTGGCACAAAGGGGTTGGGTCGAGCATACCACCCGTGCCCGACGGCGGCGGCAGCGTCCGTCCGAAGCATGGAGAGCAGCGGCTGGCGCAGCGTGCTGTTAAACATCCGATCGGTCTTGGCCATCTCGTCCAGGGCACGCTGTGCAATCGCAGACCCCTCCACGGCGTCCGCCCGTCCCATCAGCCGCCACATCATCTGCATCCGCACGGCCGGGGCCACCGGGCCGTGCGCAGTGCCCCACCCGAGCAGGAGCAGCAGTACGGCCTCCTCCGAGCCGTGCTCGGCCACCTCCAGCGCCGTCGCCGTGTCCAGTGCGACCAGCCGCAGGTTGCCGCCGGTCGGCCGCGCAGCAAGCAGCACCCTTAGCAGCTCCAAGGCCTGCCGGGTGTCGCCACCGGTGGTCCCGCCGGTGGCGGGAACCGCGTCCAGGTAGCGGCGAATGGCCCGGCGCAGAAAGTCGGGGCCGTTGGCAGCAAGCGGGGCCGCCGTCGGATTGGCCCGCAGGGAGGGGTAGTCGAGGAGACGCTGTGTGTTCAGCACGCGCAGTGCCAGCAGGCTCTCGTGGTAGTCCTTGCCGGCGGCGCGTGCCTCGCGCCCAAAGCCCAGCCGTCGGGTCTGTTTCAGCCGCTGGCTGTTCTTTGCCATCGCGTTGAGCCCCTCGTTACGCAGGAGCTTCCAGGTCTCGTCCTCGCGCAGCGTCCGAGCCACGTTGAACCGAGAAGCACCCGCGTTCTGGTGCAGCAGGTGCGACAGCAGGATCGAGCGTCCTGTCCAGAGCTGCCGACCGGCCCGGTTGCTCAGGCGGGTCAGCTCCCGGTCGAGCACCAGCAGGACCCCGACAAAGGAGCCGCGGGCCCCGGTCAGCTCCCGGTCCATCGTCACCGCCCCTTCGCCGACGGGCTGCTGTAGCACCACCCGGTCCTTTGAGGCCATCTGCTCGTCGGTGCGCCCGAGCGCAGTGCCGCGGCTGTGCTCCTCAAGCAGCGCCTTCCACATGGCCGCCATCTCCCGGCCGTACACTCGGGCGATTTGCTGTGCCAGCAGTGCCCCGGGGTTGGCGGCGCCGCCGCGCGACTGCAGCAGCTGCCGGCGTCGCTGCCGGCTCATCCGCTGCCAGACCGCGGCGTCGGTGGCGGCCCGACGGGCCTCGCCCGGAAGCGTGGCCATGCAGAGCAAAAGCGCGGGACTGAGCGCAGCGCCGTGCGCCCCGCGAATCGCCGCGGCGAGCGCGGCCCACGTCGGCGGCCCGTCGGGCAGATACGCGTCCGCGGCCGCAGTCGGGGCGGCGGTGGCGGCGGCGCAGACAAAGCGATGTGCGGTGCCGCTCCAGACTCCATAGGGGTCGCTCAGCACGGCCGTGTGCGCTGTCGCGTCCGCCCCGCCGGTCCAGTCTGCGTGCTGGCAGCCGGCAGAGCAGTAGTAGGCCAGGCAGCAGGCAGCGCATCGATGCTGCGGTGCCGGCGCACCGCAGGCCGCGCAGGCCAGATTGTAGCCGTGCTGCTGGGCGACGGCCAGACGACGCGGTCGCTTTGGGTCGGGGCCGCCGGTGGGGTCGTCTGGCCCGCCGCCGCGCCGCCGCTTCTGTGCCTCTGCCGCCTCGGCGGCCTTGCGAGCCTCGCGGTCCGCCTTGCGTTTGCGAAGACGCACGAGGGTTTCGTCCGCGGGCTCGCCAAAGAGGCGGGGAACCTCCGGCAGCAGCTGCAGGGTGCAGTTGCGCAGCTCGGCGGCCAGCGACCGCTCCAGGTTCCGCCGCACCACGCCGTCTGCCGGGATGGCCGCAAGCAAGAGCTTCGAGCGGGGGTCGGTCTCGGCCAGGTCGAAGCGCAGCGCGCTGCTTCCGCTGGCCTGCAGGCCTGCCCGGAGCGCAGCGTCCAGCTCTGGCAGGAGCTGCTCGGCCGCAAGCCGCTGACCGAGTGCCAGCGTCGCCTGCAGCCGCTCGATGACAGGCACCGCGGCCTCGCCAGCGGCCGCCGGCACGCTGCCGCCGGCCGCGGCAGCCGCGGCCGCGGCCGCCGGCGTTAGCCGGGTGGCCAGGTGGCGCAGCGCTGCGGCTGTGACTCCTGCCGGCGCCGTCAGACGCAAGACCCGGCCCGCCGGGCTCCAGGGCATGGGAAACACGCGGACCTCCTCCTCGTCGCCGCCGCCGCCGCCGTGTGCTCCGTCTACCTCTAGTACCACCCCCTGCTGCTCAAGCTGCTCCAGCAGGGCAGGCATGCCCTGCAGGCTGCGCAGCGGCACCGACACGGATTCGGTGACAGCGGCGCCGCCGGCGATGTCTACCCGGACCGCGATGGAGAATGTGCGCAGACGCTCTCGGTTGCTCAGGGTCTGCAGCAGGAGCTCGCGCTGCGCGTCGCCTCGATACAGCTCTGCCACCTCGGGCAGGTCTTCGCCCGGGCCAACGTCCGTCATTGCCGCGGGGTCGGCCGCTGGCAGCGACGCCGAGGGGGCGCCCGCCGCTGCAGCAGCCATCGACGCAACCCGCCGAGTGTCTCGGGTGGCGGGCCATAGAGGAAATACGGACCGCCGATACTTTTTGCGGAAACACCGGCAGGCCGGAGCGAGCACGCCGTCGCGCGTGCCGACCCCGCCGGCACTGCCTATCTTTCTGCCAGACAGAAGACAGAATTCTGACGGTACAAAGAGCCGACCGGGCGGGGCGGTAAAGCGGTATGGCCGCTAGGCGCGGGGTACTGCCCGCAGCGGATGACGAGCGGGCGGTGTGGACGCCGCAGCCACGCAGATGTCGCCACTGGGTGGCCGAGCGGACAGAGGCGCTGGCCCTGGCGGCATTCCTCGTGGGCCTGCTCGTGGTGGCGGGCGCCGTGCTTGCCGGTGTGCTGCTCGGTGCACGCGGCCGCACCGGGCCCGCCCTGCATCGGCCCCCCGCCGGCGAGCACCACCGGGACCGAGAAGGCGTTGGTGCACGAGGACAGCCGGCCGCGCTCTCGGCGCTCCCGCCGGGACGTCTTGCTCTGCCGGCTCCGGCGGAGAACGCCTCGGACGCACGCATCGTCGACTGGCGCGAGGACGCCTGCCAGTCGCCGTACGAATGGGCAAACGGTCGCTGGCTGCAGGCGGCCGAGCCGGGCGACGCGCGCTCGTTTGGCCCGGCCGGGCGCAGCAGCGAGCTGCTGCTGGCAGACATTCGCGACCTGGAGCTGGCCCGTTCCTGGGACAAGGGTCTGCTCGGGCGCTTCTTCTACGCCTGCCTGGCCGCCGAGGATGCGAGCGGACCGGAGGCCGACGCGCGCGAGCGTGACCGGCTGCTGGACGGAGCGCTTAGCCGGCTGCACGCGCCGGGGGTCGAGCGCGGCGTGGCCCTGGCACGCACCTTTGGCTACCTCGGGCAGCGGGGGTTTATTGTGCCGCTGTACGTCAGCGTGCAGCGCAACCCGGTCGCGCGTCGCCAGCCGATGCTCTACGTGCAGCAAGATGGCCTCCTCGGACTCTCGACCGGGGCGTCGGCCGAGCAGCACCAGGAGCATCGGCGGCTCCTGCAAGCCCTGCTGTTGCACGACCCCGACCCGCTCAGCAAGCGGCCCCAGGCCCTCGAGCGCCTGCTCGGCCTCGAGACACAGCTTGCGGCGGCGCACCGCGGCAGCTGGGCCAGGACGCTGAACGAGTACGCCCTTGGCGGCGAGCTGGCGAGCGACACGATGAGCGGCGCGGCGCTGGCCGCCGAGCTGGCCGGCGCCTTGGACTGGTCAGAGTTTCTCTGCGCCCTGAGCCCGCTGCGTCCGGCTGCTGCGACGGCGTGGGCAGAACGCGCCGCCGCGCTTCCCCACTGGGTCTACCGCCCGCCCTACCTGGCCACCCTAGGCCGGCTGCTGCGCACGCTGCCGCTACGGGACTGGGAGCTCTACGTGCGTGCCTCGGTGGCCCTGCACAGCTTTCAGTACCTGCCCCGACTCTACACCACCCTGCGGGTCCGCGATGCCAGCCTGGTGCCGACCGGCGGCGGCGGCGGTGGCGGCAGGACCCGCGACCCCTCGGTGGGCCTACACGACGCCCATCTGCTGCCGTGGCACCCGGCCCGGCGGCGCCAGTGGGCCCACAAACAGCAGCTTAGTCAGCCGCAGGATCCAGGTCCGGCACTAGAGCCGAATCAGCTGCCGGCGGATCCTGCCAGCCACATCTGCACGCAGCGCACGCTGCAGTACCTTCCGGAGCGCTTTGACCACTGGTTTGCAAAGCAGCGGCTGACCCCGGAGATTGTCGACCAGGTCCACGAGCTGCATGCGGGGAACGTCGCGCAGATGCGCCACCGTCTGCGCCACCAGCCGGACGCCGTGCGCGAGCCGGCCCTACGCAAGCTCGCTCTGCTCGACCTGCAGATCGGCCCGTCTGCCGAGGTGCAGGGCAGCTTTGCCGCGTTTGCGCGCGACTGTCTGCCCGGTGCGCCGGGCGATCGCACCGAGGCCGCCTTGCTGGGCAGCGTGCAGCTGCAGAATGTGCTCCAGCTGCGCAGACTGGACGCATACCGGCGCCTCTTTCTGCCCGCCGTGGCGGCGGCGGCCACCGGGTCTGCACCGACGGCGGCGGCGGCGGCCGCTGCCAGTGCGCCGTCGCTGGAGCTCTTTGGTACCTCGGCGGTGAACGCCTACTACAGCCCCCCGGACAACCGGATCATGGTGCTCTGCGGCATTCTTCAGGCGCCGTTTTACGCCCCGGTCTACTCGACGCAGTCGCAGCGGGCCGCCCTCGGCCTTGTGTTGGCGCACGAGCTCGGGCACGCCTTTGACCCGAACGGGGTGCAGTTTGACGCGGACGGCTCTCTCCGTCCCTGGTTGCCGGACACGGCGGCCGCCCGCTACGCTGCGCAGATGGAGTGTGTGAGTTTGCTGTATGACGGCCGCACGCGCTACGGGGTCTGGAACGACGGCTGGCGCAGTCTTGGAGAGAACGCCGCCGACCTGCTCGGGCTCCAGCTGACCCTTGGCGCTCTGCAGGCGGCCGCCGGCCCCGAGTCGCTCGACGCGGGGGTGCTGAGCGAGTTTTTCCTCGTCTACGCGCAGCTCTGGGCCGCGCGCACGACGGCCACCGCGCAACGGCACCAGCTTTCCACGGACGTGCACTCGGCACCCGAGCTGCGCGTTGCCCGTGTGCTGATGCAGCAGCCGGCCTATCGCGTCCTGCACGGCTGCGCCGCGCCGCCGCGCGAGTGTCGCGTCTGGTAGCCAGGCGTGGGCAGATAACAATCGGATAGAACATGGGCAGACCCCGTATAGTTCTATCCGGTCGGTGACGAGAACACATAAAGATCCAACATCGCCGACAACGACGGGAGAGTGGCGCGCGGCCCACGGGGTCCCTATTACATTTAGTGGGGGGGGCGGTAGCTCACTCATTCTAGTCCCGTAATAGTGGACCAGTAGGGCCGGGTGTGCACGTGCGCGGGTGCGTACACAGAAAGGCGTAAATGTACACTTTACCGGCACATGGCCGGTATTGCAACCGCAGCGGCTGCGGCTGCGGCTGCGGCTGCGCCGGCAGGGGGTATGCCAGGGGTTTTTTACACTAGCATCTCTGCGTTCACACGAACGCTACTCGTCCAGCATGTGACCGATTTCCAACGCTGGTGCCGGTAGCACCCGGCCTGCGCCGCCGGCCGCTACGCAACCCCTGCAGCCGAATGGGTCTAAGAGCTCACCGCACCCATGAAACCGACCTGGCGCCTGAGTGCGGCGGGTGGGACAGCCCCGACTCGCTCGGTGTCTGGAACGCGGCTCACGGCCAGGTGCGTACAGGCAAACTCGTGCACGTAATCCTGCAGGTCGACGTCGATCTGCACACTCTTCAGGTACCAGCTGCCCTTTCGGCGAACCACGGTGTAGACTGCGGTCAGCATGTTCTGTTCTGGGTCCAGGGCAGAGCTCCAGTAGGCCTCACCGGTCACCTCCACCGATGTGGTGGCCTTGTTGGTGGCCCCGAGGCCCTCGATGGCCTCGGGGGACAGGGGGACCAGGCGCACAAAGGGATAGGAGAAGGACACCATACCATCACGGATATACATCATCTTGTCGAGGGACCCACACAGCGTCCCGTCATGCTTCTTCAGGTCGTGCGTCGAGCCGTGGCTCAGCACGACAAACCGGGCAAACAGCCGCCCGCGGCCATTCCCCGTGGCGACTAGAAAGGCCCGGGTCGTTTTCTCGACGGACCCGTTGCAGGCAACCCCCGTGTCATCGATGAGCTCTGTACGCAGCAGAAACCGGTCAATGAGCACACCAGGTGTGCCCATCCAGGACATCAACACGCCGCGTCGCTTGACCGTCCCGTCCCACGTCGCGGCCGTGCGGGCAGCAGCCATGCTAGACGTCATCCAGCCGCCAGCACCGGCGGCAATGACTGGTGCAGACGCCCCCTGGGCCGTGTCCTCTGCGTCCGTATCGGACGCGGCAGGACGTTGCCGATCGGCGGCATGCATGGTTCCGGTGCCCGCCATCGAGAGCGGCAGAGCGTGCCGGTGCCCGGATCAACGCGACCCTTATACGCGACAGAAGAACACCGATTTGAGTATCCGGTTCTCCCGTGTGTTCCATTTCCGGGGGTACATGAGGCGCTCCGCTGATGCCACCGGCTGCCCACCCTCGCCGGCGCGTCGCACGATGGCCCAAGCTGCGCAGATACCGCTCCTCTCGCCGCAGAACATTGACAATGTCGCCGTGCGCCAGTACCGCCTGCAGATTGCCGGGATCATCGAACAGACAGATGACGCAGAGGGTGCGGAGGGCGCGGACCCAGAGGGCGCGCTGACCCTGGTGGTGGACGAGGCGGTGTGCGGCCGCGACCTGCGGCTGGTGGCCGGCTGGGTATGGGCGGCGCAGGGGCGCTACGCGCAGGCAGGCATCGCACAGAAGCTCCCCTGCTCGGCGGGCGGTGGCTCGATGAGACTGGCTGCACGGGCAGAGTGGCGACGATTGGAGAATCCACCGGCCTTTCGCGTCTGGTGGACGGCGCTGTACAAGCGCGTGCGCAGCATCCTCCGAGCCGCGGCCGCCACCGCCTATGGCAGCGAGGTGCCCGGGCACCCAGGTGTGCGCAGAGCGACGCAGTGCAGCGTAGTATCATTCTATCTGTAAAGGACGGACCAGGGAGTTTACGACGCCTCGCCGCCCGGCTCCTCGCAGCCCTCCTCGTGACCTCCCGCCTCCCAGTCAAGCAGCTGGCAGGCGGTAGAGCAGTAGTGGGAGATGCGACAGCCCGTGCACCGAAAGCCGGGCGCAGGCCGCCGGCAGACTGCGCAGTGCGTGGCAAGCTGGCGCAGCATGTAGGCCGTGGCCTCGCTGCCGTCCGTCGGCGCCTGGGCCAGGCGCTCGGCCGGGTCGTAGCTGAGCAGCTTGCGGACCAGCGTGTGCAGCTCGACGCTGTCGGCGCCGGCCGGGCCCAGCCGACGTAGCTCTGCCAGCAGCACCTCTCCGTCGTCTCGGAAGAGGTCTAGGGTTACCCACTTTTCCGCGGAAAGCGGGGTGCCAATCTCCGGCCGGGGACTTCCGCGCTCCGGCAGCAGCTCTAGTGCGCTCAGCTGGCCGCCGAGCAGCTGGTACCCAAGCAGCCCGAGCTGCCAGAGACTAAAGGCCAAGAGACCGGTGGCACTCTCGGCAGACAGGCCCTCTGGCGGCAGCACCTCCAGGAGGTCCTTCAGCGCTGCAGGGGCGCAGCTGTCGCCGTCGCCACCGCCGCCGCCGCTGCTGCCACCCACGCACGCCTGCCCGTAGTCGATGACGACGACGCGCTGCGTTTCGCGGTCGTAGAGCACGTTGTCGGCCTTGAGGTCTCCGTGGGCAAGACGGCCCAGCGTGGCCGCGGCCCAGACGTGTGCCACCAGTGCCCGCATGATGCCAAGCAGCTCGGTGGCCGAGAGCTGCGGCATGCGCGCCGACAGCCGAGAGGCAAACTCCCACTGGCGCGGCCGGCTGTCCTGCGAGATGAGCGCCGTGGGCCGGTCCTCTGGTCGCAGCACTGCGTCGCGCAGCGGCAGACCGGGCGCCAGCTGCTGCACGAGCATCCAGGAAAAGTGGCTGGCCGCTCGGTGCTCCTTGTCGCCCAGTGCGCCGCCGGCGGCGGACCCGGCGGCCGTGGGCACCGGGACCGCCACCACGCCGTACTGGCGCGGCACCGTGTCAACAAAAAGACGACGGGCGGCCACTTGCTCTGCCGGCCCGGGGCCGTTGGTGTTTTCGGTCCGGAGGCGATTGCGCAGACGCTCGTAGGCCGCGTGGGCCGTCGCCTCGGCGACCAGCGCGTCAATCGCTGCGGCCGAGTCGAGCTTGGCCGTGGACACCTTTACCGCCACCGTGTCCGGCCAGGGCGGCGTCTCGGCCGAGAAGAGCTGCTCGGCGGCGCCCGGCGGGAGATTCTCAACCTCGACTGCCCACACGGCGCCAAATGCGCCGGCGCCTAGCTCGTCTCCCCGGGGCCACCAGCTGGCCGGGGCAACAAAGACGACCAGCCCGGGAATCTCGCGCAGCCGCCGGATCACCGCGTGGCTGCTCTGGCCGGCGGGAAGAGGGGCCGGCGTCGACATTTCCCCGGGCCGGTGGGCCGGTGGGCAGCTGGGCGGGCAGCTGGGCAGCCGACGGGACTTAAGTGGAGAATCGTATCCGTTTACCGTGTTCCACTGATCGCCTGGAATACTCTACCCACCGGTCGTGCGGCGCGTCTCGCTCGCTGCAATGGGTCGCCGAGAGGATCTGCGCGGCAGACCCTCCCCCTCCCCCCCTCACGTCGGGGTGTAGGCCGGCGGGAGCTCCGAGGGTGCCGGGCCTGCGCCATCCTCCGCGCGTGCGGCGGCTATCCCGGTGGTGGGCAGCTTGCAGTAGAGCCAGGGCTCGTACAGCGGCGAGTGGCAAAGACGTTCCAGGGAAAAAGTCGGCCCATTCCTGCTCTTGCTCAGGATCATGGGCTTCAACAGCTCGTTTGGCTGGTGGCTGCCAGTGCCCGGGGTTGGCCGCGTTCCGCAAAATCCGACGCCCACTGCGTAGCCGTGGTGAGGGGCTATAGGCACAAGCAGTCGCTTGGTGGTATTCATCTGCTCAAAGGCCTTGCGGCAGGTGCGCGCATAGTCCTCCGTGAGGTCCTCAGGGAAGAGGCCGCAACCGTCAACCTTGCGAAAGTCGGCACCGTCGAGAATCAGGAGCACCGCGTGGCTCCCTACCAGCGGAAGGACGGCGCGCACTTTGTGGCGCCCGCCCAGCCCAAACGTAGCCGGTGAGGTTTTGTGATGAAACGCCCAGGAAAAGGGAATCTTGATGCGACCAGTCTCGTACAGGTTGCTGATCTCGACGGCGTGTGCACAAGAACCCGTCTCCCTGACAGCGTCCACCTCTAGCCACAGCTCCGGCATGCGTCCCGTCTGCATGTACATGAGCAGCTCAGCGACCGAGCTAGGCGTGTCGCCAGCGCTCCCGGTACGCACCACAAACCCCGGCGTGACCTGCGATGATGGCGCCAGCTCAATCTCCAGGCATACCGACGGAGTTTTCCCGATGCCGTCCGACGCCGATGCCGCTGCCGGTGCCGGTGCCGGCTCGACGGCGCCCCAGCGCCTAATGGCCGCCACGGTGGTCATCAGCGAGACCTCAAAGTCGCCCAGCGACGCGACCGAGGCCGCGGCAACGGCCGCCGTTGGCGTTGTCGTAGGTCGCAGCCGCGTCCGGGGATTGGCACGCGTTGCGATAAAGGCGCGCAGAGCTTCCGCTGTCTCGCCACTGGCCAGCATATCATGAAGATTGTTGTTGCACTGGTGGTAGTACTCGCATATTCTCGAGGGATGGGCCGACCCGACCAAGAGCGCGGTGATACAGAAGGTAGCACGCGAGCAGGAATCCATGGTGCCATAGTCCTCTGGCAGGCTGCGCCGCAGCCACTGCGTCGAGGCCGTAAACACGTGGGCATGGTTGATCTCCGCGAACCAGCAGAGCAGCCTGTCAAGGTCGGCATGTATGCCAGGGCGGCCTATCCGCTGGAAAAGGGCGTCGATCAGCGGCAGGTAGTCGCGGACATATTTCCACACTGCCGCTCCCTGCGCCTGGTCCACCAAAGGGCCACTGTGCGCCGTGACCCGGGCGCAAAGATGCCAGAAGCCACCAGCGCGCTCCGTGCCGATCGTGCTACCGTTGGCGCGCTCCGTGCCGATCGTGCTACCGTTGGCGCGCACCAACACCACCACGCCGGTCACCCGGTCCAGCGGCGCAGCCATTGCGGTGAGCATGCGCTGGTAGACAGGCGGAAGCCGCACGTACGTCTCGCGTCTGACCTGCAGCACCGGCGAGCCACCAGCGCCGCGCAATGTCAGCATATCCAGTAGGTTGCGGCGACAGGTGCGGCACCCGGGGCCGTCGGGGGCCTGGGCGGTGACCATGGCGGTGCATATTTCGCGCACAGCGGCGCGACCCTCTGCCATGGCCGCCTCGGACAGCGTGCCGCGCATGAGCAGAGCGACAGCAGACTCGGGCCTGCCGTCCGCACGCTGGCAAACCAGCGGCTCCAGCTCCGGCGGATGCTGCCGGAAGAGCGCAAACGCCGCCTCAAGGGTCAGCGGGTCAGCGGCGGGGTGGGCGGCCATTGCGGGTGTGCAGGTAGAAGAGCCGGATGGATCAGCCGGGTCGCCCTTTTATGGCCACCGGCCCATCGCATGCGAGTGTTCCATTGGGTTTCCAACGCGACCGGTTGATGGCAGCGGTACGCGGCGACTGGCCAGCCTACGCCGTGCCCAGGAGTTCCCGGGTCCGCGCTCGTCGCAGTACAAACGGACGGATGTGTCGGAACATTCCGGCCGGGTGTTCCACTCGCCGGTGGCCGCTACATATAACCCAAACGTTCCGCGCAGGCCGACCAACGCTGCGGTCGGCAACCCGATGCAGCAAGCCCCTCTGCGCACAGAGGCGGCCGGGGCGGGGGTGTTCCGACCGGAGCAGATGCTGCGAAAACAGGCAACCCTGAATGCGGCGGTCGCGGCAGTTGCCGCGACTGCCTCGCCCGCCTCCACGGAGGCCGAGACCACCGCCGCCATGGCGGAACCACCCGCGGCGGCGGCTGCCGCACCGGTCGCCACACCCGGCCCTGCAGTAGCGGCCGCCGCAGCGGCCGCCGCAGCGGCCGCCGAGGAGGCTTCCGCCGAGGAGGCTTCCGCAGCCGCTACGGCGGCCGCGGCGGCCGCGGCGGCGACCGACGCAGCAACCGCAGCCAAGGTCGACGCGGCACTGGAGTACGAGTGGATGACCCTGGCCAGTCTGATTCAGGCGCCGTCTGACCCGCTGGTGTTTCGGTGGGCCGATGCCGACCAGCGGGTTCAGCTGTCTGACCTGCGTGTCCTCCAGAATGACCAACTTCTCACCCGCACCAACCAGCTGATCATGCTGCGCGGGCATAACGCAACGCACGGACAGGCGGCAGGACAGCTCCTGACCGCGTACCGGGGCCGTCACCGAGCGGGTATGTTGGCAGAGTCAAGTGCACTGGTGCAAGGAAAGCCGCCCCAGGCGGCCATGCGCGACCGGCTTATGGCAGAGGCCGCGGCCGCCGAGGGCACAGAGCAGGAGGTAGACCGGCTGCTGTCAATCCACCGGGAAGGTCTCATCTCTGGGCTGAAGATGCGGCACATGGCAGAGCAGCAGCTGACGCGTGCAGTGGAGGACACGATGCTGACGGTTCGGCTGCTGACGAGTGTCGAGGACTACGCCAAGCAGACAGAGCAGGCATGGATAACAGGCCGAGACGCCGCCATCCGCGTGTACAACGCGAAATATACGGCCTTGGCGAACAAAACAGAAAAACACCTCGAGAAGAAGTGGGCGGATAGACTGAAAACGGCACAGGGCGACATTCTCCGTCTGCAGGACACGGCCAAGAAAAAGGAGCAGGCAGTCCGTGCTGCATACCGAGCATACGAGCGCACGATTCTGTCCCTAAGCACCACCCTGCAAGCCAAGCAGCAAACCCTGGCGGCACAGGCCACGGAGATTTCCACCCTGCGGGAGATCGAGGCCCTTCTGCGAGCCGAGCCGCGGACGGCGACGGCCAGCACTCAGACACCGGAGCAGCTGGCCGTAGCTGCGATCGTCCAGCCGGCGCGAGACGAGCAGGTGCGACAGGCAGCGGACGCCGCGACCCAAGTGAACCCGCCCGTGCCGCCGCCCTACTCTGTCGTGATTGTCACCGGGGACGCCGAGGACGCCGAGGGCGCCAGCGAGGCAGACCTCGCGGCCAAGCGGCCGCCGCCGCCGCCGCCTGCCGGAGAAGACAGCGACAGTGAGTGGCGCCCGGTTGCCAGACGGCCCAGGAAGCGGGCTCGTCGCACCGTGAAGGTGACCACCCCGCGCCCAGAGGATTTTACGGCAGCAGAGCAGGCGGACACACCGGTGGCACCGGAAGAGCAGGCCGGACAGGAAGCCCGGCGGACAAAGAGAATGTGTCGGGCCATTAAGATGCTGTCCGGTGACATGGATGCCTACTGGGCGCTGTAGGCGGGCACACGGGGCGAGTAGAGTAAACTGATTTACACATCAGAGCAGTGCTGGCCCATATGGCCGCTAAAGGCACAAAAGGTGCCGTAGGAAAACGATCTGCCATCATACATGCACCGCATACAGGCGTACTCGCCGGCGTCAGCATGCTCTTCCATGCTGTGGTGCACAAGCCCGCCGGTGGTCGAAAATACCGCCTGCTCGTCGGGGCAGAGACTACACCTGAATACCCCCCGACACTGGTGACTACGCCAGGCGTCCTGGAGCGACACCTTTAGCGGAGGGATGTCGGAGACTTCGCGCGTCGCCGGATGCGGGTCCAGCTGCTCCGGGCACCAGGGACAGTCGGGTGCCACGACACGAACGGGGGTGCGTTCGGTGCAAGCCGGTGCCGCCGGTGGCACCATAGGACCCCGCTTGGTAGGCCGGTGGGCTGCCCTCTTTGCCGCCTCCATCGCCTCCAATGCCATCATCGTTTTGGCCATCGGGTACCGCATGTGCTGCCGCTGGTGGGCGCGCCAGGCATTGCGGCCCACCAACTATGCTGCACAACCGACCTCTTGGCACCTCCGCGGTCGGTGCAGCAGGCGGAGGTGTCGCGCTAGGTTCCGCGGCAGCCGGCTGACGTTACACCCCTCCTCGGGGCAAAATACACGACAGGAACCGGCACCGGCGCCGGCACCGGCTCCGGCTCGGCAGAGGGGACAGGGCGCCGAGGCGCGGGCCAGTATGCGGAGACAGCGCACGCAAAACTCGTGGCTGCAGGAAGGGAAGCTACGACGGCTCCCGGGCGCAGGAAGCTCCTCGAAACAGACGGGACACTCGTCTTGCTCCTCGTCTTGACAGGCCATCGCGAAACAGTACAGGAGCGGAAGGGCGGAATAGGGACAGACGAGCGTGTGCCCTCGGTTATATGCAGGCGCCGAGCACTGAGAGAATGTTCCATTGTTAAGCGGAAAGAGGTTCTATAGAGTCCTCTAAGCAATTTTACGCTGCCACCGGCGCAGCAACTGCCGTGTTTCCGGTGGCCAGCTCCGCATCCAGTCCCGCAAGAAGCGCATGCACGCGCTCTGCACATCGGCCCGAGTCGAGCTCGGCCAAGACATCGGCATGTAGCTCAATGCCCAGTGTGACTAGAAAGGAGCGCAGGTTCCCCCCATTCAGCCGCTGCAGCCAACCGGTAAGCTCTTTGCGGAGGCTGCTCTCCGATTCGTGCAGCTCTGTTTGTAGCATCGCCGCGATCGCCTTTGAGGGCAGCTTGCGCAGGATCAGCCCGAAGAAGGGTCCGGCTGCGGGGTCGATCTGTGCGGCCGGTCGCCCGACCAGCATTGCATCGACGCCAATCACCTGCGGGTGCCCACCATCCACCCGGGCGGGTCCAACGCAGAGCAGGTTGCTCAAGTTGCTGTCTGGCACGGCAAACATTGCCCGAAAGCACAGCTCAACAATGGTCCAGTAGAGGACCCAGTCGAGGTGATCTTTGTGCTCAGCCGCGGGTGGGACCCCCTTCAGCCATTGGCCAACCTTTGCGATACCGGCCCGCTCCCGGTCGACGATGCGCTGGCCGAGATGCTCCATCGTTGGCAGCATCTCACCGCGCTTCAGGATGCCCTTGGTGCAAAAGCCACTCGGGTAGGCCAGATCATCGGCCACCAGGCCCCACAAAGCTGCCTGGCCAGCTGCCTGGGCGCCCAGGCGGATCGCGCGAAAACCGCAAGTCGACGCATCAAAGAACACCCCACGCAGCTTGTCCAGATCCTGTTGCACGTAGCACTCGCCGCATGGGGCCAGCTTGGCCCAGCGATGCCGCAGCACTTCATTGCCGGGCTCGCGCACTGCGCCATGCAGCGAGAGGCCGCGGCTGCCCACTGGCACCTGGGCCAGAACCATCTCGACCAGCACGCTGCCTGGAGGAGTGTCAAAAAGCAGCAGGCGCTCGCCATCGGTCCTCTGGCGCTCCACATGGCCTGCGACCCGCTCCAGCTGCGCCTGCTTCGCCGCGGCGATCCGCGCCCGCTTGGCCTCGGGCTCTTCTGGGCCGCCGCCCTCGCGCTTGCGCTTGCTGCTCATCTGGCCAACTGGACGGCCGCGGCGCTGGTGGTTCGAGGTGGCGGGCGGGCAGCCGAGTTAAGTAAACGATGGAACATTCCATCCGACGGAACATTCCATCAGACAGATGTTCGATTTACCGGCCCGTTCTATCCGGGGTCGGTGCATCCGGTCGCCGCGCCCGCGCCCGCTCACGCTCCCATTCGCATACCTGGCACCACGCCGCTCTGACCAGCGCATCGCCGTGTCGCGCGCGCAGCCAGCGCTTAAGCTCGAGCACCAAAAGGCACCGCTGCTCTCGCGTCTGCTCCGTGTCCGTGTCGATCACGCGCCCAAACGAGCAGCCGCGATCTGCACGACAGAGGGCGTGGGCCGCCGCCAGCTCCAGCGTTTCGGCGGGCAGCGCCCGTCGCCAAAGCTCAACCGCCCGCTGGCTGCCCTTGGCCGGATAGGGCCGGGGTAGACGGTCAAAGAAGACGGCCTGTGCACCGACGAGCGTCGGCAGAGCGATCGGTTCAGTCGCAAACGGGCTTTCCGCCATCTGCCTGTATCTGTACACGGTGTGAGAACCAGCGGGGCGGGGTGGCGGACGGGAGGAGACGGTGCGGGCAACACCCGCGACCCGCTGCGCTTATCAGGCACCAGGCGGTGCCACCGAGCAGTACGGATCCACCCACCCGGTTGGGCCGTCGAGTGGAACGCACGGATGTTCTGTGGCGGAACATTCGGCGGTTCTATCGATCGACCGACATAAAAGCGGCGACCCTGTTCCCGGTGCTATCCTCCCCCCGTCTACCTGCGATGGCCTGGATGCGCGGAGAGACCTACTGGGGGCGGCGGGGGCAGCGCGTGTCGTTCTGCCTTCCGGGCGGCGGAGAGCAGCGGCAGACTGCGCGCACGAATGGGCTGATCTACTCAGCGCTGCAAAAGGCCGCGCGGCGCGCAGACCGGCCGGCCCTGTGTGCATTTGTCCTCGAGCTGTGCATGGGAGGGAATACAGGCGCGGCAATCAAGCGCCTCGGCGTGGTGCTGGCAGAGGATTTTCACATCGAGGGCGCGCGGCGCCTGCCGGCATTTTGGCGTCTTCAGAAGCGGGCCGCCCGCAAGGATTGCTCAGCCGCCGAAAAAGAGCGCATTGCGCTGAGCCTGTGCAGCCTCCTGCTTGATCTTCCGGCCTGGCGCGGCGCGGCCGAGCTGGCCTCGGTCGGCCTGGCACTCGCGCAGACTGCCCCGGTGCTCAGCGCGGCGGCGCGGCTGGCCGAGCTGGCCGCACAGGAGGCGGCGGCAGCAGCAGCTGTGTCGCCACATTCTGCTGCGCTGGAGCGGGTGCAGCAGCTGGCCGGAGCGGTGGAGCAGTGGGTGCTCTGCACTCCCACCCGGGCTGAGCAGCGCAAGGCTCCGGGGGGCGACTGGGCCCTGGAGCCGCAGCGCCTGGGCGCGTCGATCGTGCGGCTGCTGGCCGCAGAGCTGGGCCCGGCCCGGCTGACCGGGCGACCGCTGGTGGGGCAGCTGATCTGCGAGTTTTCCCGCCTGCACTGCCTGGCCGCAACAACCGGCAGCACTCACCGGCTCTATCTCTATGGGGCCGTCTGGGCAGCGGTGGTGGCGCCCGGCACACCGGTGCAGCCCCTGGAGATTCCCCTGCTCTCCGCCGAGCAGTGCGCCGATATGCGTCGGCTGTATGGCGCCGAGCCCGCGCCGGTGCCAGACTATGCGCTGGACAAGCACACCTCGGTGGGCCGCTCCCAGCTGCGTCGAGGACTTGAGCATTTTCTCACCGAGGGGGTGCATCTCCACCGGCCGCTCTACTGCCCGGAGAAGGCCGCGCTTGTCGGCGGCGAGGAGGCCGCGGCGGCCCTCGGTGTCCAGGCAGCATCCAAGGCGGCCTATCGGCGCTGGGCGGCGAGCGGGACCGCCTGTAAGTCTGGCGCACAGCGCGCCGCGTGGGCGGCGCAGCAGGCGGCGGCGGCGGCGGAGCATAACGAGTAAAGTTCCTGAGATTGAGCAAAACTGTGATTTACGCCGCAAGTCGCCGCCGGCGGTCATTGTACGGACGCCGGTGGCGCGGCCACCCCGCCGGCCGTGTCTTCCGCGTCCTCTCCGTGCAGTAGAGCAAGGTGCCGGAGGCGCTGCCGCCGGTTGGTTGTACCGCGCGGGCCAGTCTGCCCCACGGCGCTGCCACCGTTGGGCGTGCTGGCACCGTGGGGCCAGCGTCCGCCCAGGTGTTCCTTGCACATCCTCCTGTACTCTGGGCTTGGCGCGCGGCACCACTCGACGTACACCGCATTGGCCCGACTGATCGCTTCGTGCTCGCACTCGTCACAGCTATGCCTGTAGTCTGGGCACTTGAAGCCGGTGATCCAGCGTGCCCCGGTGGCTTCGATCCGGGTCCCGAGCGGATGGTAGTCTTTCTCGGTGGGCTGCCACAGACACGCCTGGTTCCACACCATCCAGGTGTACTCGCCGCCGCCGATCGCCGTGTCGTAGCACCGGCTTGAGAGTTCCTGGCCAAACTCCATCATGTGCCGTTTGCGCGACTTGGCCGTCTGTGCACCCAGCGCCTCACCAAACCCCACGATCCAGCCCCAGCACCCTGTGCCGGTCTCGGCCTCCTCCCGCTGCGTCGCTACGGCAGGTTGCGCCTTTCGTGCCTTTCGCGCCTTCTGCGCTTTGTGCTTCTCCGCGGGTGCCGTCTCTGCTTGCATCTCCTGCCGGTGACTGCAAATAACACCGACTGTGTGGTGCGGCTTGCCGTTTTATGCCGGAGGACAGTGTGCAACGCCCAGAGAGCCGGCTGCCTTCTATCGCCGGCTCGAAAAGAACACGTAAAGGAATCCGGATGGTGGTGACCATGGAACATTGTCGGTTTCTATAAAGACGCCTGCCCTGGGTCCGGTGGCCCACTCTGCAACACCCCGAGATGGCGCCCAAAAAGGCTGCCACCCGCGCCGCCAAGACCACCCGGGCCGCCGCGAAACCGGCCAAGGTCACGACCAAGCTGGGCAAGTACACCAAGATCCCGACAGAGCGAATGGCGCTGGTTCAGCGGCTGAGTGACCTGGTGGACGGAGCCATGCTGCAGTCGTCAGAGGCAGCAGACCCTCGGATGGCCGTGTTTGACGCAGAGCTGAAGCGGCTGCTGCACAAGGGCGCCCGCTGGAAGTACGCATCAAAAAAGCAGCGGGTTACGGCCATGGCTGCACTGGCTGCCCGCGCGCCAGGCGCTGCCGCTGCCACTGGTGTCCCCTTGGCCGTCCCCTTGGCCGTCCCCGTGGCCGTCCCCGTGGCCGTCCCCGTGAAGCCAGAACAGCGCGAGTGGGCGCCGCCGCCACCTGGCCAGATGGACGTGTTTGTGAAGACGCTGACCGGGAAGACCATCAGCATCCGCCTCCGGCCAAGCTGGACATTTGCACTGCTGAAGCGGGCCATTCAGAAAAAGGAGAGCATCCCGCCGGACCAGCAGCGGCTGATCTTTGCCGGAAAGCAGATGGAGGACGGCAAGACCCTGCTGAGCCAGAACATACAGCACGAGTCCACCTTGCACCTGGTGCTGCATCTGCGTGGCGGCATGATGCACGTGACCAGCGGCCGGGACAATATGAAGGCCGCACAGCTGCCCGACTCGCAGCCGTACTGGGCCGAGCTGGAGGCACCCGAGCCCGATGGTGGCAGAATGGGCGTGCAGCTGTACCGCGGCAATCGGCTCTGTGAGCACCTGAGCGATATGCAGGGCTGCACCGTCACCCGCCTGCTAGGCCTGATGCTCGACCTGGATTCGCGCCGCAAAGAAGAGGCAAAGCGGGGCGGCCTACGCTCTGCCGAGCACCCACAGCTGCAGTCGTGCATCCAGCTCTCTGACGCGCGCCGCGCCGGCGTGCGCCGGCTGCGCGTCTGCTACCAGCCGGCGCCCGCCCAGCCGCCAGGGGGCGGCAGCGGTGGTGACGCAGAGGACGTAGCAGGGGAGGAGTCTGCTGCCGCGGAGGAGCGGTGAGCGTCGCGCCGCGTGTAAAGCATTCTTATTCCCTAGCCACACCCTCTGTTTGTGCGGTCTGTGGTCTCGGCGGACGGATGCCGCTGGCGCGGAACCCGCATGCGAACAACTGGCGCTAGCAGCGGTATAAAGTTGCACTCTACCCAGCCATCGATAACCAGCCAACCACCCACGTGCAATGGCAGCCACCCCCACGCCCACTCCTCCCTACCTACCAGCCTTTGACACGGATGCCCTCTTTCTGGCGCTGGGGCACGAAACTGCGATGAGGTCCATCCTGGATGGTCCACTTTTTGTCAGAGCAACCCACGAGTACGAGAAGAACGACGTGCGAAAGCACAAGATCGCCTATATCCGGTCTCTTCTCGCCGGCCCGATAGGGCCACAGACTACCCTCACCATGCTCCTGTTTTTTTTCCACGCCGACCGGAAGGTCTTAGATGCCATTGACGAAAAGGAGTGGACAGCAATCGGGGTGACTCCCCAGCTGCGGGAGCAGTGTCAGAATAGCAGCTGGATAATTAGGAAACGCTACTGGCGGCAGTGCTACGAGGCAGCAGCGCTGGCTGTCTGCAAATAATCGCAGGATGGTTGAATGTGAACAGAAATAAAAACACTCAGCCATCCCCGGACAACCCTGGCGCCCTATAACTCACCGCACCACCCCACCTCACCGCGTCAGCAATGCGCTTCGCGCTGCTGCTGCTGCTGCCGCTGCTCTGCGCGGTGGCGTCCCGGGCACAGACGGTGCCGCCGCTCGTGCCGTCCCTTGACCGTGCCGGCGAGCACGGCGCCGCCCACCGGGGCCTGGCTGCGCGGGGGCCGCTCGGGGATGCGGCGCGCCTGACGGCGCTGCCGGGCGCGCGTGCCATCTCGAATGCGCTGATGGCCGCCGGCAGCGCGGGCAGCGACCCAGAGGAGGCCAACGCGTTGGATCCCCGGGGCCTGAGCGAGTTCTCCATTGTCTTTCACCAGTTTACCGCGCACCAGCTGGTGCTGACGGGTGCCGAACCGGGCCAGTCGCTGCCCATGGCCGTGCCGCTGGGCGACCCCGTCTTTGACCGCCTGCAGCGCGGCGACGCCACGCTGCCCTTTACCCGCACCCGCTCTGTGCTTGAGCCCTCGGCGCGCGACGGCTCCCAGCCGGTGCCGCTCAACGGCCTCAGCTCCTACCTGGACGGCTCGTCGATCTACGGCACATCGCTGCCGCGGCTGGCTGCCCTGCGCACGGGCCGGGGCGGCCTGCTGCGGCTGGACGAGCGCGAGATGCTGCCGCTCGTGGGCGACCTGCCCGCTGAACACCGCGCAGGCTTTGCGGTGGACGCTGATGCCGGTGCCAACCCGATGCGCCTCTTTGCGGCCGGGGACGTGCGGGCCTCGGAGCACGCCGAGCTGAGCGCCCTGCACACGGTCTGGGCCCGCGAGCACAACGCGCAGGCACGCGCGGCCGCCGCCGCCCGGCCGGGAGACGGGGACGAGGCGCTGTTTGTGCGGGCGCGCCAGATGGTGCTGGCCGAGCTGCAGCGCATCACCTTTTACGAGGCGCTGCCGGCGCTGATCGGCCAGCGCAACATGCCGCCCGCCTACCGCGGCTACCGGCGCCCGGCGGCAGACGCCGTCGGCTCGCGGCTCAGCAACGACTTTGCCACGGCCGCGTACCGCTTTGGCCACTCGATGATCTCGCCACACACGGCGCTGCAGCTGCGCGAAGACGGCACGGTGACGGAGGGCGCGCCCCTGCGCACCCTCTTCTTCAACACGACCCACCTGCTCGCGGCCGAACAGGGCGTCGACGGCCTGCTGCGCGGCATGATGGCCCGGGGCGCGCGCGCCGCGAACCGCTTTGTTGCCGAGGACCTGCGTTCGATGCTCTTCCAGCACGGGCCCCAGGCCGACCCCTCGGCGCCGGGTGCCAGCAATCCCAGCGGCCACGACCTGGCCGCGCGCAACCTGCAGCGCGGCCGTGACCACCGCCTCGTGCCCTACAATGCCATGCGCATCCGCTACGGCCTGCCGCCGATGCCGACCTTTGTCGCCCTGCTTGGCGCCGCGCGCAGCCGCGCGCAGCCGCAGGTGGTCGCCGAGCTGCGCCGTTTCTACGGCAGCCCGGACGAGTGCGACGCCTGGCTCTGCGGGCGGCTGGAGGCCGCCGCGCCGGACAGCTCGCTGGGGCCCCTCTTCACCATGATCATCTCGGACCAGTTTGCCCGGCTGCGCGACCACGACCCCCACTGGTACGAGGCACTCGGCCCGGCCGGCACCGGCGGCGACGGCGGCGATCCGCCGGCCCTGCGCAGTGACCCCGAGCAGTTTCGTGGCGCCCACCGGCCGCGTGACGGCAGCGCCGGTGGCGGCGTCTTCTCGGCCCACGACATGCGCTACCTGCGGGGGCGCACCATGCGCGCCCTGCTCCTGGATAACACCCACATGCACCCGGGCAACCTGCCGGCAGACTATGATCCCTTTTACACCCCCGGCCAGCACGCCGCCTCGTGCGAGCACAGCGAACACTATCGCAGCCCGCGGTCTAGCGCTGAAAATGTGCTGCTGCTCGCGGGCGCGGGCGCACTGATGCTGCTGCTGTGGGCTATCTGGCTGCTGACCCGCCCGCCGGCCGGCGTGTACGCGTATGGCGGCGCCGGCGCAAAGCGTGCCACAGCGTAAAACGCACGCGGTCCATCCTAGTACATTCGCCACCCACCCCCTCATCACACCCCGCTAGAGTCCCCGGCCTCGTCGGGCGCGTCTGCGTCGGCAGCCGCAACCACCGCTGGCATCTCGTCCGTCCCACCCAGCGGCGCACCGACGGGCGCGAGCACGGAAACCGTGTTAACGGCGGCAGCGGCAGCGGCAGCTTTCATCCCGGCCCGCACGGCGCGGATCCCCGGAACAGCCTCTGGTAGCAACGATTGGCTGCGCATGTCTGCGTCTCCGATGATCCAATTGGACCAAACCCGCGCCGTCGTCACGTCTGTGTCGGGGTCGAGGCCGAGGTCGCGCACTGCGTTGCGAAACGTGACAAAATCCGGCTCCTCTGGGTACGACAATCTCTGCTTCTGCGCCATCCTGGCCAGTCCCGCCGGGTCGGCCCCAAGGATGATCGCGAAAAGCACTATGTTGTGCGCCCGGCTGTGAGAGCCGGAAGAGTGGCGTTCCTCGAGCAGCCACCGAAACACCGACGGGTGCCCGTCGAATAGTCGAGCCGCCCGCGATTTCAAGTGGAAATCCACCAACGCGAAAATCAGCGACCGTTCATCTTGCGCCGACAGTGGGGTCTTGCCAGTGCAATTCTCGTCCCCGGTAAGGTACCCGCGGAGCAGGCCAGAGTTGTTCAGACTGGCGTCGGCACCGTCGATGCTGGCAATGGCGTCAGCTCTAGTGTGGGCGATATCTCTAACGTGGACGTCGACATGGGCGTCGGCGTCGGCGTTGGCTGGCCAGAGGAGCAGATAAACCCGCTCAATGTCTCCCAGGCAAACTGCCTCTGTCAGCAGACGCGGCTGGAGCACGGGCCGTGCGCGCAGCTCGCCGAGCGCCGGCCCGATCCGCCATTTGATCATTGACGTAGGGACGTCGTGGGGGTTCTCGTATCCACGCACCAACAAGAGGCTGTCTGTCATAAGTTGTGATCCGTGTGCCGCGATCCAGGCGTCCGCCTCGCGTCGATCCTGGTCCCCGTGGAGAGAAAACTCGTACGGCGCCCCATCTGACGGCCAGGCGCGGAGAATTCCCAGCTGCACCAGTCGGTTGACCGCGGGCTGGTGTTCCTTGTTGTTGCGGTCCAGGAACCGGCCAGTCCACCAAGGCCCGGGAGGTCCTAGCATCAGCAAGCATGCTAGCCCCGCCGCCGCCGCCTCTCTCTGCTCGTTGGCGTCGTACCGGTCCAATCGTGCGCAATCGTTGATTATAGCGGGGTCGGGTATTAGGTGGATTAACACTTCCCGATGAATCGAGGCACGAAGCAGGTCACTCATCACAATGGAGGGATGCGTCATCACGTGGGTAATGCACTCTACATCCGGTCCCCTGATCGTGCGGTGCGGGTTGATAGGGTTCTCTTCGGCATCTCGCCGCGGGAAAACTGCCTTGGTGCGCAGACACCGCGTAAACAGATCGACAACAGCGCGCTGACAAAGTTCTACTGGCCCAGGCACGAGATCTTGCACTGCCTGGCTCAGCAGACAGTCTACCATTTCCACCGTGTCGCAGTTGGAGAACAGGCACGCATAGAGGGGCATGTTTCCGTCCCCCTGTACCATGCGCGCCCATGTGGTGCTGTTGGTGTCACTGCGCCGGTTCGCGGCCTGCAGTGCTCGCATCAGCACGTCGGGCTCTCCTCGTTGCACGACGCAGCAGAGCAGCCTTCGAAGGTCTCCGACGCGCACTGCCCTTGCCGGCACAGATGGCCGGGGCTGCGTGTCAGCATAGGCGACAACCCCGCTGATGAAAATCTCCAGCAGACGCGGAGGTCCCCGCTGGGCAACCGTTTCCAGCGCCGTGATGCTTAGATCGGCCACCTTGGCGGGTTCTGCTCCCGGGAGGCCACTGGGGGCAGACCAGGTGAGGAGGTCGCCGATCGTTTCCACCGATTGGTTGCAGATTTCCACGCTTGCACGCACGTCGACATGCTTCCAAACGCTTGGGTACCGGTCGATGCACACTAACACCTCGGTTTTGAGCAGGCTGGACCAGTAAGCAGATGGCGAGGTCTGTAGCTCGTGCAGTCGAGTCAGGGGGTCCGGGGTAAAAGTGTCATGGAGAGGGTCATAAAAGTGATGACGGACCACAGTTTCGTGGGCCAACAGTTGTCTGACCTGCCGGCGTGGGATGCGACCAATCTCTCCGAGTGACTCAAACATGTCCTCGCGGTTCTTGTTGTCCCATAACGCTTCTGGTCCCACGGACAAGGCGCGAAGGACAGACGGCACACGGCTGGTCATCTTCTCCACCTGCATCGATTCGCAGAGCAGCGTGTTGGACACGCGTCTCAGCACAGAAAGCAGCGTCGTCGGTTTCGTGTGCTGCGGTGCCGGGGCAAACCGGTCCGAATCATCAGAGGCGTCGAGCGCGACACCAACATCCACCAGCTTGCCCAGAAAGATCGCAAGCGCGCCCGTCTCCGGTCTGAATTCTGGAAACAGAAACGGCTTCGGGGTAGCCAGTGTGTGTAACCAGTGCAGCCACAGCTGCGGGTCGAGCACGAGCGAGCGCATCTCCGGGCAGCTGGTGCCCAGCACAACCAGGACCGGCACCGGCGCCGGTTGGCGGCCGGCTCGCAGCACCTCTGAGACGAGGATTGGCGGGAGGGCAAAGATCAGCGAGCCCGGTGCGATCGCGTCCAGAGCAACCCCGCTGCCCAGCGTGGTCGCCGCAGCCTCCGCAGCCTCCGCAGCCTCTGTCGGTGTCGGCGCAGACTGCACACCCGTGCTCGTCCGGGAGCGTTTTGCCGCCGGGCGCCCGCCGTCATCCGATTTTCTCTTTTTCGCGCCGCCGGATCCATCGGCCGTCCCCACCGGCCCGGCGTCGTCTACCTCCACGTCTACCTCCACGCCGCAGGCACTGCGTTCCGCCATCAGCACGTCCCGCAGCTCGTCGCGGGCTGCGGCCGGTGAGGCGGAAAAGCTCGACCGCTCACCGGCTGCGGAAAACCACCTAACGTCGGCGATGAGCGCCTCCGGTGCCGTAGCCGCCAGCCGACTGGCCATCTCCAGACAGGCAACATCCGCAAGACGATACAGCTGGATCACGGGTGCATAGACAAGCAGGTTGCAGAAGCTCTGCGGGCCCAGTGCCGCCACCAGCTCCTGCTCCCACGCAAAGGCCTGGGAGCCGGTAGCGGAGGTTGTGGCGAGCTCGGAAAAAGACAAATCCCGGTCGGTGCCTTTGACCGCCCAGCTGTCCACGGCTGTCATGACATCTTGCGGCGCCCCAAGCTCCAGTGGCGTCGACTGCCCGGACGCCGTGTTCGCCCAGCCCAGCAGGTCGAACCTTCTGGCCTCAGCCCAGCACGTGGGGGGCGCCACGCTCGGCGGCTGCTGAAAGTTGTCGGGATTCCGCCGAATCTGCATGAGCAGGGTGGGGTAATGGCCCAGGCGGCTCAGAAGCAGCCGATGGCTGCTCCCGTCCGAGCAGCACACATTGACGGATCGGCCCCAGTCAATGCCCAGCTCTCTTCCGCGCAGTATATCGAAGGGAATCTGGTGCTTGACGTGCACCGGCGCCATTACCGCACGGCCAGGAGGCGGGGGCGGGACGGGAGGCGGCACACCACCGCCCTTTTATGGACCACCTGGAACACGCCACGGTTCGCACACGTTCTATCCCGCCGGTCTTCAGATCCGGATAGCGCGCATCGCGCCAGCGTGTGCGACAACCACATGCGGCCTGCCTTATAACCACGCCGGCTCGGTCGCGCAGGCCCTTTCCCCCCCCCCTCCTCCGTGTGTCGTAGAGATGAGCGACGAGCGCACAGCCGCACCGCTGCCCGTCCATGCGACGGTGGCCTATGATGTGCATGATGTGTGGCATGGAGGGCCTGGCAGCACCCTTACCTTTGCGGGATTTTCCCCGACGCGCTGCTGGCACGGAACCCTCGACGGAACCATGCCCACCTTTGCCGATCAGGCGATCGTGGTGGCTGCCCATGTGGCCAGCTGCCTGGCGTCTGTGCCAAGTGACCGCGCGCTCGTGTGCGTCTTTGAGGCAAATCTTGGCGCGGAAGCTTACCACTGGCGCCGGGCAATGGCAGAGGCCTTTCCAGACGACCCCCGTGTGCACTTTTTCCACGAGGGCACCAAGCCCGGGCTGCAGGTGACCTTTGCCAAGCTGGCATGCGCGGGCATGCGCGGAATCGGTGTGCTTCCGGACACCCTGTGTGCCGCGGCGGGCAAAGTGCAGACGGAGCAGGTGCGCCTGTGCGCCCACGAACACGCGCTGCTGGCGGCAGCGTATGCGTGGTACTGCCTGGAGGCGTCCGTGTAAAGCGTCAGTGGTTACATCCCACGCTGGCCGCCGGTGCCGGAAAATGGCCCAACCCGGCCGTCCGCATGTTCCGCCGGTGTTCCGATAGCAGAACACTGGTGCCACAAATAACATAAAAGCGACCGTGCGTTTTCGTGTCTGCAT
Source organism: Acidimicrobiales bacterium (assembly GCA_029263235.1). Lineage (GTDB taxonomy): Bacteria > Actinomycetota > Acidimicrobiia > Acidimicrobiales > Aldehydirespiratoraceae > SZUA-87. Next base: position 54,781 of record JAJCXW010000131.1, read on the forward strand.
CTCCGCCACTTTTATCACCCGACCCGACCCGACCCGACCCGACCCCACCACCCACCCCGCCATGCCACGCCGCAAACGCCGGGATTCGACCGATACCGAAGCCGATGCGCCGGCTGCGCTGGCCGTGCAGCAGGCCAAGCGCGCGCGTCCCTCGTCGATCGTTCTGAACGGGGAGGCACGCGTGCAGCAGGCGCTGGAACAGCGCGACATGGCGGAGCTGGCACATCTGCTGCGCGACGGCGTGTCGGCCAGCAGCGCAGCACTGCTCGAGGCCGTGCGCACCGGCCAGCCCCGCGCCGTGGACATGCTGCTACGCGCCCGGGCGCCGGTAGTGGTGCCCGACGCCGCCGACACGGAGCAGCCGCTGAGCGTGGCGCTGCACCGCGACCGCGACTACCGCTGCCGCGACGAGATTGCGCTGGCGCTCGTGAAGGCTGGCGCCTCGCTGGACGCCCGCGTGCCGACTCGGGCCGACTATGTGCGCATTGGCCAGCCCTCCTCGCATAGCGTGCTGGAGATGGTGGTGACACCGGGCAGCTGGCAGCTTGACAAGCTGCTCGAGGCCGTGCTGCAGCGCGGCGGCACTGCGCTGGTGCAGCGCGACGGCGCTGCCGCGGTGCGCCGCGCGGCGCTGTTCAGCGGCGGCTGCAACATGCACGCTGCGATACGTCGCCTTTTCCGGGCCGGTGTCAACCCACGCGATCCAGAACTTCGCGGTCTGCTGCAGACGTTGCTGAGGCGCCACTACGGCTGCCTGGATCATGCCACGGTCGCGCTGCTGCTTGAGTGCGGCCTGCCGGCCACCGGGCCGGTCAGCGTCGCCGACACCTGCACGCCGCTACAGGCCGCGCTGGCCGTGCGCGCTACCACCGACCCGCGGCCTAGCTCCGTCAGCCCCGAGGACCCCGAACTGCTGCTACTGGCGCAACGCAGCGTGGCGGCGCTGGTGCGCGCCGGTGCCGACACGGGCCGGCTCGACGACGCGCAGCGCCAGCGTATGGAGGCGGCGCTGGCCGCCGTGGCCGCGGCCGACGCCGTCGCTGTCGCCGAGGCGGCGGCACGGGAGGCGCTGCATACTAGCCGCTGGTGCTGCCGTAACGAGATCTCGACGGCACCCGATTGCAACACTCGCCAGTGCGGGCAGCGCTTTTCCAGCTACGCCGACTGGAAGGCGCACCGCTGCGAGGACTGGGACCAGGGCGAGTGCGCCGCGCCATGTGTCTGCGGCCAGACACCCTGCGAGCGCTGCTTCGAGGTGTTTCGGCCGAGCTACGAGTACGAGTGCGGCGGCAACTGCGCCTACACCACCACCGATCCGGCGCTCGCCCTGGAGCACCGGCAGCGCTGCCAGGAGCTGTGGCGGCGCCGCCCGCGCGCCGAGTGCCTGTGCGGCGTGCGCCGCGGCGCACCCTGTCCCATGGCGCCGGACCAGCAGCCCTGCTTTGACGGCTCGGCGCCGCAGTGCCGCCACTGCCTCGAGGTGGAGCAGCTGAACGCACCGGCAGGCCTCAACCCCGAGGACGACATCTACCACCGGCGCCGGCGCCTTTGCGGTCTCGCCGGCGGCGTGTTGCACGAGGTGCACATGTGGGGCTCGGTGGCCGGTGACACTGACGACATCAACGACGACCGACAGTTTAGCGCGCTGATGCTCTTTGCCGACGACGCCCAGTACGAGGCGGCACGCGCCGATGGCTTTTGCGCCGCCGCACAGTCGCTGCGCCGCAACATGCCTGCACGTGCGCTGGCCTACGACTACCAGCTTGACGCCGGGCCAACGGAGGACCCGCCGCGGCTGCGTTCTCTGCGTGTCATGGCCTGCCTCAACAACGCCGCTCAGCGCCACCGGCCCGTCTCTGGGGAGCGTGGCAGCATGCAGCGCATTGTGCCGTTTGTGCCGGCGCACTAGCCGCGGGTCGGAAGGGGGTAAACATTTACACACGACACTCGGCGCCGGCGGCAGCGGCGGCACTGTGCGCTCGCCGGCGCCTTTCCCTCTCACTGGCCACCTTCGTCGGCGAGTGGGTGCAGATCCTCCGCATCCGCGACCATGAAGGCACCAACCCGCTCGGCCAGCAGCGGCCCATGCATCAAGGCATGCAACACCGCGCGGCACGTTTCGGCAGTGCCTCCGCCGGGCGCACCCGCCTGCAGCATCGTGGGCTCGACGTTTCGCGCGCGCAGGAACGCGGGACGCATTGCCAGGCAGACCTGTGCACAGACCGCCGCGGCACAGGTCGCCTTTGTGGTAGACAGCACCGGCAGGCCGACCTCCTGGGCGAGGTACTGCAGCAGGATCTCCTTGTCTTCGCCGGAGATGGCGTCGAGGGCGACCGGGACGCGGCGCGCCGTGGCCGCATTACGCCCCCAGGCCAGCAGAACGCCGACGGGCAAGCTCCCATGCGACGGGCCGGGCAGCGCGCCGGCCACGGGGTGCACCAGCACGGCGCAAAAGTGCACGAGGGGCAGGATGAACGCGGGCGAGACGTCGACGTCTGCCAGCATCCGGCCGACGCGTGGCCCCCGGTTGGCGCGAATGTGCACCCGCCGCCCGCCCGGCTGCACAGTGGCCGACACCCGCAGAGCCGCGTCCAGCACGACGGGGCGGGGAATCCTCACACCCTGGCCGTTCCTGCACAGCTCGGCAAGCCGGGCCCAAAAAGGCGACACGCGCCCGTCCGCCTCTGCGCCCGTCTGCTTTCCGGCCAGTGTCAGCTGAATCTGCCCCGCTCGCCGCTCTGCCGTCCCTGGCACTGGGCTAAACGCGACCAGGTCGACCCCTCCGTACACGAGCTTCAGATGGACGATGGGGTGGTAGCGCCCGGCCTCGAACGCAGCCGTTGGGTCCGCAGGACGGTACACGGCGGCGAGAATTCTCGCCAACGGCACACGGACCCGCTCGACACAGTCGACGTAAACCGGCCTGCTGGGGTCGTAGGTGCCCGCCATCATATCGTTGTGCATGTCGTCGACCGCCGAGGATCGCTGCCACCACAGGACGAGGCTCCACTGGCCGGCCTCTCGGAGGAACTGGCAGGTAACCACGCGTCCGTCCTGGAGACGGGCAATGTACGAGGGAGTGTTGTTGTGCTTCTCGCCGTATCGCTGGCCCCCATCGCTTTCCCGGACCCGGCGACCGTCGCTGTTTGTCGCCAAGGGATCCATCCGAGGCGAGGGCAGGATCAGTTGCACAACGCGGCCGGTGCAGGTTATAAGTACGCCGTACTGCCGCGCGCATCCGTGCCTATCACACCGCCGGGCCGCCGCCGCCGCCGCCGCCGCCGCCGCCGCCGGTTTGATGGCAGCCCCGGTGCCAGCACTGCCCTCGACCTACTCTGAGCTGGAGGACACGGTCGATGCCATGCATCGGCACACCTGGACGCGACACGCGCGGCATAACGGGCACGTGATAGCGCGCCTGGATCACCTGATACGCGCCAAGCTGCCCGAGGTGGCCAGAGAAGACGGCATCTCGGGACCTGGCGAGGTCGTGCTCAGTCGCGCAGAGCTGGACGCGGTGCTGCAGAAGCTTGGCGCCGAACTGGAGCGCAGCCTGGACAAGTGTCGGGCGGGTGCCCGCGCCCAGGCGGTGCTGGATGCACTTCAGCCGGACGCTGCTGCGACCGGCGGCGCCGGATGGCCCGTCCGGCGCCTGGAATCGCTGGTCGCTCGCCTGGCCAGAATTCGACAAGGGCCTGGTAGGCCTACCTCGCCCGCCTCGCCCACCTCGCCCACCCTGGCGGGCGTGCCAGCTGCCCGGCGCGCTTCTGTCGTCAGGGTGCAGGCGATGGGTCTGGCGGCCAACGGTCGCCGGCAGAGCGTGGTCACGGTCAGCGGGGCCGGCCTGGGCGGTGCACAGTTGGCCCCCATGGGCGAGCTGGACGGGCCGCGGCGGGTGGAGTATGTGAGCGGGCGGCGGATGGAGCACGCCGGGCACCGGTACGTGTACAATGGCGACCTTGGCGCCGACGGGTTGCGCCATGGTCGCGGCACGCTGGCGACCGAGGACGACGACCCGGTGCCTCGCAGCTTCTCTGGCGAGTGGTGCAACGGGCAGCCGCACGGAATCGGCGTGCTTACCTGCGCGGTAAGCGCCCCCCGAGGGTGCCCAGCCAGTCTCGGCACCTACACGGGCGAAATCCGGCTAACCCCGGTGGGTCTGCTGCCGGACGGACTGGGGGTGTGGCGCAGCGACACGTCTGACGACTACCGAGCCGGCCGCTGGGCGGACGGCACCCTGTTACCAGGCCATGTCGAGTCTGCGCTGGGTGGCAGCGTGCGCTACGTGCCCACCGAGCCGACCACGAGCAGCGACGACAGAAGCGGAAGCACGGAGGAGGCAGACCAGCTGCCGGCCGGCGGAGGTGGCGTAGAGTGGCTGCTCTGGGCCGACGGGCACGCCCTGCGGATCTGTGCGCCGGGCGACTCAACGCTGCACCTCCCCGGCGGGCTGCAGCTGTCGGCCAGCACCTGGTGCCTGCACGAAAACGTGTGCCCTCCTCCGATGCGCCCTGCCGCCGCGGTGCCCTGTCGTGCCGCCTGGCCCGGACGGGGCTGCCCCGCGCCGAGTTGGCCGCTGGCAGAGGATCCGGCCGTTGGTGGGATTGGCGACTATGTGCACCTTGGTCGCCCGGTGGAGCGGTGGGGCGCCCAGCTGACCGAGGGGAGCGCGGCCGTCTGCCTGCGGGCCGTTCATGGCCCCGGCGGAACCGCCTGTCGGCATCCGCTACGACTGCGCGTCGCCTGGCTAGTCTGTGATCTACAGGCGGCTGCCAGCGTGCTTGGACGTATCGGCGGGCAGCTGGTCGCCACGCTGAGCGATCTCGTATTTCCGCTGTTTTCCCTCTTCTACGCCGAGGAGGATATCCAATTGTGCGCCCAGTACAGCCGCCTGGCCAGCACCAGTGCCGCCCTGCTGGGCATTCCCGGCACCCTCTGGGGCCCGTTGGCCGTGCCATCCCCGCCGTCGTTGCCAGCCAGGTCACCATCGTCGCCATCGTCTCCGTCGGCGGCGGCGGCGGCGGCGTGCGACACCGCCGACGCGGCGGCCGCACCCACCGGTCCGTCGGCGCCCAGGTCGCCGGCGCCGCGGCATCGGCGCCCGCAGTCGGCCGACTTTTCCACCCGGAGCATCCACCTGCTGGGCTCTCTACCTGCCGCGGGCGGCAGCGGGCGACGACGCAGGAATTCCTCCCTCGGCCGCCGTCCGCGCGCGGCGGCCGCCGCCGCCGCCGCCGTCGAGAGACCGGCGCGACCGGTGCCCACGTGGGCAACATGCGACCGGACACCGTGTGTTTGCTGCACCGTCGTGTCCCCGCCGGCCGTCTTTGGCACCCCCTACTGGGCGGCGGTGCAGCAGCTAAGGGCCACCTTTGCCGGAGAGGCAGCCGGGCCAGAGGCCCAGCTGGCGGGCATTGTCCGGGTCAGCGAGCTGGTGACGCAGGCCGTGCCAAGCAGCGTCCTGATCGGCGCAGACGACAAGATGCCGCTGCTGATCTACATCGTCCTGTGCGCCCGCCTGCCCCACCTTTGCAGCCGCCTGCGGCTGCTGCGGCGTTGCTGTCCTCCCGCCCTGCTGACCGACGTGCACGACTATCGGCTCCTCGAGCTTGAGGGGGCGGTTGCGCTGGCCCGGCAGCTGCGAGCCGACATGCGGGACGCCGACGGGTGTGTATGTGCGGTCGGTATCCCGGCCACGGTCATTGCCGGGCGTCTGCTCAACCTTCCGGCGAGTAGTCGCCGCGTGCTTTCGGTCTGGCTTGCGGCCATCCTGCAGAAGCTCTGTGCCCAGCCGGCGGCTGACGGCACCGCCGCTGGCGGTGATTCCACGCCCGTGTGGGCCGTGCCGCACCACACGATGGCGGTGACGGAGCTGCGCGGTGCCGCAGAGTCGGTGCTTGGCCAGCTCGGTCTGCGCATTGGGGCGGCCGACCTGGCCCCGGTCGCCTGCCTGTGTGCCAATTCTGGACCAGGGCGTGTCGTGGGAGCAGTTGAGCTGCTCTATGTTGCACGGGCCCTCCCAGGCGACGCCTATGCGACAGCCATGGGCGCTCTGCATCTGCTGGGGCGCGAGGGAAATTGACACCTCTATATGGCCCGCGGGCCCGTGCATTCATTAGTGGTAGTTGCGGTAGAGGCGACTGCAGACGCCGCTGCAATGTCCGCCGCCGCCGCTTCGCCCGACCCGGTACCGATCCGCTTTTCCGAGAGCGACGGCGACCTGCGGCTTGAGCTTGTGCCGCTGGACGCGGCGACTGAGGACCAGTGTCCGGCCGACACCCTGCTGGTACACGTGCCCCGGGCCCACGTGCAGCAATGTGCCGAGACGCAGACAGTGGTCTGCAGCTTTCCTGCTGCGGCCGCCGACGGTGCCAGCTGGGCGCAGCCGGTGCGCGTGCGCGCAAGCGTGCGCAAGGCGGGGCAGGAGTACGCCGTCGAGTTTCTGCTCAACACGACGCGACACGAGCTCGACGCTCGCGAGGCGCTTGCTCGCGACGGGCACGAGGTGCGCCTGCTTGACGGCGATGGGAGCGTCCGCTGGTTTGCGCCCTCTGCCGCGACGGGCACCGCCTCCATCCACCTGCCGGCCGCGCTGTGCTTCCCCGCCGAGGCGTAAATCCATGTCAATTGCATCGTTTACAGCGGCGGCGGCTGCTGCTGCTGCTGCTGCATGCGCTTCAGCTTTAGCTTCTTCCGCGCTGCGGCGGCTGCCTCTGCAGCTTTTGCGGCCGCTTCTACTGCCGCCGCGGCTGATTGTGCGCGAGGCGCGAGTGGGTGCGGTGTCTGCGTACACGCCTGGCAGATCAGCCCGAGTAGCTCGCTCGGCAGCCTGTGCAACGGTGCTCCCACCCGGGGGACTGGCGCGTCTGCGCGCACAAACGTGGGTATCGTCCGGCCCATCACCGTGCGCTTTTCCGGCAGCGCATCCTCTGCCCGGCGCGAGGCCGCGGCCAGCTTGTGCAGCAGGAAGATGTTTTCCCGACTTATCCGGGCGAATGCGTGGTGCTGCGACGGTCGCCACTCGCGTTTCGTTGCTGCGACCGCCTCTGCGTCCGTCTGTGCCTGGCGGTCTGACCGGACATCGCGATCGTCGGCCCGCATCCAGGCGTGTTGCCGCCGGAGAATGCGCACGCGCAGGTCTGCCGTTTTGACAGCATGCTCCCGCCGTGCCTTGCGAAGTGCTCGCGACACCCCGCCGCTACTGCTAACCATGGCCGATTGGACGCCACCGTCGCCCCGGGCCTCGGTGCCTGTGCCGGTCGCGGCTTCTTTTATGGCTTCCACCCGGATGGTCTTCTGCCTGGTCCCGTGTTCTTCCGGCTTCCGGCGGCGGGTAGGGCGCCCGCAGCATAAAAGCAACCATGGCCGCCCGATCGCCCACTGTGCCATGGACGCTACTGCCGCCGCCGTTGCGGCCAGCTACGCTGCGCCCCGCTGCTGGGACGCGCTCCCGGTGGAGGTGCTTGGCTTTGTGCTTGTCGCGGGAGAGCTCACCTTTTCCGACCTCGTCCATCTGTTCAACGTATGGCGCTGGGCGCGCCAGAAGGCGCGCAATTCGGAGATTGGCTCGCTGTACGCGCGCCTTCTCGACAAGCTGATGCAGCGCGTCGTCTGGCAGCGGGCCGCGGATCGCCTGTCCGAGACAGAACGCCGCTGGCACGGTGTCTATCTCGGGGCGGTGGCACTTCCTCATCCGATCGAATGTCGCTGGACGGGACTGATGCTGTCCTGGCTCAAGGTGCCACCACTGCCGTACCACTGGGACATAAACGAGTCGCTGCTTCTCGCAATGCAACGTCTCTCGGCCGAACCCGCCGCCCAGGCAGCCAGGTGGCTGTTGGTGGGAGAAGGCACCAGCAGATTCGCTTGCCGCACCCGAGCGGCTTCAGTGTTGGCGATGAAGTGTGCCGTGGACCGAGGCCACTGCGAGGCCATGCGAGTCTTTCTCTATCACAACGAGAAGGGTGCGATGCCGTTTCTGCGTGGATACTTCCTTCGTACGTTTCTTCTGCCTGCCGTGTGGACGGGAAATGCCGGTATGGTCGAGGTGTTACTGACCAACCCCGAACGAGGCGACAGTGCTGACTTCATGGACGGGTCAGAGCGATTCGTACGCACAACTGCATTGGCGGTCGCGGTGCGCCGTAACTTTCCCACCATTGTCCGCGTCTTGTTAACGCGGGGACCGCCGACGGCCTGTGCACGCCCGTCACAACAAGTCGAGGTGACAGGTGGCCAGGTACCAGCTTTCCGGTCTATTCCATTTATGGACGCCATCGCTCAGAATCGCCCGGAGCTTGTCCGGTTGATGATGACCGCTGGTCCGCCGAAAACACGCGCCCGGGCCGCATTCGACACATCTAGTGCGCTGCAGTTGGCCGTTTCCTACAATCACGTGGAGACTGCGCGGGTGCTGCTCACCGAGGGGCCCATCGCAGCCCGTGCCAGGGCGACCGATCGGGGCATCCGCGGCGCGTTGGTGGCGGCTGCACGCTGCGGTCACGAGGAGATGGTGCGTCTCCTTTTGACCACCGGCCCGGAGGAGACGCGGGCTCGCGGAGATACCAGTAGCTCGCATGCCCTGCTCATGGCCAGCACGTACAACCACCCCGGCACTGCCAGGATTCTTCGCACCGAGGGCTGCCTGGAGACACGCGCCCGGGCCAACGCCGGGAAGTCACACGCACTCACCGTGGCGCTTAGCCGGGGCTATGTCGAGGTGATACGGGTCCTGCTTTGTGATGGGCCACCGGAAACACGTGCCCTGGCCACTGACATCTCCGACGAGCGGATCAGCGCGGCCCTACGCGCGGGACACCTCGCTGCCGTGCGGGCTCTCTGCTTTGAGGGACCCGTCGCGACACGGCACCGCTGGCTCGCAGACGATGTCGCGTCGTAAACCTTTATTCCTCCCTCCACTTCCCCCCACCCCTCCTCCTTCCCCCC
>JAJCXW010000132.1 GCA_029263235.1 Acidimicrobiales bacterium
ATGTGGACGGTGCGAAGACGTCGGCTCAGCCGGTACACGAACTCCCAGTCTTCTCTGGGGAACGAACCGAACGGCCGGGGTGCTCGGCTGAAGGTGGTGCGTCGACTCCGCTGCACAACGATGGAGTTGGCATCAGCGAAGGACTTCTCCCGACAAGCCTTGCGGTCGAACGGAACCGAGAACACATCGACCAGGTTTCCTTGAGCATCGACTCGCTTCAAGGCGCTGTAGGTGAGTTCGGCGTCGCGTTCGTGTTCGGCGAGCGCGCGTTCGAGGTGGTTGGTGTCCCAAGTGTTGTCATCGTCGAGGAACGCCAGATACTTGGAACGAGTCGCGAGTATCCCGACGTTTCGTGTGGTGGAGACGGTGCCTTGATTCCTCGACAGCGACACCGCGAACAGTCGGGGATCTTCGGGGAGTTCGGGCAAGCCGGCACCGTCGTCGACCACCATCACGACGTGGTCCTCGACGGTCTGTGCCAGTGCGGATCGAACGGCATCGAGCAGCAGAACGGGCCGCTTGTAGGTCGGAATCACCGTTGCCACCAGCGCCTCCGGCGCGGCTCCGAGGAGGTCGATGATTCGCGACGCCTCCTGCTTCTCGAGTCGGCGCGCCCTGATGGCAGCCGGAGTGCCTTTCACCTTGAGTTTGAGATCGAAGAACGGAAAGGTGCCGATGGTCGACCTGACGACCGTGCGGGCCAGACGTCGAATCGGATTGGTTCGAGAGATCACGGGTCGACGATCGAGCCGTCGGAGGCGGTGTTGTTGGACCACTCGTCGAGTTGGACATCGGCGATCGTCGCGTGACTGAAGAGATGATCGTCTCCGAACACGTTGCCGGTCACGGTCCACGCACCGCCGGCGAGCCGCAACGAGTAGCCGCCGCCAGAGAGGTAGTTGTTGCTGACCTCCCCCGAGCTGGGGCCCGACGCGAACATCGCGCCGTTGCTGTGGCCCTCCACCACACCGATATCGATGTGGTTGCGGGAGATGAGTACATCGGTCGAGCCTTCGTAGAGTTGGATCCCGTCGTTGTGGGTGGCAGTGGAGCCTTCACCGAGCACGATGAGGTCGTGTATCCAGTTGTCGGTGATGACGATGTCGTCGCCGGTCATCTGGATGCCATCGGGCATTCCTGAAATGTCGTTGCGAACGATCGATACCGAGTGTCCTCCCGAGATCTGGATCGATCCGGGTCCGGAGCCCGGAGTCTGAATCCCGGTCGGGTCCCAGCGGAGTGTGGAGTCGGACAACTCCAGCCGATTGCCGGTATCGCGGAGCATGATGGTCTGCCAGCCCCCGTGGCCGCCCTCGATGATGCTGTTGCGGATGGTGAGGGTGCCGGAGCCGTAGAAGTCGAGCCCGCCCATGATGTAGACCCCGTCGAGAACGAGGTCGTCGGTATTGACCCGCAGGTAGTTGTCGTCCTCGACCCAGACCGTTCCTTCGGGAGCGTCCTCGGAATCGTCGATCACCGTCAGGGTCGATTCATCGCCCATGAAGCCCACGGTTCCCGGCTCCACCGGCTGGGACTGGCGTGGAGCTCGAAGGACAGTGGTGGAAGTTGGCTCGGGTTCGGCGGCCACCGTGCTGTCTGATCGGGTCGTTTCGAGGACGACCAGTAGTAGGACGCCGGCGACGATGATCGCACCGACGCTCGCCAGACGGCGGTCGAGACGAGTCACGTGTCGCGCGAATCCGAGAGTCGTCGAGCCGCGAAGCCACCCAGGATCAACAAACCCAGAGCTGACAGCGCCAGCATGACGATCACCACTGTGGTCACTGGATCGAGAGTCGGAGAGTCCTCGACGCGGTCGAAGTCGACCTCAGCCACGAAGTCGGTGATGAGTTCGGCCGATGCGGCGAAGTTGACTCTGGTCGAGAGATTGGAATAGGTGATCTCATACCCCGGGGTGTTGCAGGAGGCGGTGAGCGTGTAGTCACCGGTGCCGCTCTCGATTGGCACCTCGAGACGGGAAGTCCAGTTTCCGTTGTTGTCGGGGCTGATGTTGACGGAACTTACGATCACGCCGGCGGTGGCGGCGTCGACCTGGACTGTTGCCGTGACGGGCATTCCCGAATACGGCGCCACCTCCAAGCCGGAGACTCTGAAAGTGGTACCGGTGGCATCCAGGGAAGTGTCGCCGGTGGCGAATCCGATGAAGGTCTCGGTGATGTTGAACAGCAGGCCGTCGCCGTAGAGCCAGTCGTCGTCGCGGTAGATGTTGATCGAGTCGTCGGCTTCGTAGGTGATGTCGATTCGATCGCCTTCACGCGGGGTTATGTCGCGGCCGAAGGGAGCGAACCCTTGCGTGACACCGTTCTCGACCTTCTCGAACTGGTACGAACCGCCGTCCTCGCGGCCGAATCTGTAGAGGTTGGAGGGATCGCGGTAGCGGAAGACGGCCCAGAACGTGTCGGGAAGTTCAGTGACGATGAACGACATCCGGGCGTCGGGGAATCCGGTGTCGGCAACCAGGTAACCGAGGTTGGCGTCGGCCGAGGAGTAGGTCAAGGCGAAATCCGACACTTCCCAAGTGCCGTTGGAGTCGGAGACCCACTGTTGGCCGGTGACGGCCTCGCCGGGCTCGCCGTCGGTGGCGAAGTCGTGGCTGAATACCACCGCACCACTCGGGCCACAGCCGCTGCCGGTGACCGAGATGGTGCCCGGTTGGTTGGCTGACTCCGGGAGAGGGGTCGCGGTCCACAGGGGAGGCTTGATGTCGGCGCCCGCCGGACCGGCGACGGCCAGAACGACCGCAAGTGCTATGGCTGTGGCGACCATCTTCACGATGGCACCAGTCTGCCGAGTCTGGGTGGGGATCACTTGCTTCCTCTCGAACCTGGATGGTGACGCGGTACGAAAATATCGCAACACCCGTCGTATGATCTGACATTCGGCAGAAGCGGGCGTCGAATGAGAGATGGTTGCCGATTCGGGTTGCGAGTGGCGGTCGTTCTCTCTAGATTGTGCACCGATTCACGAGCGTAGTGCTGCTCGTCTCAGGCCGAGGACCCGCAACGATGACCGACCGCGAGCAACGAGAGCTGCGCAATGGCGCAGGTGATGCGTTTTCAGCATCATTCGAGCTCATTGCCAATCCGGTCATCTTCGGATTCTTGGGTTGGTACATCGACAGGAAGCTCGATCTGTTTCCGGTTTTCACCCTCGTGCTGGCGTTGATCGCTCTCGCCTACGGCGTGTGGAAGCTCTACACCAACTACGTCTCGTCCATGGATGACCTACTCGATGAGCGTCGCACCCGCTACCGCAACGATCTCGCCAATGGCTGATCGAATGGCTGCCTTCACTGAGGCCGGGGCGGTTGCGCCCGAGCGCGACGTGGCTCGTGATCTGGCGGTACGGGTGGCGATTGTCTCGCCTTTGATGATCGCAGTCAGCGCAGCGTTCTGGGGTTGGGCCGGGCTTTGGTCCGCATCCCTTGCCTTGGTGTTCGTGGCCGCCAACTTCGTGGTCGGTGCCGCCATCATCACTTGGGCCGCCAAGATTTCACCCGCCGCTCTCATGGGAGCGGTCATGGGCGGATACATCGCCCGTCTGGCGATCATCACGGCGGTCGTGCTACCCATTCGTCACAGCGGATGGTTCGATGTCGTACCGTTCGCGATAAGTCTTCTGGTTACCCACCTCGGGTTGCTCTTGTGGGAGACCCAGCACGTAGCAGCGTCGCTGGCTCACCCCGGCTTGAAGCCCGGTCACTCAGTCCTTGCCCCCAACGATTCCAACGCGGAGCGCTCAGAATGAACGTACTCGCTCTCGAGTTTCCACCGGTCAGCCACCTCTTTCAGTGGCCGGCCATCTGGTTCGAAGGCACCCCCTACGCCGTCAACAAGACGGTGCTCATCTACCTCGGGGCCACCATTACCACGATGCTGATCTTCGCTTTGGCGGGTCGCAAGCGCGAGACGCTCGTTCCGGTCGGCGTGCAACACGTCGCCGAATCGGGAATCCAGTTCATCGAAGAGTCTGTCGTCATGCAGACCATTGGCTCGGAAGGCAAGAAGTACGTCCCGTTCCTGACCACGATGTTCTTCTTCATTCTCTTCTCGAACATCACCGAAGTCATCCCGTTCCTGCAATTCCCGGCCAACAGCCGGATGGCGATGCCGATCACGCTCGCTCTGCTGGTGTGGGTGATCTACAATGTTCTCGGCGTGAAGGCGCAGGGTCTGGGTGGCTACCTCAAGAGCTCGCTGTTTCCGCCTGGCGTGCCGTGGTACCTGTACATCATTGTCACGCCGATCGAGTTGGTCTCGACATTCGTGGTTCGTCCGTTCTCGCTGGCGATCCGGCTCTGGGCCAACATGGTCGCCGGTCACCTTCTGCTCGTGACCTTCGCCATCTTGTCGGCCACCATGTTTGAAGCTGGTGGACTCGGCTGGGTCGGCGCCTTTGGCCTTTCCTTCCAGATGCTCATCCTGATGACCGGATTCGAGATTCTCGTTTCGTTCCTTCAGGCATTCATTTTCACCATTCTCACCGCCGTTTACATCGGCGGATCCATCAATCCCGAACACTAGAAACCGAAAACTAGGAGAAGAAAGTGCTCAACGTTCTGGCACAGACGGGTCCCGAAGAGGTCCGCGAAGGCCTCAAAGCAATTGGTGCCGGCCTCGGTTACGGCTTGGCCGCAATCGGTCCCGGTATTGGTATCGGCATGGTTGTTGGCAACGCCATCACCGCCATGGCGCGTCAGCCCGAGTCGGCTGGCATGGTGCGAACCACCATGTTCCTCGGCATCGCATTCACCGAAGCCCTGGCCCTCATCGGCTTCGTGGTCTTCATCCTGCTCCTTCCCTGAGCATCAAGAGATTCGTATCTACCAAAAGGCAGAACCCATGACACGAAGGATTCGGCAGTTCGCCGCCGTAGCCGTGATAGCCGGGGCTGTGGTGGTGGTGCAGGC
>JAJCXW010000133.1 GCA_029263235.1 Acidimicrobiales bacterium
ATGGTGCAGTGCCTGTATTCGTCCACGGGATCGCCATCGAACCTTCCTGTCAGTTCCGTGACATTGGCCGCCGACCAAGCTTTGATTCTGGGTCCCGTCTCGGCCGTGGCACAATGACCGACCCATCCGATCGTCGTGGCCGAGCCACGATCGAGGATGTAGCGGCGGCGGCGGCGGTGTCGGTGGCGACGGTGAGTCGGTCGTTGCGGGGGCTTCCCAATGTCGCCAAGTCGACCCGCGATCGAGTCACCGATGCGGCGGCATCGCTCAACTATCGGCCCCATCCGAGCGCCAGCCGACTCGCCTCGGGTCAGACCCGGAATATCGATATAGCGGTGCCGATACTCAACTCGTGGTACTTCTCCGAGGTGTTGGCCGGTGCTGAAGCCGTGCTGTCGGAATGCGGATACTCGCTGTCGATATCGGCGGTGGCGAGTCCTGGCGCTCGGGGGCAGTTCATCCGCGATGCTGTGGCCGCGCACGGGGCCGATGGCCTGATCATGGTCGACCTCCCTCTCGATGAAGCCGAGGCCTTGGTGTTGGCCGAGTCGCGAATGCTTGTGGTCACTGCCGGGGTCGAAGGTGGACCATTCGACTCAGTCGTCGTCGACAATGTGGAGATCGGCCGCAAGGCGGTGAGGCATCTGTTCGAGCGGGGCCACCGTCGGATCGGGATCCTCTCCGGGCAGTCGGACGACCCATTGCAATTCACAGTTCCAGGCGACCGCGTGGCCGGATACGAAGAGCAGCTGAGAAGCTTCGGGATCGAGGTTGATCCAGCTCTCAGATGTGTGGGCAACTTCTCGGTCGACGGCGGCAAGGAATCGATGCTTGCCTTGCTGCGACTCGAGGATCGACCCACGGCAGTGTTCGCCATCTCCGATGAGATGGCTTTCGGGGCGCTGGCCGCAATTCGCGAGAATCAGCTGTCGGTTCCTCACGATGTCGCGGTCATCGGCGTCGACGGCCACGACCTTTCGGAGGTCATGGGGCTCACCACCATCGACCAGCATGTGGAGGACCACGGGGTGATGGCCGCACGCCGACTCGTCGAGATGCTGGAAGGCGCCGACAAGAGTCCATTGCATCTGGAGATCGAGACGACACTGGTCGTTCGCAGCTCCACCTGAGCGGCGCCGACGACGGTTCGCACAATTACTTGCCGGTGTTGCTTGACCACGATTCCGATGTATGTAAGCGTTTACAGCGGTGCCCGCGTGGGCCCATGTTCAGTGCCGATCCGACCGAGCGGTCGGGCGGGGTCACCTGGAGGTAGACAACATGAAGTCAAGATGGCTGAAATTGGGCACAGTGCTCGTGGCGTTCTCCGTCATAGCGGCCGCCTGCGGCGACGATGACGGTGCAAGTGGCGGTGATGGCAATCCCCTCGAGGGTACATCGGTGACCGTTACCGGTCCCGAGCGCGCCGAAGAAGAGGCCGGCGCCATTCAGCAGGCACTCGATGTGTTTGCCGAAGCCAACGGCATGACGATCACCTACACAGGTGACGCCGACTGGGAAGCCAATATCAACACTCAGGTGTCGGGCGGCAACGCACCCGATATCTCAATCTTCCCTCAGCCCGGCAAGTTGGCCGATTTCGCCCGTGCGGGCGATCTGGTTGCGCTCAACGAATCTGCGGCAGCCGCCACATCCAGTAATTGGTCCGAGGCCTGGACCACCTTCGGCAATGTCGATGGTGTCCAGTACGGCGTGCCGGTCAAGACCGACCTGAAGTCGCTCGTGTGGTATCAGCCTTCGGCTTTCGAAGCCGCCGGTTACGACGTCCCCACAACTTGGGACGACCTCTTGGCACTGTCCAACACGATGATCGCCGATGGCAACACTCCTTGGTGTGTCGGTATCGAGTCTGGTCAGGCCACTGGCTGGACCTTCACTGACTGGGTCGAGGATCTGATGCTCCGAACTGTCGGCGCCGACGTCTACGACCAGTGGGTCAGCCACGACATTCCGTTCAACGACTCCCGTGTCGTCGACGTGTTCAACATGGTCGGCGACCTCTGGGGCACCGACGGCGCTGTGTTTGCTTCCGGTGGCTCGATTGCCGCCACGGCATTCCAGGACAACGGTGAGCCGTTGGTAGACGGAGATTGCTTCATGCATCGCCAGGCCTCCTTCTACGCCGCCTTCTTCCCTGAGGGAACGGTCTACGCCGATGGCTCCGAAGGTGCCGTCGACGTCTTCTATTTCCCGTCGATCAGTGGCGACAAGCCGGTACTTGGTGCCGGCACCCTCGCCTCCGGATTCAACGACGAGGCCGCCACCATGGCAGTGCTCGAGTACTTCTCGACCCCGGGCTACGCCGAAGCACGTCAGAACGCTCAGACCGCCCTCAAGGGTGGCGGTCTCTCGGGCTTCCTGTCTGCGGCAATCGGTCAGGACCCCGGCATATACCAAGGTTTGGAGCAGTCGTTCCTGGAGATCCTCAGCAGCGCTGAGGTCGTGCGCTTCGATGCCTCCGACCTGATGCCCGCTGATGTTGGCGCCGGCACCTTCTGGACCGATGGCACGTCGTTCGTCAACGGAGACCTGACGGCCGCCGAGGCCGCCGACAAGATCGAGGCGTCCTGGCCGGCAGGCTGAGTCCGCGATCTCAAACAATTTGACATAGGGGGGTGCCGTCGTTGACGTCGGCACCCCCATCGTCGTGGTAGGAAGACTGTCGTTCGCTATCTGGCCGGGGGGTCACTGGTGGAGAAGATTCTGGACACGCTGTTGAGCGTGGGCATCGCGGTCGGGGCGAGTGCCGCGCTGTGGGTTGCGGCCAATCTGCTCTTCAACCAGGTCACTACCAACTGGCGACGGTTCAACACTGCAGCCGGAGCGACCATCGGGTTCCTCTTGATGGTGGTCCTCGATGGCAACCGGCTACTCCGCTCGCTCGGCCCGGGTTCCGACACGATCGGCACCATTCCGGCCTTCCTCTGGACACCCTTCATCGGCGCCATTGTGGTCGGTGTCATCGCCGGATACCTGTCATCGGTCGACGACCCCGGAAGACGTCTGCTCATCTCGGTAGCGTCATTTGGGCTGCTCGGAGTGGTCATCGGGCTACTCCTGGAGGACGCCTACAAACCATCCTTCGACCATGTGGCTCTCGTCGGTTGGACGGTGGGACTAGTCGCTGTAGGGGCCGTGTTGTCGGCGTTGCGAGAACGCCCTCCGCTCAGCGGCGCTCTCATCGGCGGCGCGCTCGGCTGGATTGTTGGGTCCTTTGGCTCCGCCACACTGGGCACGGGATCGACAGCAGAGGCAGTGATCGGGGCAGCCGTACCGGCCGCGGCGCTCGGCTGGCGATTCGGGCGCACCCCCAACGCCGACGATGCGACACGCGGACGGATCGACAATGGTTCCCGTGCTTTTATTTTTCTGGCGCCCGCGCTTGTGTTCATCGCCGTCACCTTGGTGGTGCCGACGATTCGGACCATCTACCTGTCTCTACTCGACAGGGATTCTGAGGACTTCATCGGCTTCGACAACTATCAGTCCGTATTCACTGATGTCGACAGCTTCGATGTCGGCAGCTGGACCAACATCTTCACGAGCCGTCTTTTCCTGATCGGCATGGTGATTCTGGCCTTTGCTCTGGCGGTGGCGTGGTTCGGTCGGAAGTCGTCCGGGAAGGCCTTCGAGGTCGGCGGTCCTGCCATCGGGCCACTGGTGATCGCGATTTTCCTATTGGTGTTCGCCGTCTTCTCGGTGCTCAGAGGCACCATCATGAACAATCTCTGGTGGGTGTTCACCGTGACGCTCATGTCGACCGCCTTGGGTCTGGCCATAGCGGTGCTGGCCGACCGCGGGCGTTTCGAGTCGGTTGCCAAGTCGATCATCTTCATGCCCATGGCGGTCTCGCTGGTCGGTGCCAGCATCATCTGGCGGTTCATGTTTGTCGCCCGCAACGAGAACAAGCCTCAAACTGGGGTGCTCAACGCGATCTGGGTCGGCCTGGGGAGATTGAGCACTGGCAACGGTCTTCCCACGCTCCTCTTCGGTGCAGCGATGGCAGCCATCGGATTGGGATTCTTGGCCTTGCTGGCCAAGTCATTGGTGAGGCGCCAATGGAATCGGATTCCGCTTCTAGGTCTTGCCTTCGCCGGGATGTCCTGGTTCCTGATCCGTTTCTACAGCTCAGGTGTCGGTGGAATACGGACCAACGCGTCCGGTGAACTGAAGGCCAACCCAATCTTGTTTGTGCAGGAGCCGCCGTTCAACAACGTGTGGCTCATGGTGATCCTGATCTGGATCGAGACCGGATTCGCCATGGTGATCCTGTCGGCAGCCATCAAGGCCATTCCGTCGGAGTTGATCGAGGCGGCACGCGTCGACGGAGCCGACGATTCCCAGATCTTCTGGCGGGTCACATTGCCTCAGATCGCTACCACCATCGGAGTGGTGGTCACCACGCTCATCGTGTTGGTCATGAAGGTGTTCGACATCGTGAAGGTGGTCACCAACGGCAACTTCGGCACTCAGGTTCTCGCCAACGACATGTTCCAGGTGGCCTTCTCATTTACCGATACCGGGCGCGGTGCAGCACTGGCCGTGATCTTGTTCCTGTCGGTCCTGCCAGTGATGTACTTCAACATTCGACGCATGCAGAGAGAGGAGGTCTGAGATGACCGCAGTCAAGTCTCTTTCGCCTCTCTCCGGCATGGGAGCCACGATCCGTCGGCTGCTCCGGAGCGTCAAGAACTGGTTCAGCAGGCTGGGAGCCTCGATCTATAGCTCGCTCAGGAGCGTCCCGACCTGGATCCTTTGGCTGGTCGTCAGCATCTGGAGCCTTCCGAGTGTCGGCCTGCTCGTGAACTCGTTCCAGACACGCGATGCCCAGCGGGCCGGTGGCTGGTGGAAGGTCCTAACCGGGCAGGGTGATTTCACCCTCGACAACTACAACACTGTGTTGCGTGCCGACACCTCGGCCAAGCTCACCGACTCGCTGCTCAACTCGCTGGCTATTGCCGTGCCGGCCACGATCATCCCGATAGCTATCGCAGCGTTCGCGGCCTACGCATTCGCGTGGATCGACTTCAAGGGGCGACTGTGGATGTTCATAGCGGTCGTGTCGCTGCTCGCTGTTCCGCTGCAGGTCGCACTGATACCGCTGCTTCAGCTCTACGTGGGTGGAGCTCACCTCACGTTGCCGTTCCTGCACAAGACCATCACTCTCGTGCCTGACTTCGATCTGGCCGGCACTACCACCGCCGTGTGGTTGACTCACGCCGGCTTCGCTCTGCCCTTCGCCATTTTCCTGCTGCACAACTACATCTCGCAGCTACCGGCCGATCTCTTCGAGGCGGCTCGAATCGACGGCGCCGACCACTTCACAATCTTCTGGCGGCTGGTCCTTCCGCTGTCGGTGCCGGTGCTCGCGGCATTCGGGATTTTCCAATTCCTCTGGACCTGGAACGATTTCCTGATCGCCAACACCATGGCCGGCTCCAACCCCGACGCCACCCCCACCACGATTCGCATTGCGAACCTGGCTGGCGACTTCGGACGCAATGAGCATCTCTTGCCCGCGGCCGCGTTCGTTCAGGCCTTCGTGCCTCTCGGGGTGTTCATGGGGCTCCAGCGTTACTTCGTCCGAGGGCTCCTGGCCGGTTCGGTGAAGGGCTGATCAGCTTCGAATCGCGAGACGTGTGTCGGGGTCGAAGAAGTGGAGACGGTCGGTGTCGACCACAATCTCGACCTGCTCTCCGGCCCGCACCCGACTACGTGGACTGAATCTCCCGACGGCCGAGCTCGTGCCGCCTTCGTCTCCGGTGGGAAGGTCCTGAACTGCGTCAGGGTCGCCGGAATCGACCGGACGGGCATCGATGTCGAAGTGGACCATGACCTCAGAGCCGAGCGACTCGACGAGGGTGACGGTAGAGGTAAGCCTGCGGTCGGCGGGGTTTTCGTTGAGTACGGCAGCGTCCTCGAGGTCCTCGGGCCGCACACCTACGATGACCGTCGACCCGACATGGGCTTTTAGTGCCGGTCGGTTTGCCAACGCCTGCTCGCCGAGGGCCAGCCGGTTGGATCCGATCGTTATGGAATCTGCACCAAGCTCGGCTTCATAGAGATTCATCGACGGTGAGCCGATGAAGGCGGCGACGAACACATTGTCGGGGCCGTCGTACAACTCCTGAGGGGTGGCGACCTGCTGGAGGAGCCCGTCTTTGATGACAGCCACCCTGTCGCCCATGGTCATGGCTTCGATCTGGTCGTGCGTGACATAAAACGTGGTGACACCGAGATCTCGTTGGAGCTTGGCGATCTCGGCCCGCATCTGAACCCGGAGCTTGGCGTCGAGGTTCGACAGCGGCTCGTCCATGAGGAACGCAGACGGCTTCCTGACGATGGCGCGCCCCATGGCAACTCGCTGGCGCTGACCGCCGGAAAGCTGGCCGGGCTTGCGATCGAGTTGGTCTTCGAGCTCGAGAATCGCGGCGGCCTCGCGGACACGTTCGTCTATCTCTTCCTTGGGAGTCTTGGCCAGTTTGAGAGCGAAACTGATGTTGTCGTAGACCGTCATGTGGGGATACAGCGCGTAGTTCTGGAAGACCATCGCGATGTCGCGGTCCTTAGGACCGAGATCGTTGACCACGCGCTCTCCGATACGGAGTTCGCCCTCAGTGATCTCCTCAAGGCCGGCGATCATTCGCAGAGCCGTCGACTTGCCGCAGCCGGACGGACCAACCAGCACCAAGAATTCGCCGTCGTGGATCTCGAGATCGAGGTCGGTGACAGCCTGGAATCCGTTGGGGTACGTCTTGGACAATCCGTCGAGAACCACCTGTGCCACGTTGGCCTCCTGTAAGCGCTTTCGGGCGACCCTAGTCGAAGGATGGAAATCGGGCTATCCAGACGCCGTCCCGGAATTCAGCGACGGCTGGAGTCGATCACGCCGGTGTTGAACCCGGCGAGGTGAAGACCCCCATGAAAGCGGGCGTGCTCGATCTTCAGGCACCGATCCATCACGACATCGAGCCCGGCGGCTGACGCGGTCTGAGCGGCCTCGGCACTCCACAGGCCGAGCTGGACCCAGAACGAACGAGTCCCGACGGCAACGGCCTCTTCGGCGATCCCGGGGAGATCATCGCTACGGCGGAAGACGTCGACGATGTCGGGGATGGCAGGGAGGTCGGCGAGCGAGGGATAGACGGGTTGGCCGAGGATCTCCGTCTCGCGGGGGTTGACCAGGTAGACGTTGAAGTCGGTCGACGAGCTGAGCAGGTAGGTGGCCACGAAGTTGCTGGCCCGTGCCGGGTTTGATGACGCCCCCACGATCGCCACCGTGCTCGAACGCTGGAGAATCGCCAAGCGGGCGCTCGGTCCTGGTGGACTCCACCCGTCGACCGGTGGGTGGTCGCTCTCAGCCATCATTCGCCTGCTTTCGTGAGTGACTGGTCGATATCCCAGAGGATGTCCTCGAGATCCTCGAGGCCGACCGAGATACGCACCATGTCGGGGGTCACCCCGGCCGCGTCGAGCTGATCGTCGGTGAGCTGTTGGTGGGTGGTCGAAGCGGGGTGAAGTACGAGGGTTCGGGCGTCGCCGATATTGGCGAGGTGACTCACCATTTGGAGATTGTCGATGAAGGCGGCGCCGGCTCGACGTCCGCCTTTCACCCCGAATGTGAAGACAGCGCCGGGGCCGGCGGGCATGTACTTGTCGGCGAGCGACTTGTGGGGGGAATCGGGTAGGCCCGCGTATCTCATCCAGGCCACACGGGGATCGTCGTCGAGCCACTGTGCGACCGCCAGAGCATTGGCGACGTGGTTCTCCATCCGCTGAGGGAGCGTTTCCAGTCCCTGCAGGAACATGAACGCGTTGAACGGCGAAAGGCTGGCTCCGACGTCTCGGAGCTGTTCGGCCCGCACCTTCGAGCAGTACGCGTACTCCCCGAAGTTGTCCCACCACCGCAGGCCGTTGTAGCTGTCGACGGGCTCGGTCATCACGGGGAAACGTCCGGATCCCCAGTCGAAACGACCCGATTCGGTGATCACTCCGCCGATCGAGGTGCCGTGCCCGCCGATGAACTTGGTGGCCGAGTGAATCACGATGTCGGCGCCCCACTCCATGGGTCGGCATAGGTAGGGCGTGGCAAACGTGGAATCGATGATCAGCGGAAGTCCGTGGGCGTGGGCGACGCCGGAGAGGGCCTCGATGTCGGCGATCTCCCCTGATGGGTTGCCGATCGTCTCGGTGTAGACGAGCTTCGTGCTGTCGGTGATGGCAGCCTCGAAAGCCGATGGGTCGGTGGCGTCCACGAAAGTGGTCTCGATCCCGAAGCGGGCGAGCGTGACCGAGAATTGCGTGACGGTGCCTCCATAAAGGCTTGAGCTGGCGACGATGTGGTCTCCCGCTCCAGCCAGTGCGGTCACCGACAGAAACTCGGCGGCCTGCCCGGAAGCAGTCGCCACCGCTCCGATGGCCCCCTCGAGGCTGGCCATACGTTCCTCGAACGCCGAAGTGGTCGGGTTGCCTATGCGACTGTAGATGAGCCCGTACTTCTGCAGGGCGAACAGGTCGGCGGCGTCTTCGGTGTCCTCGAAGACGAAGCTGCTCGACTGGTAGATCGGAACGGCTCGAGCTCCGGTGGCCGAGTCGGGCTGCCCGCCGGCGTGCAGAGCGCGGGTTCGAAAACCCCATTGGTGGTCGGTCATGGCGTGACTCTAGGGGGTCGGCGATCGCTGCCGTAGCCTGACCGGATGTTCGCCGACAGACTCGATCGAGCCAGAGAACGAATGACAGCCGATGGCATCGATGTGATGCTTCTGTCGGTCGGCGCTGATCTGCCTTACTTCTGTGGCTACGAGGCCATGCCTCTCGAGCGGCTCACGATGCTGGTGGTGCCGCGCGACGGCGAGGCGACGTTGGTGGTGCCCGGCCTCGAGGCACCGAGAGTTGCCGAGCGAGAGAATGTGTTCACGATCAGGCCGTGGGGCGAGACCGAGGATCCGATCGCCATCGTCGCCGACATTGCGGGGCCGGTCGGACTCGCGGCTATAGGCGACCACACCTGGTCGGGGTTTCTCATCGACCTGATGTCAGCGATGCCGAGGGCAGCTTTCTGCCGGGCGTCAGCCGTAACCAGCCCCATCCGATCGGTGAAGGACGCCCATGAGATCGAGAGACTCCGAGTCGCCGGAGCAGCAGTCGACCGTATAGCTGCCCGACTGCAGGCCGGCGACGTGTTGCTGGTCGGCCGCACCGAGGCGGAGGTCTCGGCCGAGCTGAGCCGGCAGATACTGGACGAGGGGCATCATCGGGTCAACTTCGCGATCGTGGCGGCAGGTGCCAACGCTGCGAGCCCTCACCACGAAGCCGGTAGCCGGGTGATCCAGCAGGGCGAATCGGTGCTCTGTGACTTCGGAGGCACCATGGTCGGAGACGACGGCGTGGGCTACTGCTCCGACATCACGCGATGCGTCTCGATCGGTGAGCCAACCGCAGAATTCGCTGACCTCTACGAGGTCCTCACGGCGGCTCAGCAGGCTTCGGTCGATGCCGTCACGATCGGTACGCCGTGTGAGGAGGTCGACCGGGCCGCTCGTTCGGTGATCACCGATGCTGGATACGGCGAGTACTTCGTTCACCGCACCGGCCACGGAATCGGGGTCGAGGCCCACGAAGATCCCTACATCGTCGAAGGCAACTCCACAGCGCTCGTAGAGGGGCACGCCTTCTCGATCGAGCCGGGTATCTACATCCCCGACAGGTGGGGCGCGAGGCTCGAGGACATCGTCGTGGCGGCTGAGGGTGGTGCCGACCCGATGAACGTCGCGGCTCACGGTTTGGCGGTGGTCGACTCATGATTCGGATCGACGCCGCCACCGTTCTGGTTCAGTGGGCAGCGGGAGGATGGCTGTTTCTCTGGGTCACCACCCGACGCCGTCAGGTCGGGCTGGGATACGGCTGGCTTCAACGCATTGTCTTCTTGACGATGGCGGTCGGATCGCTGGTCGCGGCATTCGCCACCACACCCACATGGACCCGTGAGATAGCCACGATGGCCTTCGTGGCGGTCGGCTTGCTGGCACTTGTCGTGTCGGTCATACGCCGGTCGGCCGGAGTGCACGGACAGCGGGGGGAGGTCGAGAAGCGATCGGCTCGGGTGGCCGAGATGACGGGAATCGACCGTGATGCGCAGCGCTTCGACTCGGACTCTCCGGAGTTCCCACCGATTCTTGATCTGATCGCGGCTGTCATTGGGATGGTGGCGGTCTTGTTCGGCGGAGTCTCGGCCGGTGATCCGGTGCTGCTGTCGGTGGCTCGCGCCCTGGTTGGCGCGCTGTTCCTCGGCGCAGTGTCCGACGCCATGCTTCTCGGGCACTGGTATCTCGTGCAGCCCGGGTTGGCTCGAGGACCAATCCTCGAGTTGGTGCGCTGGACCGGCATTCTCTGGCTGCCGGAGACCATCGTGATGCTCTGGCCGACCGGAATGCTGTCGGTGCTCAACGGCAACATCGACGATGGCTACAACGGCATTCTCGGTTGGTACTGGGTGGCGAGTGTCGTCACCACCATCGGGCTGGTGATCGTCACCCGCGCCGCGTTGAAGGAACGGGCCTATTCGGCGGTGATGGCAGCCACCGGTCTGATGTATCTGGCGATCCTCAGCGGCTTCGGCCAAGACATAGTCGCCCGAGTCCTACTCGCCTAACCCCATATCCCCGAACAACGCCGAAATCAGGGCGCTGGAGCCACAAGAATTGTGGCTCCAGCGCCCTGATTTCGGCGTTGATTGGTTAGGGGAGGGAGTCGATGGCGGTTTGCAGCTTGACGGTTGCGGCGGCGGCCAGGTCGTTGAAGCGGGGGTCGTCCATGAGAGCGCGGGGATCGACTGCCGACACCAACACGACATCGCCGGTCTGCTCAAGCACGACGTTGCAGGGCAGCAGAAGCGCCACGGTGGGATCGATGGTGAGCGCCTCGTGGGCGAGATGGGGATTGCAGGCACCCAGAATCTTGAGCGGGGCGCGGTCGACGCCGATCTTGGCCTTCAGCGTGGCGGCCACATCGATCTCCGTCAGTACTCCGAAGCCCTGCTCGACCAGAGCCGAGCGAATCTGCTCTTCAGCCTGCTCGAACGACAGGGTGGTTGTGGTCTCGATTCCTTGCATTCTGTTCTCCTCGGGATAAGCGATGGAACTTCGTGGAGGATACCGCGGTGCCTACGTGGGATCAGCCCACGACGGTGGCCGCTTCTCGACGAATGCAGTCATGCCTTCGCGGGCTTCCTCACCTCTGAACAGGTCGCTCGAGAGCTGCTTGGTCCACTCGAAAGCATCGTCGGCTGGCATCCCGGGCACGTTGGCCAACAACTGCTTGGTGGCGGCCAAAGCTTGGGGTCCACCACGAAGAAGATCGGCCACTATCGCGTCGACTTCCGCGTCGAGGTTCTCAGGGGTCACCGCGGAATTGATCAGCCCCATCTCGGCTGCCTCGCGCCCGGTGAATCGATTGCCACGAAGAAACGCCGACGAGGCATCGGCGCGGTTCATCTTGGGAAGGCAGATCACCGAGATCATGGCCGGAGCCACTCCGATACGCACCTCGGTGAATCCGAACTTGGCATCGACCAGTCCGACAGAAATGTCGAGCGCCGCGGCGAGTCCCATGCCGCCGGCGACACAGTGGCCGGCGATACGCCCGACGTAGGGCTTGGGCGAGTTGCGGAAACGACCGAAGAGTTCGAGGGGGTCGACTATCCGGCTCGGCTTCTCGCTCGACGAGCGTTCCTTCAGGTTGGCACCGGCGCAGAAGACGGTTCCCTTGTTGGTGATGACCACGACCCGCACCGATGGGTTGGCGTCGGCCTCGTCGAGAGTGTCGACCAACTCGACGAGCAGATGAGAGCTGAGGGCATTGCGGTTCTCTTCGTCGGCCAGGGTGACGGTGAGGACTCCCCGGTCGAGGGCGGTCTCGACGACTGACATCATCGGCTCCTCGGGTCGGGGGCATCGGTCGGAGGGCCGGCGAAGGCCTGGGCTCGACTCATCCAGTCGTTGGCCCGGTCGCCTGAGACGATCAGTTCGGTGTCGGCGACGTTGCGGCGCTGGGTCGTCACCAGGCAGAAGTCCTCTGCTGCGCCGACGACCGAAGAGTCGTCAGAATCGCCCCACACCCATGTATCGCCGGAGGGGGAGCTCAGCTCGACTCGGACATCACCCTCGGGTATGTCCATTCGCCGGTTGATGTAGGCCCAGCTCCGGGTGATGTATCCGAGCTGGGCAATGTGTCGGAGGCGGTCGGTCGCTGGTCTCACAGCTCCGACCGTGTCGACGATGTCCTGGCCGTGGGCCCACGTTTCCATGAGCCGGGCGGTGAGGAACGACTTCGAGCCCATCGATGGT
Source organism: Acidimicrobiales bacterium (assembly GCA_029263235.1). Taxonomy (GTDB): domain Bacteria; phylum Actinomycetota; class Acidimicrobiia; order Acidimicrobiales; family Aldehydirespiratoraceae; genus SZUA-87. The sequence continues at coordinate 12,366 of JAJCXW010000133.1, forward strand.
CCGTACCAGGGCACTCGGGTGTCGTTGGCAAGGGTTGCCGCGGCGTCGATCAGGAGCTTCCGGTTGTCTCGCCAGGCCTCGATCTGGGCGGAGGGACTCAGGCGTCGAAATCCTCCCAACGTATGGTCGTCGACGCCTTCGTTTCCTTCGGCGGCCGCGTTCATCAGATCGGTGATGGCCTGCTGGAATCCGTCCGGGTCGGTCACGGCCAGAGCAGCCGTGCCGTCGAAGTAGGTGAGGTGCCCGATCTGATCGGCGACGCTCCACCGAGGGCTCGGTGTCGCGAGGCCCAACTGATCATCGGTGAGGTCCCGCAGGACCCGTTCGAGTGCTTCGTGTTCTGACTCGAGGTCAGCGGCGACTTCGGTCACGTCCATGTCGGTGATTCCATCCGTTGGGTGTTCAAGACTGGCTCTTCTCGGGCCGGCTCGCGGCGGGCTGAAGGCCACGCAGCACGATGTCCATGACCATGTCGGCGGCGTCCTTCGGTGAGGATCGCAGCTCGGCCATCACCTCGGGGCGAGCGAAGTCGCGGCCGAGGCCGGCGACCACTCGGGCCACCGCAGCGGTGTCGACATCGGCGATGTCACCCAGTTCGACTGCCGCATCGAGGAGGGTCCGGGCCACGGCGACCAGATAGTCGCTGTGCTCGCTGTTTCGCCTCTGGGCTGCCGGCATGGCCGCGAGGTCGCGGGCCAACCCTCCTGTGGTGTGGCCGACCGCGACGGTGGCGGCCGACAGGTAGGTGCGCAGTGCGTCGAGTGGCGCCATCGCCGGATCGATCTCGCTCATGGCGTTACGACCGACTTGCCAAAGGTTTCGGTCGATCACGGTGAGCACGAGTTCGTCGCGACTCGGAGCAAGGCCGTAGAGCGTGCGAAGTGAGCAGTTGAGGCTGGATGCGATGTCGGCCATCGTCAGGTGAGCGAACCCCTCCTCGAACATGGAGCCGAGTTCGTCGAGGATCTCGCGCTGCCGGGACGTGAGTTGGTGCTCAGCGTCGCGGTCGAGGATCGGGCGCGGCGAAGGAATGGCTCGAAGCCGGTGAGAGAGACCGGCGGCCACAGCCGGGGTCTGGGTCATGCCCGCTGGGTCTCCGCCCACGACATGCCCTTCTGGATGTTGGGCTCGCGTGGGAGGCCCAGCACCATCTCGCCGATGATGTTGCGCTGCACCGCGAAGGTTCCGCCACCAAGTGTCAGCGCCGGCGAGAACAGAAACCCGTAGTGCCAGATCGGATCGACATCGGGGAACTGGTTGCGGCTCATGTTGACCTCGGTGGCGCCCAGTCGGCCGCTCGGGGGAATCTTGCCGGCCGGCCCGGAACCCTCCAGAACGCCAGAGGTCCCCACCAGCTTCTTGGCCAGCTCCATCACATGTTGACCGTGTTCGTCGGCCATGGCCTTCTGTATCGAGGCCTCCGGTCCCGGAGTCTTGCCGGCCAGCCTGGCGCTGAGGGTTCGAAGACGGTTCAGACGGAGCACCTCGGCCTCGCAGTGAAGCTTGGCGATTTCTTGACGCAGGACCGGGTCGGTTTCGCCGCCGTTGGAGCGGACCAGGTCGACCAGCATCTTCTCCGAGGGGCCCGACCCCCAGAGAGACCCGGCCGAGGAGAGCGATACCCGTTCGTTGGACAAGGTGACCTTCGCCAGTCTCCAACCGTCGCCCTCGTCGCCGATTCGGAGGTTGGCCGGGAGGCGGACGTCGTCGAAGAACACCTGGTTGAACGAGTGCGCCGTCGTCATGTCGATGACGGGACTCATGGAGATGCCCGGCAGATCCATGGGGCAGATGAAGTAGGAGATCCCGCGATGCTTGGGCAGCTCGGGGTTGGTGCGGGCGATCAAGATCCCGAACTTGGATCGATGCCCGCCACTGGTCCAGATCTTCGAGCCGTTAACGATGTATTCGTCGCCGTCGAGCACGGCCCGCGTGGCGAGATTGGCTAGATCGGATCCGGCATCAGGCTCGCTGAAGAGCTGGCACCAGATCTCCTCGGCGGTGAGCAGGGGCGGCAGGTAACGCTCCTGCTGTTCCTTGGTTCCGGCCATCAGGATCGTGGGACCCGCCCAGCCGATACCGATTCCGTTCTGGGGCATGGCGATCTGAGCGCGGCGTAGCTCATCGTCGATGATGATCTGCAGTAGAGGATCGGCCTCGATGCCGTAGGGCGCGGGCCAGTGCGGCACCACGTAGCCGGCTTCCACCAGTTGCTTCGGTGTGGGTTGAGGGTGGGAATCGATCCACGCTCTGACCTCGAGACGTCGGGGGTCGTCGTCGGGTGGAAAGTCGAAGTCCATCAGTCCTCCATGAGTTCGGTCGGAATCTCCACCACTCGGGCCCGTAGCCACTCGCCCAGGCTCTTGGCCTGCCCGTCCTGGCGGGTTGAGGCGGCGACGCCCTCTTGCAAGATCCCGTGAATGAGGAAGTTGAGCGAGACGATGTTGGGTAGACGGTGGCGTTCGATCTCGAGGTCGGCCGTCTCGGGTAGGAGCTCGCGCAGTTTCTCGGTGGTGAGGTATCCGTCGAGCCAGTCGAAAGCGGCGCGGGAACGGGCGAACACCCCGAGGTTGGCGTTACCGCCCTTGTCGCCCGAACGCGAACCGAACACTGAACCGAGCGGCGCCTTCGTGGTGGGCCCTGCGGCGGGCGGGTCGGCTGGCGGGTCGGCCGGAGAGATGGACACCTCTCCGTCGGGGGAAACCGAGTCGACAACGGTCTGATCGCCTCCCAGGATCGCGACGTGTTGTGGGACCAGGTCGGCGGGCACCAGAGCCGGCCGGTAGACGCCGAATGCTCGGGCGCCTCCACCGCTAACTCCGAAGAACCCCGGAATGCTCGCGAGGGCGAGTTCGTTCATGGCGTTGGACAGACCTCGTCCGAGTTTCTGTTCGTCGTCGGACTTGAGGCTGAGCTTCCAGACCGCGACCGCTTCCTCGTTGCTGGCCGGATCGGTCTTGTCGGTCCGGATCACTGAGGTGCTGACCTCGTCGAAGTCGGCCGGGGCCTGGGGGCTGGCGGCCCAGAATGCCTCATCGACGAGAGCGGCCTTCGCTTCGATGTCGAGGCCCGTCAGTGCAATGGAGATGTCGCGCCGGAAGCCACCGAACTCGTTCATGGCGACCTTGAGGGTCGGGGGAGGGGGTTCGCCCTTGGTGGAGCTGATTCTCACTCGATCGGTCGCGATCTGTTCGAGCTTGATCGTGTCGAACCGGGCGGTGACGTCGGGGCCGAGGTAGGCCGGTGCCCCGATCTCGTAGAGGAGTTGTGAGGTGACTGTTCCGACGGTGACGGCACCCCCGGTGCCGTCGTGTTTGCCGATCACAATCGAGCCGTCGGCCGCCACCTCCGCCCAAGGAAAGCCCGGGTGTGACAGGCCGTCGATCTCGGTGAAGAAGGAGTAGTTCCCGCCGGTTGCCTGGGTGCCGCATTCGATGACATGACCAGCGACGACCGCTCCCGCCAGTTGGTCCCAGTCGTCGCGAGCCCATCCGTGGTGCCATGCCGCGGGGCCGCACACGACTGCCGCGTCGGTGACCCGCCCGGTGACGACGATGTCGGCGCCACGATCGAGTGCCTCGACGATTCCCCAACCACCGAGGTAGGCGTTGGCGCTGATGAATCGAGAAATGTCGCCGATCGGTTCGCCGGTCTCGAAGTGGTCGAGGTCGACTCCCGCGGCGACGAGCTCACCCAGCCGGGGAAGAAGATTGTCGCCGTTCACGTAGGCGATGCTTGGGCTGATCCCGAGCCGGTCGGCCACCTCGGATACCGCTTCGGCGCATCCGGCTGGGTCGAGTCCACCGGCGTTGGTCACCACCTTGATGCCTCGGTCGAGGCATTTGCCCATGACGTGTTCCATCTGGGTGACGAACGTGCGGGCATATCCGCCCCCCGGACGCTTGGCCTGGGTGCGGGCCAGGATCAACATGGTGAGCTCGGCCAGCCAGTCGCCGGTGAGCACATCGATGGGTCCGCCTTCGACCATCTCGCGGGCCGCGGCCAGCCGGTCGCCGTAGAAGCCGGAGCAGTTGGCTATTCGGATGGGATCCTTGGCCGGCTGGGGCGTCATGTCAGCTCATTTCGTCGGTGTTGGACTCGAAGAGGATCAGCAGCTCGCTGTTGTCGACCTGATCGCCTTCGGCTACTCGCACCTCGGCGATGACTCCGTCGATCGGTGCGTTCATGTGATGTTCCATCTTCATGGCTTCGAGCACCACGAGGGTTTGCCCTGCGGTGACGTCGTCTCCGGGCTTGGCACGAACCTCGAGTATGACCCCGGGCATCGGGGCGCTCAGCCCTCCGGTCGGCGCGTCCCCTTCGGGTACGGCGAACCTCGGAGCAGCTTCGAGTGTCAGGGTGCCGTGGCCGGCTGTGAGGTACACGACCTCGTTGTGCTGGCTGACCCGGTAGCGGCGACGACTACCGAGACACTCCACATCGATGCGGTCGGGGTGCCAATCGTGGATGGTGACCTCGCCACCCTCGCCGGCGGCTCCCAGGACGAAGTGCCCGTCACGACGGCTTCGATACTGAACGGTCAATTCGTCGCCGTTGGTCAACCAGGTGACACTCTGTGGCGGAATCCGGCCGAGCACGAAACCGCTGCGAACGTTGGGCAACACGTCGGTCTGGTCTCGACGGCTGGCCTGGAGCCACATCGAAGCGGCAACCGCCGCATGTTCGATCTCGAATGGGGTACGGCTGAACTGGCCCGGCAGTTTGACTCGGTCCAAGAAATCGGTGGTGGTGGATCCGGCACAGAATTCCGGGCTGCGCAGCACCGAAGCCAGGAGGTCTCGGTTGGTCACCACGCCGCCGAGGTGGAAACGCTCGAGAGCGAGTGCCAGCCGGGCCGCCGCCTCGGGTCGGCTCGGTGCCGAAGCGATGGCCTTGGCGAGCATCGGATCGAACTCCACACCCACCACTGATCCTTCAGCGACGCCGGTGTCCCACCTGACTGAGGGGGCCGCGGCCGGTTGGTAGGCGCGAAGGGTGCCGATCGCAGGGAGATAGCCATTGGCGGGATCTTCGGCGTAGAGACGGGCCTCGATGGCATGGCCGGTGAACGTGACAGCATCCTGTTGGTAGCCAAGGGGCTCGCCGGCAGCAATGCGAATCTGTTCACGCACCAGATCGATTCCGGTCACCATCTCCGTGACGGGGTGCTCGACCTGTAGTCGAGTGTTGGTCTCGAGGAAGTAGTACTCGCCGTCCGACGAGTCGAGCAGGAACTCGACGGTTCCGGCCGACTGGTAACCAATGGTCGATGCCAGATCGAGCGCCGCCGCGCCCATTCGTGCCCGGAGATCCGAGTCGACGACCGGCGATGGTGATTCCTCGATGATCTTCTGGTGGCGCCGCTGAATAGAACACTCGCGTTCACCCAGGTGAACGAGGTTGCCGTGGGAGTCGCCGAGTATCTGGATCTCGATGTGTCGGGACTGCGCCACGTAACGTTCGAGGAACACGGTGTCGTCGCCGAACGCGCTCGACGCTTCGCGCCGGGCTTGGGCCACCGAATCGACGAGTTCATCGGCGGTCTCGACGAGTCGCATTCCCTTTCCACCGCCACCGGCGGCTGCCTTCACGAGCAGCGGGAAGCCGACATCGCCGGCATCGGTGGGATCATCGGAGGAGGGGAGCGAGGCAACGCCGGCCTTCGTGGCGGCCCGCTTGGCTGCCAGCTTGTCGCCCATGGTGGAGATCACCTCGGGGGTCGGGCCGATCCAGATGAGCCCGGCACGGATCACGTCGGCGGCAAATGAGGCGTTCTCCGACAGGAAGCCGTAGCCGGGGTGAACGGCCTGCGCTCCGGTTGCCGAGGCCGCCGCGATGATGGCGGTTCCGTCGAGGTAGCTGTCGTCGAGACGGATCGCCTCGTCGGCCTCGGCGACAAAAAGGGCGTCGGTGTCGGCATCGGTGTAGACGGCGACGCAGCGGATCCCCATCTCCCGTGCGGTCCGGAAGACACGGCGGGCGATCTCGCCTCGATTGGCGACCAGAATGGTGTGGATGTTGACGCTCATAGTCGGAACACCCCGTATCCCTCGGCGCCTGATATCTCACGGTTTCTGACCACCGACAGGCACATGCCCAGAACGGTGCGGGTGTCGCGTGGGTCGATGATCCCGTCGTCGCTGATCGCTCCGGTGGCGCGCAATGCCAGAGATCCCTTCTCCTGGATCTCCTCGACCATCGACACGATCGCGGCGTCTTCCTCTTCGTCGAATTCGATTCCTTTGCGGGCGGCCTGCCCTCTTCTGACCTGCGACATGACTCCGGCGATCTGCTTCGGACCCATCACCGCGATCTTGGCGGTGGGCCACAGGAACGTGAATCGGTTGCCGAACGCCCGGCCCGACATTCCGTAGGTTCCGGCACCGTAGGAGGAGCCGATGATCACGGTGAGGTGTGGCACCGTCGAGTTGGTGACGGCGTTGATCATCTGTGACCCCTTCTTGATGATGCCGTCGCGTTCGAAGTCCTTGCCGACCATGTAGCCGGTGATGTTCTGGAGGAAAACCAGCGGCACGTCGACCTGATTGCACAGTTGGATGAAGTGGGCGGCCTTCTGGGCCGACTCGGGGTAGATCACGCCGTTGTTTCCGAGAATGCCGACCGGGTAGCCGTGGATGGTCGACCATCCACAGATCATGGAGGTCCCGTAGCGAGCCTTGAACTCCTCAAACCTCGAGCCGTCGGTGACCCGGGCGATGACGTCGCGCACATCGACGGGTTGGCGTAGATCGCGACTGACGAGTCCGAGCAATTCCTCTGGATCGTGGACCGGCTCTTCTGGAGTGAATGTCGGTTCGGGCCCGGGCTTGCGCCAATTGAGATGCGACACGACTTCTCGACACATCCGCAGTGCATCCATTTCATCTTCTGCGAAGTAGTCGCCGGTGCCCGACACTTCGGCGTGCATCTGGGCCCCACCGAGGGTCTCGTCGTCGCTCTCTTCGCCGGTGGCCATCTTCACGAGAGGGGGACCGGCCAGGAAGATCTTCGACTTCTCCTTCACGACGATGTTGTAGTCGGAGAGTCCCGGTTGGTAGGCGCCGCCGGCAGTGGAGGATCCGAACGTGATGCACACGGTGGGAATCCCCATCTTCGAGAGTTCGATCATCTCGTAGAAAAAGCGCCCGGTCTCGGCGAAATGCATGACCTCGGCCCTCCGGCGCTTGGTGTCGCCGTCGCCGGCTTGGACCCTGAGGTCACCGCCGGCCGACTCGACGAAATTCACGTAGGGCATACGGTTTTCGCGGGCGATCTCGAGCGCACGCATCCACTTCTTTCCGGCGTAGGGCGTGAGGGCGCCGGCGAGAACTGTGGGGTCGTTGCCCATGATGACGCACTCGGTGTCGGCGATGACGCCCACGCCGACCACCATGCCGCCTCCGACCGCGTAGTCGGATTGGTAGCCCGCCAGGGCACTGATCTCGAGGAAGGGAGTGTCGGGGTCGAGGGCGTTGTAGATGCGCTCTCGGATGGGCATCTTGTCGCGGGACCGCAGCCGGTCCATGGCCTTGGGTCCGCCTCCGCCCTCGGCCTCGTCGAGCAGCTCGTCGATCACGCCGAGTTGTTCCAGCATGTCGGTTCGGTTGGTGATGAACGCCTCGGAGCCGGTGTCGACCATCGAGCGTAGCGGGAGTGTCTGGTGGGCTCGCATCATAAGGCGACACTACATAGGGTAAGGTTGTGCCGTCAAGATTATCCTACCGAGATCGAGCCCCGTGCCCGGTTGACCAAGAACGGTGCTTACGACATAAGTTCATGGCCGAAGCTCGGCACGATCGAAACGAACTGCCTATGGGGGTCAAAATGTCTTCGCTCGACATCGAATGCGGTGTATCGCCAGTCGAACGTGAGGTTGTGTCGGCGGTCCATGCCTTCGCCCGCGACGTGATGCGTCCCGCCGGAGCCGAACTCGACAAGCTGGCTGATCCGGCCGATGTGATCGCGGCCGAGTCCCCGCTATGGAACGTGCACCGTCGCTACCAGGAGCTCGGCCTCGATGCGATCGCGACCGACGATTCGATGGATGCGATCCAGAAGGCCCGCCTTCGAGCCATGATCAGCGAGGAGCTGGGATGGGGAGATTCCGGACTCGCGATCAGCCTAGGGGTAGCCGGCTTTCACCGATTGTTTGCCGAACTGTCCGGCGACACCGAGTTGATCGAACGCTACGCATCGAGTGAGTCCCATGAGATCGGGTGTTGGGCGATCACCGAACCCGACCATGGCAGCGATCAGCTCTCGCTCGACGACCCCTTCTTCACCGACCCGACGATCGAGGTCAACTGTCAGGCCCGACTCGACGGCAACGAATACGTGATCAATGGCCAGAAGGCCGCGTGGGTATCCAACGGCACGATCGCCGATGTGGCCACGCTCTTCTGCAATATCGACCGGAGCCTGGGAATGGCCGGCGGCGGCGTGTGTATCGTGCCCCTCGACGTGCCGGGCGTATCGCGCGGAAAGCCCCTCGACAAGCTGGGGCAACGTCCCCTCAACCAGGGCGAGATCTTCTTCTCCGACGTCCGGATACCGGCCTCCAACATGTTGGTTGGAACCGATACCTACGTGTTTGCGGTGGAGCAGGTGCTGGCCCTGGCCAACATGTCGATGGGTTCGACATTCGTGGGAGCAGCCCGCGCCGCCTACGAACATGCCCTCGAATACGCCAAGGATCGAGTCCAGGGTGGCCAGCCGATCATCAGGCATCAGAGCGTCCGGACCCGGATCTTCTCGATGTTCACCAAGGTCGAGGCCGCTCGATCCTTGTCTCGGCGCGTCGCGATCTACAACGGCACAGAGATGCCGCGCATCGAGTACTCGATCGCGTCGAAGACGTTCTGCACCAAGACGGCATTCGAGGTGGCCAGCGAGGCGGTTCAGATCTTCGGGGGCAACGGACTCGCTCGCGAATACCCGGCAGAGAAGCTGTTGCGCGACACTCGTGCATCGATGATCGAGGACGGATGCAACGAGGTCCTCGCCATGGCCGGAGCGTTCAAGCTCTGATATCAGGCAGGA
>JAJCXW010000134.1 GCA_029263235.1 Acidimicrobiales bacterium
GCACGCGCGAGGGCATGGCGGGGTTCCCCGAGCCGCTCGAGAGCGGGTACGACCTGTTCCGCGTCGGGCACGCGGGGACGGGGATCTCGACCGCGGTCGGGATGGCGCGCGGGGACACACTCAGCGGCGAGGCGTACGACCCCGAGACAAACCCGGACGGGCGACGCGTCGTGACGCTCATCGGGGACGCCTCGATCGCCAACGGCGTCGCGATGGAGGGGCTCAACAACGCGGGGACGCTGCGCCGCCAGATGCTGGTGGTGCTCAACGACAACGGGATGTCGATCAGCAAGCCGCAGGGCGCGCTGGCGGGGTACTTCGATCGCGTGCGCGTGAGCCACACGTACACCGACTTCAAGAAGGGCGCGCGGAAGATCCTGGGTCGGATCCCGGGCGGGGGTGTGCTGCAGGAGGCGTACCACCGGGCGGGGGAGATGACCAAGGCGATGATCGCCGAGCACTCGTGGTTCGAGCACTTCGGGCTGGTGACGGTCGGGCCGATCGACGGGCACGACATCCCGACGCTCATCGAGTTCCTGGGCGAGGCGCGGGACCTGGACCGCCCGATGGTGCTGCACGTCAAGACGATCAAGGGCAAGGGCCTGGACGTGGCGGAGGACGACGCGACGCGGTTCCACTCGCCCAAGGCGTTCAAGGTGGAGCGCGACGAGCGGCTGGGCTGCCGCGTGGAGATGTCCGGGGGCGGGCGGTCGTTCACGGCGGCGGTCGCGGACGCGGTGTGCGACGCGATGGAGCGTGACGAAAGAGTCGTCGCGTGCACCGCCGCGATGGCGGACGGGACGGGCATCGCCAAGGCATTGGACCGGTTCCCCGAGCGGACGTGGGACGTGGGGATCTGCGAGTCGCACGCGATGGACATGATGGCGGGGCTGGCCAAGACGGGCGCCAAGCCGTTCTTCGCGGTGTACTCAACGTTCGTGCAGCGGGCGTTCGACCAGGCGTTCCAGGAGGTCGCGCTGCAGGGGCTGGCGGTGCGACTGCTGCTGGACCGCGCGGGCGTGGTCGGGGGCGACGGCGCGGTGCACCACGGGTTCTGCGACATCGCGCTGCTGCGGACGCTGCCCGAGGCGCTGCTGATGGCGCCCATCGACGAGGCGAGCCTGGTCGCGGCGATCGAGCTGATGCGCACCTACGACGACGGGCTCAGCGCCGTGCGCTACCCGCGGGACACGGTCTCGGACCGGTTCACCGATCAGCCCTGCCCCGCGTTCGAGATCGGCAGGGCCCGCCTGCTCACGCCCGCGCACGCGGACCTGGACGCCAGGCGCCCGGACGTGGCGGTGCTCGGGTTCGGGACGCCCGCGATCGACGCGCTGGACGCCGCGGATGGGCTGGGCGACGAGTACAACATCGGGGTGTGGGACGCGCGGTTTGCCAAGCCGGTGGACGGGGCGCTGATCGAGGCGCTGCTGTCTCGCGAGATCCCGGTGGTGACGGTCGAGGACCACTCGGTCGTGGGCGGGTTCGGCGCGGCGGTGCTCGAGTGCGCCCAGGAGCGCGGGCTCGACGCGTCGCGGGTGATCCGCCTGGGCCTGCCCGACTCGTGGATCCTGCAGGACTCGCGCGCCAGCCAGCTGCGCGAGGCGGGGATCGACGCGGCGGGCATCGCCAGGGCGATCCGCGAGGCCGCGGGCGGGAAGCGCTCGCCCTCGACGCGGACGCAGATCGAGCCCACGCCCGGCGTTCGTGACCGGGCCAACGTCTGACCACGCGAGGGACCGCACGCATGGGACGCTCGGTGCTGCTGCTGGTGAATCGGGCCAAGCCCGGTGCGGACGACGCGGAGGCCCGCGTCTCGGCGCTCATCCGGACGCACGGCACGCTCGTCGACGCGCTCGAGGCGATGTGCGACGACACGCCCCGGGACTGCGCGGACGTGGACCTGATCGTCGTGCTCGGTGGTGACGGCACGCTGATGACCGCCGCGGGTCGGTACGCGTCGTGCGGCAGGCCGATCCTGGGTGTGAACATCGGGCGTGTGGGCTTCATGGCGGGGTTCGACCTGGGCTCGCTCGAACACCACGCGCCCGCGGTATTCGGCGGTGGCGCGCTCGACACCCGACCCGCCTCGATGCTCCGGGCTGAGATCGTCGACGAGCAGGGCGCGTCCACAGGCGCGCTCAGCGCGATCAACGACTTCGCGATCACCGCGGGCCCGCCCTACCGGATGATCACGCTGGAGATCGTCATCGACGGGCAGCCCGGGCCCATGGTCAGCGGCGACGGGCTGGTCGTGTCCACGCCCATGGGCTCGACGGCGTACAACGTCTCGGCGGGCGGGCCCATCGTCGCGCCGGGCGTGCCCGCGACGGTCATCACCCCCATCGCGGCCCACTCGCTGAGCTTCCGCCCGATCGTGGTCGGGCACGAGCACGAGATCGAGATCCGCCTGCTCAACGCCAACCGCGAGAACGGGAGCGGGACGGAGCTGGTCATCGACGGGCGCGGTAGGCATCGCCTCATGCAGGGCAGCCGGGTGATCATCCGGGGCGGCGGGCCCGAGATCGCGTTCGTGGGCGATCCGGACGTGAGCTACTGGCAGACGCTGATGCGCAAGATGCACTGGGCGGCGCCGCCCACGGGGCGCGACGGCGGCTGACCCGCCCCGCGGAATACTCGCGCCCGGGCCGGGGTTTGGACCCGACGCCGACACCTACTCCGCCGACACCTACTCCGGCGACAAGGAAACGCACAATGACGACGCTCGCAAGGACGACGCCCGAGGGCGAGACGGTGGCGCTGCGCTGCATGGAGATCTGGGGCGGGAACCGAGGCGTGGACCACGCGGCGAGCGTGCCCGGGATCGATATCTACGTGCAGTCCACGCCGCACGACGGGGGGGCGTCGGGCGGGGATATCTATTACATCTCGCAGTGCGGGGCGGGGAACAT
>JAJCXW010000135.1 GCA_029263235.1 Acidimicrobiales bacterium
CAGGCTGGCTTTCTTCGGAGGGTCAGCGGGTCGATCGGAGATACGGCGAGTTCTCGCCAATCCGACCGGAGCCGGCCCTCACGAGGGGTCGTCCGGGAGGTGCGGAGAGGTCTCACCATCCGAGGATCCATCGGGTCACCGGTCTTGCCCCACACGGGGGTGCGATTGGTCCGGATGGAACATCCCCGGGTGGCACGTGTCGGGTCACCTCGATTCGGATCGTTGCCGTCGGGTAGCGAACCGGTTCGGAGTTCACCTGGTGCCGACGGGCATTGATGATTGGTTCAGACAAGAATCGGTAAGGACGCAAACCGGTTCAGGTCAGTGTCAAACCTCGTACGAGGGGAGGCAACGAGTGTCGTTAGTTCCGTCGGGAGCTTTCGGCCAGGTGATCGAAGTCGATTCGAAGCCCCGAGGAGTTGACCGGTGCGAGCTGGGAGGCTAATCGGGGCTTCGTCGCGTACGGACCGAAACTGAGCCGGCTCGGCAAGTCGGCTCAGTCGTCCTTGAGCGCCACGGCGTTGGCGGTGACGTTGACCTTCGGCTCGTACTCGGGTGCTTCGACGGAGCGTTTCTCACCCGACGCTGCCGCCTGAAGCTGCTCTCGACATGACGAACACGGGCCGTAGTAGTCGGCGCTGGCGTCGGAGCCACAGCGTGGGCAAGTGAAGTCGATCGGATCCATCTCCGGCATTGTGACACGGCAGGAACGGGCCATGGCGCCACCGGCGGCCACGGGTATGCTCGCTCGGCTTCTCGGAGGGGCACGAAATGGCCGATGCACTGAAAACCGAACCCGCGGAGGCGGGTACGGTCATCATCGGCGCCGGTCCGGCTGGTCTCACCGCGGCATACCAGCTCGTGAAGCACAACCTGCCGGCCACGGTGCTCGAAGCCGACGACGTGGTGGGTGGCATATCCCGAACGGTCGAGCGCGAAGGTTGGCGGTTCGACATCGGTGGCCACCGCTTCTTCACCAAGGTTCCGCCGGTAGCCGAACTCTGGCACGAGATTCTCCCAGATGAGGAATTCTTGCTGCGACCTCGGATGAGCCGGATCTTCTACCGGGGAAAGTTCTACGACTACCCGCTGAAGCCTCTCAACGCCCTGCGGAACCTCGGTGTTCCGGAATCGATCCGGTGTGTGCTGTCCTACCTGTGGGTTCGTATCCGCCCTCCCAAGGATCAGTCGACCTTCGAGGGCTACACCGCCGCTCGCTTCGGTTGGCGTCTCTATGGCATCTTCTTCAAGACCTACACAGAGAAGGTCTGGGGGGTGCCGGCCGACCAGATCCAAGCGGACTGGGCCGCCCAGAGGATCAAGAACCTGAATCTGTTTCGAGCGGTTTGGAACGCCGTCTCGCCCCGGCGCAACCAGAGAGAGATCGCGAGCCTCATCGAGGAGTTCGAATACCCGCGCCACGGTCCCGGGATGATGTGGGAGCAATGCCACGACGAAGTGGTGAAGCGAGGTGGTGCGGTCGAGTTGGGTCAGAGGGTTGTTCGGATCGAACATGCCGACGGCCTCGCGCTGAGCGTTGAAACCAGCTGTGATGGTGTCGGGAGCCACCATCGCTGTACCGATCTCATCTCCTCCATGCCGATTCCCGCGCTCGTCGAAGCAATGGACCCACCTCCGCCCGCCGATGTTCTGGCTGCAGCCAAGGCGCTCACGTTTCGCGACTTCCTGACGATCGCGATCGTGGTGCCCGCCGCCGACGCCTTCCCCGACAATTGGATCTACGTCCACTCATCGGACGTCCAGCTCGGCCGGATACAGAACTTCGCGTCCTGGTCCCCCGACATGGTTCCCGAGGCTGGCATGACCTGTCTGGGCTTGGAGTACTTCGTCATGGAGGGCGATTCCCTTTGGGACTCATCCGACGATGATCTCATCAGCCTCGGAATCGCCGAGATCGCCACTCTGGGTCTGATAGATCCCGACCGGGTGCGTCAGGGGTACGTGGTGCGCATGCCAAGGGCCTACCCCATGTACGACGCCGACTACCGCCGAAACGTCGAGACGCTGCGAGGCTGGTTGGCCACGCACGCCAAGAATGTGCATCCAGTTGGCCGCAACGGTATGCATCGCTACAACAATCAGGATCACTCGATGTACACGGCGATGCTCACCGTCGACAACATCGTCAACGGGGCCACTCACGACGTCTGGAATGTCAACGTCGACGACGAGTACCACGAAGAGATGTCGAGATCAGATCCATGATCGCGCCGGGTCGTTCGTCGTGGTGGACGACACCCCCCGAGGAGATGATCCCGGGCCCGGAACCTCAAGAAACTGGTCTCAGATGCCGACTGTGAACTATTAGCGGACCGATCTAGGGGGCCGACACAGTGCGACGTCGCAACCGCGACCCGAGGCCGTTGTTTGAGGAGCGGGTGGTTGAATCAGAGCGACGCGCTGGCGTGGAGCTGGCTTGGATCGTCGTGATCGGCGTGGCGATCGTGGTCGGGGCCATCTGGTTTTCTCTGCCCAACCGGGCTCTCGGCCCTGTCGATCGTTCCGGTGAGTCGAATCTCGATGGTCTCCTGGCCTTGATTGTGGTGATTCCCTTGGGGGCCTCGGTGTTCGCAACTCGGCGCTATCGCGACGCGGTGGCAGCCCAGCGCGAGCTTGCCCATCTCTCCGATCACGATGCGCTCACTCGACTTCCGAACCGACGGAACATCCTCACTGTCCTGCCGGACGCGTTCGTGCAGGCCCGAAGGCTCAACACTCGCTCCGGCGTGATGTTTGTGGACCTCGACGGCTTCAAGGCTGTGAACGACACTTATGGCCATGAGGTGGGTGACCGCCTGATGGTCGCGGTTGCGGACCGGCTGCGTGAACACTGCGGCGCCGAGCGCTGGGTGGCCCGCTATGGCGGCGACGAGTTTGTGGTTCTCGACCCGACACCGGCCGTGCCCGAACTCTCGAAGCGTTTCGCGATCACGTTGGTCGAGCTGCTGTCGCAGCCATTCCAACTCGGCGAGGATCGGATCTCCATATCAGCCAGCGTCGGTCTGGCCTTCGGAAGTTCGACCGACGAGCCCGAAGAAGTGATCAAACACGCTGATCTCGCCATGTACGAGGCCAAGGACTCCGACAGTCGGGTCGAGATCTTCACCGACGACATGCGTGGCTCCTTCACACCGGCAACCGTCGGGACACGACTCGAACGTGCGATCAGCAATGGCGAGTTCCGTCTCGTCTATCAGCCGATGGTCGTACTGAAGAGCGGCCAGGTGGTTGGGGTCGAGGCTCTGCTTCGGTGGGACGACCCCGATCGAGGAGTCGTCGAGCCTGCCGAGTTCATGCCTGCGTTGGAAGCGACCGGGCTCATTGTGCCGGTTGGGCGTTGGGTGATGGGCGAGGTGTGCGCAAGGGCCAAACAGTGGAGCGATCAGATGCCGGCCGGGATGCCGGCGCTGCGGGTCTCGATGAACGTGTCGCCGCGTGAGCTCTCACAGAGCGATTTCGTGGACGGCCTCGACGCGGCCCTCCAGGCCAGCGGGGCCGACCCGCAAAGTGTCTATCTGGAAGCCAACGAGATTGGCCTGACCTCCGATCCCCGTAAGGCCTGGACGGCGCTGACAGGAGCGCGCGAGTTGGGTGTCGGCCTGGCCCTGGACGACTTTGGACGCGGATTCACTTCGCTGGGTCACATCCGGAATTTCGAGTTCAACCTCCTCAAGCTCGACGGTCCGTTCGCAGCGAGGGTCACCGACCGAGGATCTGACGGAGCGCTCGTACGAAGCGTGATCGCCTTGGCGGGAGATCTGGGGATCGCGACTCTGGCTGAAGGACTCGCCGATGAAGCCACACTGGAACAGTTGACGGAAGCCGGATGTCAGCTCGGTCAGGGCCGAGTGATATCTGAGGCCCTCAACGTCGCCACCGTCGACGCCCTGATTGCCGACGGCTTGGCGGGAATCTCTGTCTCGGCTCGCCGAGGTGAAGATCCGGATGCCGAGGCGGCGACAAACGGCGCAACCGCAGGATCCGCAACCGTGGTCCTACCGCAACTGCGAGCGACCGAAGTCGGCTGAAGCCTGGTTGCGAGGCACGTCAGCGGACATCGGCGGGTGGTGGACCGTAACGTCCCAGTAGGTGGTCGCGTATGGCCTTGAGCCGTCCTCGGGGCGACCAGTGGAGCCCACGGGCCGGTGGATGGACCATTCCGACCGGTATTTGCAGCAGCGCGAGAATGGTACGAAAGGTCACGTTCCAGCGTCCGAAGTGTTCGCGGAGCATGAGAAGGGTGTTGCGGAGCTGAAGATAGGCCACGAGCTCGATCGAGGAACTCATGCCGGGATTCGAGATCATGGCCCCACGTACGACTCCGCACTGCCATCCGGCGGCAGCTGCTCGCAATCCGAGGTCGGCTTCTTCGCAGTAGGCGAAATAGCGCTCGTCGAAGAGCCCGATTTCCTCGAGGCATTGGCGTCGAGCCAGCATGAGGGTGCCGTGGGGATAGTCGGACCGGTCGAAGCCCTGGGTGACCTCCGGCTGAGAATCGATCGAACCGAGGAACGGGTCGATGATCGGGCGGCATCCATCGCCGACGTCGGCGCTCACAAGGCCGACGTCGGGGCGATCCACCAGCTCCGACATGATCAGCTCGAGGGTGTCGGGCGAAGGCCGTGAATCGTGAGGAGTGATCGCCACCCACTCCCCCACTCCCGAGCGCATCCAGCGCCGTATCCCGACGTTGGCTCCCGGCCCGAACCCGAGATTCGAGTCCGCGAATATCACGTCGGCGGGAGCGACCTGCTCGACAAGGTCCGCTCTGGCTTCCTCCGACGAGTCGTTGTCGACGACCACTACACCGACGGTGGAAGGCTGATCGAGAAACGCACCAACGGTCTGCGCGATGCTGTCGGGACGGTTTCGATGCACGACGACGACCGTGACCTGTCCGTCGGCTTTCGAGTTGGCGTCCATGTTCGGCGCAGCCTTGCCCGGCTAAACGAGAGTTGCAACCTGGAGCATCGGGGCCGGGTACGTGGATGTACCCTGCGATCGTCGATTACGACGATGGAGTGAGTGTGTCCCCACAACACGAATCGGGTGAGACAACCGACGACGGCCGTCCCTCCGTTTCCGATATCGGAAAGATCGGGGACCTGGCAGCGGAGGCTGGTCTTCGTCGCATTCATGTTCTGGCCTGGCGAGACCTGGCCGATGTCGAGGCCGGCGGCTCGGAGCTCCACGCTGCCACCATTGCTTCGCTTTGGGCCGAGGCTGGAATCGACGTCACGATGCGCACGTCCTACGCGCAGGGATCGCCGCCGGAGTCGACTCGCGACGGATACCGGGTCATTCGCCGGGCCGGTCGCTATTTGGTGTTCCCGAGAGCGGTCGGTTCCGAACTGATTGGCCGACACGGCCGACGCGACGGTCTGGTCGAGATCTGGAACGGTGTGCCGTTCTTCTCGCCGCTATGGGCTCGTGGCCCGAAGGTCACCTGGCTGCACCACGTTCATGAGGAGATGTGGCCGATGGTGCTTCCGCCCAACCTCGCCCGCGCCGGCCAGATACTTGAACGCCGTGTCGCTCCCGTCTTTTATCGCAGCAACAAGGTGATCACGCTGTCGGAGTCGTCGCGCTCCACGATCGTCGAACGCATGGGACTGCCGCCATCCAACGTGAGCGTCGTCCCGCCGGGGATCGATCCGGTGTTCACTGCTGGCGGCTCGAAGTCCGATATACCGCGGGTGGTTGCGGTAGGGCGCCTCATGCCGTCGAAGTTCTTCGATGTTCTGATCGGCGCGCTCGTTCGGGTCCGCGAGCGGGTCCCGGCGCGACTGACGATCATTGGCGATGGATATGAACGC
Source organism: Acidimicrobiales bacterium (assembly GCA_029263235.1). GTDB lineage: Bacteria > Actinomycetota > Acidimicrobiia > Acidimicrobiales > Aldehydirespiratoraceae > SZUA-87. The sequence continues at coordinate 5,838 of JAJCXW010000135.1, forward strand.
GACCGTCTTGAAAGACAAGTAGCAGAGCTCGGAGCTGAGTCGTGGTGCGAACTTCCTGGTCGGGTCAGTGAAGCTCAACTGGTCGAGCACTACCGACGGGCCTGGATCGTGGCCAGTGCCTCCCGCAGCGAGGGCTGGGGCATGACACTCACCGAGGCGGCCGCCTGTGGAACACCTGCCGTGGCCACACGGATCCCGGGCCACACCGACGCGGTCGACGACGGTGTCACAGGTCTGTTGGCCTCAACCGATCTGGAACTCTCCGACGCTGTCGAACGCCTTCTGTTCGACCCCGACCTTCGAGATCGGATGGGGGCGGCCGCGAAGGCCCGGGCCGAGGCTTTCGGCTGGCACCGTGCCGCCCATGATTCTCTTTCCGTGTTGGCTGCCGAAGCGCAAAGATCGCGCTGAGTCCTTCGTATGGGTCGAGTCTTTCCGAGGATGACTAGGTGGTTGGACCGTCATCGAGAAGCTGGGATCGTGGCCCTCGCCGCTCTCGTTGCGTATGTCCCGATCGTCTTTTCGAGTCCGGGGTTGGTCGGCGCCGATACCAAGACCTACCTGTACCTCGATCCGGGTCGGTTGATGCAGCGGGCCACTTCTCTCTGGGACAGCGATGTTGCTCTGGGGACGGTCACTCATCAGACCATCGGGTATCTCTGGCCGATGGGTCCGTTCTATTGGACACTCGAACAGCTCGGTAGCCCCGACTGGTTTGCGCAGAGACTGTGGCTGGCATCCGTGCTGCTGGCTGGCGCGCTGGGTGTGAGGTACCTCCTCCGAACCCTCGGTTGGACGGGCTCGGGTCTCCTTGTGGCGATGCTGGCCTATGAGCTGAGCCCGTATCTTCTCGACTACTCCGCTCGCATCTCGGTGATCCTGCTTCCGTGGGCCGGCCTGCCATGGCTTCTCGGACTGACGATCAAGTCGGTGAGGTCCGGCGGTTGGCGCCATCCGGCATTGTTCGCTCTGGTCGCGGTCACCGTCGGAAGTGTCAATGCCACCTCTCTGTTGCTGGTCGGGTTGGCACCGGTTCTCTGGATCTTTCACGCTTCGATGGTGGAGCGATCGGTGTCGCCTGGCGACGCCGTCCGGGCCGCCCTCAAGATCGGGGTCACGAGCCTCGGTGTTTCGCTGTGGTGGATTGCGGGATTGTTCCTGCAGGGCGGCTACAGCCTTCCTGTACCCCGTTACACCGAGTCCTATCAGGTCGTGGCTGAGGCTTCGACGGCCCCTGAGATTCTGCGGGGCCTCGGCTACTGGTTCTTCTACGGCAACGACAAGTTCGGACCTTGGATCGAGCCGAGCGTCGACTACACGCAGGGGGTCTGGCTGATCTTCGTGAGTTTCGGTCTGGTGGTGTTGGCGCTGTTGGGGGCGGCCGTGGTCCGGTGGCGGCATCGATCGTTCTTCCTGTTGCTGCTCGTGGTCGGTGCTCTCATCGGCATCGGCGCTCACCCCTTCGATTCCCCTTCACTCCTGGGCCGCCTATTCAGCGACTTCACCCGTACAGATGCCGGTCTGGCACTGCGTTCGACACCGCGTGCGGTACCGATGGTGGTTCTGGCCACGTCGGTCCTTCTGGGCAGTCTCGTCAACGCGATGTCGCGTCGCTGGCCCGGTTGGGGGCGTGGCTTTGGCCTGCTGGTTCTGCTGGCGGTGGTCCTGAACAATCCTGCCATGTGGAAGATTCGGATGATCGAGCCCCACCTGAACCGACCGGAGAACATCCCGGAGTACTGGTTGGAAGCGACCCAGCAACTCGACGCCCTCGATGACGGCAGTCGGGTGATGGAGTTGCCCGGCACCGACTTCGCCTCTTACCGGTGGGGAAACACCGTCGACCCGATCACTCCTGGTCTCATGGACCGCGGCTACGTATCACGGGAACTCGTACCCTTCGGGTCCGCTCAATCGGCGGCCCTGTTGGGCGCGTTCGATCGACGGTTTCAGGAGGATGCGGTCGATCTCGACGCCGTGATTCCCATCAGTCGTCTCATGTCGATCGGCGATCTGGTCCATCGTGCAGACCTGACCTACGAGCGTTTCCGCACACCTCGACCGATCCCCACGGCTGCCCTTCTCGACTCGGTCGACGGTCTCGACATTCCTGAGGGGTTTGGTGAACCGGTTCCGAACGTGGCGGGCCCAGAGGCATTTGTGTTCGATGAAGTGTTCCTCGGCACCTCCGTCGACCTGCCCGACCCGGCTCCCGTCACGCGTTATGGCGTGCCGGATCCTTTGGCAGTGATCCGGACGGAACAGGTGGGGGCCTCGACGGTGTTGGTTGGCGGTGCCTCGGGCCTGGTCGACGCGGCCGGTGCCGGTCTCGTCGATCCCGAGCGTTCGATCTTCTTCGCGGCCGACCTGTTGAGCGACCTCGATGCCGAACAGTTGGTGCTGGCGGGCCCTTCTCAGATCATCATCACCGACTCGAACCGCAAGCGAGCCAAGAGGTGGGGCACTCTCCGGGAGAACGAGGGCTACACCGAGAGGGCTGGCGAGGTTCCTCTGGTCTTCGACCCGACCGACAATCGACTCGATGTCTTCCCCGCCCTCGACACGGTTGAGGGCCTCAACGTCGACGACACCAGGACAGTGGCGGTCGATATCGGACCGGTCGATGTGTCGGCGTCGGCCTATGGGAATCCGGTGACCTACACCAACGATAATCGGGCGGCCTTCGCTGTCGACGGTGACCCCGACACGGCATGGGTCGTCGCGGCTTTCGCTGAGCCGCGTGGAGAGTTCCTGCGACTCGAACATCGTGAGCCCACGGAGATAGCCGAGATCACGCTCGTGCAGCCGTCCGTCGAGGCGAACCGGCACATCACCGAGGTGAAGATCAGTGCCGACGGCAGGGAGATCGGACGATTCGGCCTCGACGACTCCTCACTGATCCCCAGTGGCCAGACTATTGAGTTTCCTTCGCCGGTCATCGCCACGACGTGGGACATCGAGATCATCGACGTCGATTTTCCCCAGCAGGCGACTTACCCGGTGGGCGTGTCCCCGGTGGGGTTTGGCGAGGTTCGCCTCGGGGAGGACGCAAGGCCAATCCTCGAACAGGTCCGAACGCCGCGTGCCTTTGTCGACCGGCTGGGCGACGACCTCGATGAGCATGATCTGTCGGTGGTGCTGAGTCGGGAGCGTTCCAATCCGAGCGAGCCCGTACGAGACGATCCAGAGGCCGCGATCGTACGCCTGGTTCCATTGCCGGCGGCCCGTACCTTCGAGGTGGCCGGCTCGGTCCGACTGTCGGCCTACGCCGACGAGGTGATCATCGATGGGCTTGTCGGCCGATCCGCTGGCGTTGATGGGGTCGGGTTGTCTGCGTGGTCCTCCGGACGGCTTCCGGGTGATCTTCGGAGCGCGGCTTCGTCGGCCCTCGACGGTGATCGATCCACTGCATGGACCGGTGTCTTCGGTCCCCAGGCCGGTCAATCCATCACGATCGAACGTGCTCTGCCGTTGGCCCTCGACTCGATCACGGTTGAGGTCGTAACCGATCTTCATCACTCCGTTCCCACGGTGTTTCGCCTGATCGCAGATGGCATCGAGGTCGGCGACTTCCCCACGGGTCTCGCCGCCGTTGATTCTCCGCGAGGCACGACCACCACCGTCGTGCTGCCGGCCGCGGCCACCGCATCCCGCCTGACCTTGCAGGCCGTCGAAGTGAGCGAGCGCCAGACGCTCGACTGGTACAGCCACACCGATCACGCCATGCCGATCTCGATTGCAGAGGTTGATCTCGGTGCTGGTGTTCGATTCGGCGCTCCGGTCGACCTGGCAACGGGATGCCGGGACGATCTTCTTTCGATCGACGGTAGATCCGTGGCTGTTGAGGTCGTCGGCTCGGCCGTTGAAGCGGCCGCTCGAGGCGAGATGCGACTGGTGGGCTGCGATCCGGTCGAGACGACTGCCGACATCGAAGTGGCGGCCGCGTCCGGAACGGCGACCGGATTCGATCTCGATCAGGTTGTTCTCACCAGTTCCCGCCCCGTGGCGTCACCTGTCTCGACCCCCGATCTGATTGTCGATCGCCGGTCCGACACCGAATTCAAGGTCGAGGTTCCGGGGTCGAGTGCCGACCGTTGGCTCATCCTGGGACAGAGCCACAATCGTGGTTGGCGGGCAACAGCCGACGGCGTCGATCTGGGCGCGCCGATTGTGATCGACGGCTTCGCCAATGGGTGGTTGCTCCCGGCCGGATCCGATTCGGTGGTGAGCCTGACATGGACACCACAGCGCTACGTCGGATGGATGCTGCTCCTGTCGGCGCTCTCGTTGGCGGCTTGCCTCGCGATGATCTGGTTCTCGCGTCCGAGCGAAGTTGCCTCGAACCGATGGGGCCGATTCGATGGCCCGGTCATTCCCGAAATCGGTGCCTTGCCGTTGTTGGAACGCAGCGACCCCGCTCGGGTCGGACGTGTGCCGATGTTGGCAGGCGCGGTCGCGGCGGTCGTGTTCGCCGCCGTCAATCTTCCTCAGTGGCTGCCGGCCGCTCTGGTGATGGGAGCGGTCCTTGTCCTGGGAGTTCGCTGGCGGCGCTTCGGCTCAACGGCGCCGCTTCTCGCCACGGCCTCTCTTGGCCTGGCTTCGCTCTACACAATGATTCAACAGAGACGGTTCAGGTACCCGCCCGACTTCGTCTGGCCGCAGCGATTCGAACGCGTACACATTCTTGGGGTCTTGGCCGTGTTGCTGATATTCGTCGAGTATGTCCGGTCGGCAGTGTCACCCACCGATGCCGGGGACGACTCCTCCGGGGATTAGGTTCAGCCGGCGTTTACGAGTGCCAAGGCGTGCTGAACGAGCTCGAGCAGCGTGCCCTTGGTGGCATCGCGGTCGCGTGCGTCTGTCACCACCATTGGGGTCGATTCAGGCACGGCGAGCGCCTCTCGTATGTCCTCCAACGAGTGGTGCATCTTCCCGAAAAAGGCATTGACCGCGACCACGAAGGGGATTCCAGCCGACTCGAAATAGTCGACCGCCGGGAAGCAATCCTCGAGTCGGGAGGTGTCGACCAGTACGACGGCACCTATTGCCCCTCGAATGAGGTCGTCCCACATGAAGTGGAACCTGTCTTGGCCCGGAGTGCCGAACAGGTAGAGGATGAGGTCGTCGCCGAGAGTGATCCGTCCGAAGTCCATGGCGACTGTCGTGGACGACTTTGCCGCCTCGCCGGCAATGTCGACACCGTCGCTGTGACTCGTAAGAGCCGCTTCGGTCGTGAGGGGCTCGATCTCACTTATTGAGCCTACGAACGTGGTCTTGCCGACGGCATAGCCGCCGGCCACCACGATCTTCACTGGGATGGGGACGGGCTTGTCGGCCCTTGGTCGCTCAGAGCGCTTGAAGACCATTGAGAACCCTTTCGAGGAGTCGCTGATCGGGCCTGCCGTCAGGTGTGATCTCTGTTTCGGTGGCTTGATGGGTGTTGAGATGTCCTTCGCTGACCATGTCGCCAACAAGGACCCGGGCCACACCCAGCGGAAGACTCAGACGAGCTGAGATCTCCACGATGGAGACCGGCTGGTCGCAGAGGCCAGCGATCTCGCGGCGTTCGCTGCTGAGTTCGTGGGCGTGGATGATGCAACGTCCGGTGACGCGCACAATCGTCTCCAGAGCCAGTTCCGTGGTGGATCTGACTCGGCCTCCAGTCAGCGCGTAAGGCCTGATCCTGAGCCGGTCGGTACCGGAGATCTCGTTCATCGCGGTAGCGAACCTTGGAGTTCTGCTCGGAGTTCCGGTGTGAGGATCGGTCCGGTCTTCTCGACCAGTACGGCCATCTCGTAGCCCACGAGACCGACGTCGCAGTCTGCATCGGCAACGACGGCGAGCGCGGAGCCGTCGCTCACACCCGTTACGAAGAGAAAGGCTCTCTCCATCTCGACTATCACCTCGTTGACCCGTCCGCCGCCGAATCGGCCGGCGGCGCCGTAGGCCAGACCAATGAGGCCTGAGGCCACCGCCGCGAATCGGTCGGCCGACTCGCGGTCGAGTCCACCCGACATTGCCATCGGAAGGCCATCAGAAGATAGGACGACCGCTTCGGTCACCCCGGGTACATGGTCGACGAAGCTGCTCACGAGCCAGTTGACGTTGTTGGCTGCCGTACTCACGGTGGTCATGCGGGTCCTCTGCTCTGGTCGTTCGGTTCGTCTGGGTCGGTGGAAGGGGTGCGTCCACGTTGGAGGCCGCCGCGATAGCGCGAGAGCATCTCGCGGACTTCCTCAGGGCTACGGGTCTTCCCAGAGGTTGATTCCCGGGCGGTGGGGGCGGCTGAGTCTTGCTCTGGTGATGCGGTCTTGGGTACCCTTCGGGCCAGGCCCGAGGCCGTGACTGGTGGGACCGGGATGGCGGCGGGCTCGCTCGCCGGGTCCGCCGGGACTTCAACGCCCGTGGGTCGGCGTCTGGGAAGTCCACTGGATGAGGGTGACTCTGCGGTGGGAAGGATGGCCGGCGGAGGCGGTGGGAGGGTCGACTCCGGCGTTGATGCGACCTGCCGGAAGATGTCCCGGCCCTGTTCCGGGTCGGGGGTGGTTACTGGTGGCGGCGAGCTGAAGACGCCGAACAGGTCGGTCTCTCCCGGTCGTGCTGGGGCCGGAACCGGATTGGCGGGGACGATCTCGGTCTCGGGCGGCTCCACCAGAACGGCGGATGGCAGTGTGACCACTGCTGTCAGGCCGCCGTTCGGCGTGGGGGTCAGGCGCACGGTCAGGGCAAGACGTTCGGCAATTCGAGACACGACCGTGAATCCGAGGGATCTACCCATGTCGAGACCGACAACTGGAGGTTCGGCCAGGGTGGCGTTGGCCTCGGCGATCTGCTCCGGGCTCATGCCGATGCCGCGGTCAGCGACGGTGATCCGGTAGGTGCCTTCCTCTGACATGTGGCCGACAACATCGACAGTTGTGTCCGGCGGCGAGAACTGCGTGGCGTTTTCCATGAGCTCGGACAGCAGGTGTGCGAGGTCCACGGCTGCGGTCGAGGGCACCAGGGCCGGATCGGTCGAGATCACTTCAACGCGGGAGTAGTCCTCGATCTCACTGACGGCGACACGGGTCACCGACTCAAGCTGCACGGGCTCACCCCGTCGGCGTGAGGGATCTCCGCCGGCGAGAACCAGGAGAGATTCGGCGTTGCGCCTCATTCGGGTGGCGAGATGGTCGAGACGGAAGAGATTCTTGAGCTGATCGGGATCTTCTTCGGACGTTTCGAGCTCGTCGATGAACTGGATTTGGCGATCGAGAAGGCTCTGATTTCGGCGGGCCAGGTTCACGAACATCTCGGAGATGCCGCGGTGGAGCAACTCGGTCTGCTCCTCAGCAACTTCAACGGTCACACGCTGGATCTCCGAGATGGCGCTCGACAGCTGGGCAACTTCGTCGCGACCCTTCGATTCGATCACCGACATCTCGGGTGGTGCGACTCGGCCACCGGTACGCATCGACTCGACCAGGGCGGGAAGCTCCTCGTCGGAGAGCTGTCGTGCGCTCTTGCTCAGGCGGCCCAGCGGTCTGCTGATCGAGCGACCGATGAGGACGGCCATCAAGAGGGCGACCATGCTCACGGATCCCGCGAGGATGATGAAGTTCTGGGCACTGTCTCTCGCAACCGTCGCATTGAACGCTGCGGTGTCAGAAGCTTCCTCGAGGAGGCTGTCGCTGAGCGAGTGGATTCCGGCGATGCGATCGAGACCCAACCCCAGCCACGTGATGATGCCGTCGGGGTCGCCGCTGTCGATGATGTCTTCGATTTCAGTAGCGGTGGCGTGCTGGCCGTCGGTGTTCCTCGGTATGAGCTCGGCGCTTCGGAGATCGGCGAGTGCGAGCACATACCGCGTCTCTGCTTGTTCCTGGAAACCGACGGCGGCGGCGGCCAGGCGACCGTCGGCTCGCGAGAGGATTCCTCTCGACACCGTCGATACTTCTCCTGATCGGATCGAGTTGCTGCCCACGATTGTCAGTTCGGTGACAGCGGTCTGCATCTCCCCGGTGAAGCCCTGAACGAACATCGCCCGATACAGGTCGAGGTCCGAGGCTTCGGCGACGAGGCCGTTGTTGATCGTTTCGATGCTGCGGCTCATCAGCGAGAGTTCTGCCAGGAGAGAGGTCGTGGACCGGTCGGACCCGACACTCCGGTCGACTCTGGAGGTGAGTTGTTCGGTCAGGAGGTCGATGGCTTCGATGCTGGCTGGGTCGACCAGAGAGGGCCGAGCGTCGGCCGCGCTGTCGATCCATCGGCGCATGGCTTGATTGGTGACGTCGCCAGCCGCTGACAGATCGAAGTCGGCTTCGGCTCCAGCGTCGAGCAGCATTCCGGTGAAGCGCTCCTGGGCCAGTGAAAGGCTCAGGTCCGATCCGGCGTCAGCAAGTTCGGCGATGCGTTCCTCACGTCCCTGCTGGTTGGACTCGTCGAGTCGATCCACCACACCGAGATACGAGAAGATGAGCAGCGCCAACAACGGCGCGGTGAGCAGCAGAAAGAGCTTCCCTCGTACCCTGATCCGGTTGAGCATGCGTCCGACCCTTGTGTAGATCTCGGGAACATCGTTTAGGTCCCCTTGATCTGGTCGGCCGATGGGCCGCTGACTTTAGATTCCCGTCGGCCGGATCGGGTTCAGCAAATGGGACTCGAGGTGGGATCTATCGGGCTTGGAAGCGCCGATTCACCCATCAGATGGCGGTCGACGGCGGCTGCGGTCGACCGTCCTTCGGCTATGGCCCACACAATCAGGCTCTGGCCTCTCCCCATATCGCCGCACACGAACACGCCATCGACGTTGGTCTCCCAGTTCTGGTCGCGAGGCACGACTCCCTTGGCATTGAGTTCCACGCCGAACTGCTCGAGAAGCGGGCCGTTCTCGGCACCGACGAACCCCATGGCGAGAAGCACCATTTGGGCCTTGAATGTCTCTTCGCTGCCCTCGACCGTGTCGAAGCGGGGGTTGCCG
>JAJCXW010000136.1 GCA_029263235.1 Acidimicrobiales bacterium
CCAAGCAAGCGACGAGTCCGAGACTCACGCACTAGTGGCTCAGACATGGGTCGGCGAAGATCGCCTCCGGTCCGATCCGAGCGCCTCCGAATCCGAACTGACGATGCCAACGACGATCAATTGGTGGTTCCCCGACATCGACAGTCCCTTCTACGGGGGCATAAACACCGCACTCCGGATAGCCGACCATCTGGCCCGCCACCATGGTGTCGAGAACCGTCTTGTCATCTGGGGGCGCCCCGACGAACGCTGGATTCGATCCGGCATCGCGGCCGCGTTCCCGGGCCTCATCGATTCGCCGATCCACTTCGTCGACGGATCCGGCTCACCGGAATCCATGGCTGCCATTCCGTCGGCCGACGCCTCGATCGCCTCGCTCTGGATCACCGCCTACATGCTCGCTGCCCACGAGTCAGCAGGCCGTCGCCACTATCTGGTGCAGGACTACGAGCCGATGTTCTACCCGGCCGGTTCGCTCTACGCCGCAGCCGAGGAGACCTACCGTTTCGGTTTTCACGCCATCTGCAATACCGACAATCTGCGTCACATCGTGGCCGACTCCTACGGCGGAAGCGCCTCGTCGTTCTGGCCGTCAGTCGACCGGGGCGTCTTCCATGCCGAAGATCGTCGACCCCTCGACCACGACGAGGTGACCCGCATCTTCGTGTATGCACGTCCGGGCCACTGGCGCAACTGCTGGGAGATGGCCCGTGCTGCTCTTGTCGCTCTCAAGCGCACTCACGGTGATCGCATCGAGATCGTCACCGCCGGGTCCTGGGCCCGGCCCGATGATGCCGGTACTGGCATTCGGCATCTCGGCCTGCTCGATGTGGCCGACACAGCTGCGCTCTATCGCAGCTGCGATGTCGGAGTGGCGCTCACCGTCTCGGCCCATCCCTCGTACCTCCCGCTCGAACTGATGGCTTGTGGAACACCAGTGGTGGCGTTCGACAACCCGGCCGGACACTGGATATTGGAGGACGGCCACAACAGCCGTCTGTGTCGACGAACCCCAACTGGGATCTACGAAGCTCTCGACGCCATGGTCTCAGACCCGGCAGGCCGTGCCGCTTTGGGCGCCGAGGGGCTCCGTGAGATCGATGCCCACTTCAGTGACTGGGCGGCCACCGGACGACGGGTCGCGGCGATACTCGCCGACCCTCACGGAACGTCGCGCCGTGGGTCGGCCATTTCCGTGAGCGAGGCCCTCGACTGATATCGCGCTCCGGGCGTGTCGCCCCGAGAATGGTCAGACGGCCGGTTCGCCCTGAAGGCGCCACAGGAATGTCGCCATCTGAGCGCGGTCGATGGGCCTGTCCGGTGCGAATGTGTCGACGGTCCAGCCGCTGGTGACCCCGGAGGCCACCAGCCACGAGACCGCCTTGTAGAAGAAGCTGCCGCGCGGCACATCCTTGAAATTGCTCGGAGGAGCGCTTTGCTCGCCCTCCATTCGCCAGAGAAACGTCGCCATCTGGGCTCTGTTGAGTACCTGGCCCGGGGAGAACTTGCCGATCGATGTGCCCTGCGTGATGCCCGTCCTGGCGAGCCAGTCGATGGCTGGAGTCGACCAACCGTTGGTGGGCACGTCGGTGAACCCGAAACTGGGGGCGCTCTGTTTCCCCTTGAGGTTCCAGAGGAATACCGCCATCTGTTCTCGGGTCACGAACTCGCCCGGTGAGAACTGACCCGGGGCCGTACCTGAGGTGATTCCGGTGGTGGCGAGCCAACCCACTGCAGGCCCGAAGAACTGGTGTGACTCGACGTCGTAGAAGCCTCCGGGTCCGGCCTGTCGGAACAGATCGAGGCCGGGATATGTCTGGCCGATGACCGACGCCGAACTGCCCCCGAGCCACTGATCGACCACGCTCGAGTAGACCGCCCGGTAGTCGACGGTGTGCTGGAGATCGCGACGCGAATCGAGGCTGGTGAGAGACGGCGCTTGCCCGTGGAACCCGCCCTTGACCCGATTGCCGATGAGAGCCATGAAACTAGCGGTGCCGTGATCGGTGCCTGCGGAGCCGTTGCGCTCGGCTCGCCGTCCGAACTCGGTGAACAACAGGACCGTCACCCGCGGCTTGAGGAACGGTGTGAGGCGGCTGAAGAAGGTCTCGATCGCCAGATCGAGTTCTGTGTAGAGCCCGGCGAGCACGGGCCCCTGGTTGGCGTGAGTGTCGTATCCGTCCTGGGCCACGCTCAACACCCGGCAACCCAGGTCGAGATTGATGAGGTCGGCAGCGATCTCCATGTCGCGCACCAAGCCGGCGCTGGTCGCTCCGGCGTAGAGAGGCTCGATCTGAGCGGCCAACGCCAACGCATTGCCGGAGGTCTGGTTGGCGAGATCACCGTATGGTCCGGCCCCGATCGTGTCGCCGCCGAGGGCCACGAGGGCGTCGATGGTGTCGCGCTCCCAGCGAAGCGACCGGTCGCCTCCGTAGAGATCACCGACCGTCGGTAGCGCGGTGGCGCCCACAGACGCGCCCTGAAGATGGAGCGGAATCCCTCGGTCGCCTATGGCCACGGCCCCCAAGGCATCGAGACTCGTCTGATCGACCCATCGACCCAACCAGCCAGAGTTGGGGGCACCGCTCGACTTTCCCGCCAATCGACTCGCCATGGCGGTGAAGTGGCTGTGATCGTCGGTGGCCTCACCGACACCCTCAACGATGGCGACCTGGCCGGCACGGAATCTGTCGGCCATTCGGCCCAACCGACTGTTGAGGTACTTGCCTTCGGCCACCGCCGTGACTTCGGAGCCGGGAATGGCCATGTTGCCGCGGTAGGCGGAATACGCAGCCTGACCAAACGGCACGACCGTGTCGAGATAGTCGGCACCGCCCCCGAGCATCACGGCCACGAGTATTGTGTCGTCGACTCCGAGAGGGACACCAGCTGAGGCCGCGTCGGGGATCCAGCCGGGGACTGATGCGAGCCCGCCGGCCGCGATGCTCCCGGCCAGGAACTGTCGGCGTGAAAGGTCGAACGATCCGCTGTGTGGTCGTGAGAGGCGGTCGTAGGCCTCTCGGAACTCGGATTGGGGAGGAAGATGTCGTGTCATGTGAGCTGGAACTCCGGGCATAGACCGCCGACCATCACAGCGTTGGGGTGAATGGCCCACGAGTTGTTGACTTGGAGGGTGCTGAACCACTGCTCCAACCGGGATCTGGTGGCAGCCGATGGATCGTCGATGCCCATCTGATCGAAGATCCGCTGGACCCCGGCGGCGGGGGTCATGTTCCTGAGACCCGACGGGCTGTCGGGATGACCAAACAGATTCAGCTGATTGACTCGCCACCGGATGCTGCTCAGAGCGCGAGCCCGAGCCCACATCGTGGCGGTCGAGAGCCAGGTCGAGCCCACGCCCCACCCGTCGACGTTGGGAGGCTCGAACAGCAACTGTCCGGTGAAACCCATCAGGTAGAACACGTCGTTGCTACCGAGCCAGCGGCCGTTGTCGCCGTTCCCGGCGTGATCGACCCGCAGATCGAATCGACGGATGACGTCGACAAGGAACTCGACGGGGCCTTTCACCAGAGCGTGGCGGGCGGTGCCGGCCCAGAAATCGTCGTGGAGCAACACAGCTCTCACCAACGTCTCGATGTCGAGATTGGACGCCGCGAACTCTGCCGCGATCTGATCAATGGTGGCGGAGTTCGGATTGGTGTGAACCAGAAAACGCCACAGCTTCCAAGTGATGCGCCTGGCGGTCGCCTGGCGGCCCGCACCGAAGCAAAGCTCGTCGATGGCCAGTGGGCCGGACCAGTTCTGCGTCTTGCCCATTAGCGTCTTCGGGCCGTTGTCGTGAGATGCCGCGTCGTAGTAGTAGGCGATGTCGTGAGTGGAGAAGTGGGTGCGGAGAGTGTTGTAGCCGGTCCATGCCCTTGCCATCGCCACGACATCGGCCTCTGAGAAGTTCCCGACACCAACCGTGTGCAACTCCATGATCTCGCGGGCGAAATTCTCTTGTTCGTCTCCGACGACGTTGGACTCGTTGTCGAGATACACCAACATCGCGGGACTGACCGAACTCTGCTGGCACAGCGACTGGAACGACCCCATGGCGCCGGAGCGAAGCATCTGTACGTGGTCCCACACGACGTCCATGCGTCCGACCTTCTTGATACCGACAGCAAAGTGTGAGTGCCAGAACAGTGTGAGCTTCTCCTGCAGAGGCGTGCTGGTGGTGGCCATCCGGTCGATCCACCAACCGTGGGCCTTCTGATGAGCTATCCACCAGGACTCAGCGGACGTGAACGGCCGGACCACGGGCGGAGAGCCGGCGAAGTTGGTGACCTGATCGACAGCCTGCAAGCGCGTGAGACCGACCAGCCCGCTGATCTCGCTCTGGCTCCCGCCGAAACCGGCTCGTCGCAGAAAGTGTGCGGCGTCGGCCGAGGTGACAACAGATGACTGAGGCACGTCAGCGAGTCCTTGGAATTGTGTGTGGCACAGTGCTCCGACCAGCCCGCGTGTTCACTATATCGGCTGCTTCGGTGACGGCTTGAGCACCCCGGTCTATTCGGATGCCACCCGCCGGTAGACCTCGGCGGCCTCGGACGCCGTGTTGGACCAGTCGTAGCGAGCCGCGATGCGGTAACCCCGCCGGGTCAGCTCCGTGGCGCAGTCTGGAGTGAGAGCCCGCAGCATGGCGTCGGAGAGCGAATCGGTATCGGAAGGATCTATCAGCAATGCGGCATCGGCCACGACCTCTGGTATCGAGCCGCTGTCGGATGCCACCACCGGGACGCCGACCGACATTGCCTCGATCGGAGGAAAACCGAATCCCTCATCGAGAGACGGATAGGCAAGTAGCGCGGCGTCTCTCAGAAGCTCGGCGCGGGCGGCGTCGTCGACATCAGTGAGTCGCCGAACCTGTCTACGGCTTCCAAGGTCGGTCAAGGCTTCGCGGACTGCCCCCTCGTCGTCGCCGACAGCTCCAGCCACTACGAGGCCAAGCGAGGGAGGCATCGACTCCATTGCTCGTGCCAGACGAACCAGATTCTTGCGACGATGGACCGTTCCCAGTGCGAGAACGTATCCAGGCATGGATACCCGTTTCAGCCCTGCCCCCGGGACGGTCGACTGAATCGGGTTCAGCCCGTAGACGATCGATGTGACGCGGCCGGGATCGGCGCCGAGCATGTCGATGGTTCGAGATCTCACATGCTCAGAAGGCACCATGAGATGAGATCCGCCGGCCACGGCGCGCCGGATCACGTGGGCCCGCTCGCGGGCACGCCTCGACAGATGAGACGATTCGAAGAGAGTGAGATCGTGGAGGCTGATGACCGATCGTGATTCGGGTGGTGCCGCGAAGTTGGTGCCGTGAACAACGTCGAAGTCACGGAGCTGACGAGACCCGAGACGCATCCCGGCGCCCCATGATCGATGCACGATTCGAGCGGGTGTGCGGATTCGAGTGAGTGTCTCGGGAAGATCTGTCGCGGCGGGGCCGGCGGTGTTGACGGGTCGGGCCGAGAGAATCCATCCACCCACGTCGAGCGACGGATCGGCCGAGAGTTCGCGCAACAGACCGGATACGAATCTGGTGACACCAGTTGGATGGTCGAACAGCGGGGTGATGTCGAGGCCGACTCGCAGTCGGCTCATGGCACGTAGACGCCGTTGAACGCCAGCATTGCGAGGCTCGACATTGCCACTGCTGAGACCGTGGGAAGCCAAGTCGGAAGCTTCGGCCCGCGAGCGACAATTGCCGCCGCTATCACCAGGGGAAACGCAGCGAGCGCGTATCTCTCCATCGAGTTGAGGTTGTCGGCGGCGATCAACAGCAACGCGGAGGGCACTGCATAGGCCCAGAGCATCGGAGAGAGCCGCCTGACGGCTACCGCCGCCAGCAGAATGATTGCGAGAGCCGCGAAGAGGTGGAGTAGCTCGCCCGAGTCTCCATGGACGCCACGCCAGAACGCCCGGATCAGTCTGGAGATCGGCTCGTGTGCTCCGCCCCTCAATTCACGCTGACTGTCGACAGGCGCAGACCAGTCGTCGAGCGAGAAGCTCGACCATGCGAGGAAGCTGAGCGCTCCGAGAGGAGCGGCCGCCACCGCGACGAGGCTGCCAAGAGGGCGTTCCTTCCCGCTCTTCCAGACGGCCATAGCCGCAGATGCCGCCAGAAGTGATGCCACCGGTCGAGTCAGCCCAGCCAGGTAGCCGAGTAGGGCTGATGTCCACCAGCGGCGGCTCTGCAACGACAACATCATGGCGAGACCGAGAACGAGGAACAGCGGTTCGGAATAGGCGAGCACAAGCACAAAGGAGGGAGGCGAGATTGCCATCAGTCGCACGGCGAGACGCGCCGTGTCGGGGTCGCCCGTCTCGGCCATCACGAGTCGGTGGAGAAGAGCGCCGGCAATGAGAGCCAAGATGTTGGCCAGGACGACGAGAGAGACCCCGGGATGGCCCGAGATCCACCCGCCGAACCGGCCAAGCAGTGGCCAGAGTGGGAAGAACCGTGTGGCCGGATCGTCCGAGCCGGTGTAGCCGCGTTCGGCGATCAGTTCGTACCATCTGCCGTCCCATGCCAGCAGGCCGTCCTCGACGGGAGAGAACGCCGGTGGTGGCTCGAGTCGGTCGATGATGGCGTTGGTGACGATGAGGGTGGCAGCGACATATAGGCGGGCCTCGATCCAGGAAGGAAGAGCAGCACGAAGATCGGTCGTCCACCTCGATCTCATGGTCGTCCCTCGAAGCGACGAAGAGCCATGGCTTCGAATGCTGTCGATGGAGAGACGACGGCCGTTGTGTCGCGCCGCGTCGCAAGGGTGTCGATGATCGCTTCGCACCGGCCTTCCAGACCGCGGTAGTTCTGTCCCCAGACCATCCAGATCGCATTGGCTCCGGCCTGCTGGTCGAGTTGTTCGGCGAATGCTGCCGGGTCGAGTGAGTCGATTCGCTCGGTGTAGTTCGTCCAGTCGACGAAGCGTCCTCTACCTGATGGGTAGGCCACGCTCGTGATGTCGCCCTTGAGTTCGCGAAGGGTCGAGGGTCCCACCTGGTCGGGGCAGAAGATGACCATGTCGTCGGGATGAGCAGCGGCATCGATCATGGCGGCGACGTCTCGTGCCTGGGTGCGGTCGCGGCGCGCTTCGTCGGCGCCTACCGCCAATCCTCCAAGGATCACCACGGTCGTGAGGGTCGCCGCGATTCTGACCGGTGCCATCGCTATTCCTCGGGCCACGAGAATCAAGATGAACGGCACGACCACTGCGGCATATCTCGGTTCGTAGGCCCCAGCGGTGAGTAAGGCAGCCACGGCTCCTATCACCAGGGCGAGAGCTGTGGTCACCGCAGCCCCGAGCGCGAAGGAATCTGTGGGTCGGCCAAGTTCGATTCGGCCTCGGGATGCTGCGACCGCAAAAGTTCCGATCAGCGCCGTCACAAGGAAGATGACGCCGAGGGTTTCGCCCTCGAACCGGTGCGAGCCCCCTATTGCTTGGATCACCTCGATGGCCACCTCGGCGGGCCGAGCGCGTCCGGCCCATGGCGTCCCGGTCGAGGTGGCTTGGTCGTAGAGCACTCCGAGCCATACGACCAGGGTTGATCCGCCGATGAGGACCGCTGCGGCTACGCGCCTGGCTGTCGCCGAACTCTCATCGCGGCGCACTGCAGATCGGAGGAGAATCAGCGTGACAGCCGCGATCAGCCAAAGGCTCCAGTAATGGGTGTGGGCAAGAGCGGCAGTTGCCAGAGCAACCGCTAGCAGCCTCAGCCCGCTCGGATTGTCGACGGCTCGCAGTACCGCCAGCCAACCCAGGGAGACGAGTAGTACCACCAGCGCGTACATCCGGGCCTCCGTGCCGAACCGCAGCAGGAACGGAGAGAACACGGCGAGGATCAGGGCGACATGCTGGCCACGCCGACCCAGCCGGGCCCCAAGGGTCCAGATCACGGGCACCGTGGCCGCGGAGAACACTCCTGACAGCGAGCGAACGGCGAAATCGGAGTCTCCGAACAGGTCGATCCAGCAGCCGAGAAGCAAGTAGTAGAAGGCCGGATGTCCGTCTCTTCGGAGCGCCTCGACCATGTCGGTGAACGGCAACTGAGCGATGTTCACCGAGAGAGCCTCGTCGAGCCACAACGGTGACGGAGACCAGAACCTCAGGGCGAGGCCTCCAGCAGCGGCGAGGCCGATCGCCAACAAGACGATGGCTGGCACCTGACGATCGTTCGTATCGTCCAGGAGTCCTCTGGTCTTGCTCGATGGGTGGGCCACGACGCTCGAATCTACCGGCGTGTGATGGTCACACGGGTGGAACTCCGTGGCGGCGCCGGCTGAAACTTCGGTCCTTCGAAGCAGCCAAAGCCAATCGGATGATGAGTTCCCGGCGCAACTCTTCGGGCTGGACCACGGCATCGATCACCAGGTCGGAGGCCAGCCGCAGTAGATCCACATCCTCGTCGAACTCTCTGCGCCGGTCCTCGACGAACTGTTGGCGCTCGTCGGGATTCTCAATGGCGGCGATCTGGTTGGCGAACACGGCATTGACGGCCGGTTCCGCTCCCATCACCGCGATCTTGGCCGAAGGCAACGCCAAGCAGGCGTCCGGGTCGAATGCCGGGCCGCACATGGCATAGAGACCGGCACCGTAGGCCTTGCGAAGGATCACCGACACGGTGGGAACCGTCGCCTCGGACACTGCGGTGACCATCTTGGCTCCGTGACGGATGATGCCTTGGCGTTCCACCTCGGTGCCGATCATGAACCCGGGCACGTCGGCCAGATAGACGAGGGGGATGTTGTAGGCATCGCACATCCAGATGAACCGAGCCGCCTTGTCGGCCGAGTCGACGAACAGGACTCCGCCGTTGACCGCTGGATTGTTGGCGACCACCCCGACGGAGTTTCCGGCGAGGCGGCCCATACCCACCACCAGTTCGGGCGCGAACAGAGGCTTGATCTCGAAGAAGCTGTCGTCGTCGACCAAACCCGAGATCACCCGATGAATGTCGTAGCCGATCTTCTCGTCGTCGGGGATCACACCAGAAATCAATGGTGACGGAGGCTCCTCGAAGGAGAACGAAGGGGGAGATTCTTCCCATGAGGTCGGCAGGTACGAGAAGAACGTCTTGGCGGTCTCGATGGCTTCGGCGTCGTCGGCCACGAGGTTGTCGCCGCAGCCGGAGACGGTGGCGTGCATTCTCGCCCCGCCCATCTCCTCGAGGGTGACGTGCTCGTTGATCACCTCTTCGGCCATTCGGGGGGAACCGAGGTACATCGACGCGTTGCCCTCGACCATGAACACTGCGTCACAGAACGATGGAATGTAGGCGCCACCGGCCGCACTCGGGCCGAACAAGCAGCAGATCTGGGGTGCTCTGCCTGATAGTTGCACCTGGTTGTGGAAGATGCGTCCAGCACCTCGTCGCCCGGGAAACAGCTGTACCTGATCGGTGATTCTGGCCCCCGCCGAATCGACGAACCAGAAGATGGGGAGGTCGGAGTCGAGGGCCTTTTCGGTGGCCCGGACGATCTTTTCCACCGTGCGAGCGCCCCATGAGCCAGCCTTGACAGTCGGATCGTTGGCCACGACCACCGCAGGTCTGCCTTCGACCATGCCGACGCCAGTGACCACGCCATCGGCCGGGTACCCCTCGGCGTTGGCGTGGGCGAGCTGGCCATCCTCGACGAAGGTGCCGGGGTCGAACAGCAAATTGATCCTGGCGCGCACGTGCAGTTTCGAGTCTCGGCTGAGTCGGGCCGCAGCCTTCTCGGTCAGCCCCAGAGCCGCATCGCGGGCATCGTCCAGGTTGTCAGCCATGGGAGCCGGAGTCCTCAGGAAATGAGAGCCACGACATCGCCACTCCCCACTGAGTCTCCCTCGCCGACGCTGATCTCGGCGACGATGCCAGCCTTTCCGGCAGCAATGTTGTTCTCCATCTTCATGGCTTCGAGTACGACGATCGTGTCGCCCGCTTCGACGGTGTCGCCGACGGCGACGGCGATCTTCACGATCGTTCCCTGCATGGGAACGGCCACCTCGCCATTGCCCGAAGCGCCACTTCCGGCCCGAGACCTGGAGTTCGACGATCGTTTTGAACGAGCTGGCGATGCTGAGGTGTCTGGTACCCACATCGACACCGAGAATCGCTTGCCGTTGACCTCGACATCGAGATCGCGCTTGACCAATGGCGAATCGTCGTCGCCTGGGGCCGAATCATCGGGTGGGGTCAGATGGCTGAGGTCGAGCGATTCCTCGACCCACTTGGTTGAGTGTTCGATGGCCTCGAATTCGGGATGTCGGAGAATCGCCAAGGCCGCCGGTGCGGTGGTGGAGATTCCCTCGATGTGAAGTTCGTTCACGGCACGGATGGCGCGCGCTGTTGCGGTTGCTCGCGTGTCGCCCCAGACGATGAGCTTGCCGATCAGGTTGTCGTAGAACTGACTGACCTCGTCGCCGGCCTCGTAGCCGGTATCGAATCGGGTGCCGAAACCGTCAGGGGTCGCCATTGAGGTG
>JAJCXW010000137.1 GCA_029263235.1 Acidimicrobiales bacterium
TCGGACCGCTGATTGGCGGTGTCATGCGCGACCTCACCGGTAGCTGGTCGCCCACCATCCTCCTGTCGGTCGGCGCGCTGATGATCGCCGGCTGGCTCCTCGACCCGACGACCCCCGACCCGGAGCCTCACACCACGAGCAAGCCCGAGTCGCAGCACCCGCGGGAGGAACCGGACTAACCCTCCGCTACCCTTCACGTCGCTCCGGCTGGGTCATCCAGTCGGTGGGTTCGCAGACGGGCGTTGGTTCTTCCGGTCATCGTGAACCACCCCGAGAGAATCCCGACCACGTAGCAACTACGTGGCGTCCCGAACCCATATCAGCGCGCTGCACGGCGCGCCAGGAGCAAGATGTCCCCCACTTTCGCCCAATTGGGCGTACCCGACTCGATTTGCAGCGCACTCGCGCAGCGAGGAATCACCGAGCCGTTTGAAATCCAGACCGCCACTCTCGCCGACACCCTGTCAGGGCGCGACGTGTGCGGCCGGGCCCCCACAGGGTCTGGCAAGACCCTCGCCTTCGGTATCCCCCTCGTAGCCGCCACCGAGCGTGCCGAGCCGAAGCGCCCGCGTGCTCTCGTACTCGCACCCACTCGTGAACTCGCCGAGCAGATCACCCTCGAAATCCAGTCATTCGCTGGTCCGGTCCGTGTCCATGCCGTCTACGGCGGCGTTGGCTACGAAGGTCAGATCAGGGCCCTTCGCCGGGGCGTCGAAATCCTCGTCGCCTGCCCCGGTCGTTTGGAAGACCTCATCAGCTCGCGCCACGTCGATCTCTCGGCTGTCGATCGCGTCGTGCTCGACGAAGCCGACCGGATGGCCGACATGGGCTTCATGCCCGCGGTGCGTCGCCTTCTCGATCAGACCGCCGAGTCACGCCAGACCGTTCTGTTCTCAGCGACGCTCGACGGCGATGTCGCCAAGCTCACACGCGACTACCAGAACGACCCGACCCGCCACGAAGTTGGTGACGAGACCCCTGACATTACCGCGGCACATCACACCTTCTGGAAGGTGGCGAAGGCCGATCGAGCCGGTGTCACCTCACAAGCTGTCAATGCAGTGTGGCCCGCCATCATCTTCTGCCGCACCCGTCACGGCTCCGACCGACTTGCCAAACAGCTCGGCCGCGAGGGCGTGCAGGCCGAGACCATCCACGGTGGTCGCAGCCAGCGACAGCGTTCAAGGGCGCTCAACGACTTCTCGAAGGGTCGAGTGCAGGCCCTCGTCGCAACCGACGTGGCCGCCCGAGGCATCCACGTCGACGGCGTGGCTCTCGTCGTCCACTACGACCCGCCCGAGGACCACAAGGCCTACGTGCATCGTTCCGGACGTACCGCACGTGCCGGCGAGAGCGGCATCGTCCTCTCTTTGGCCCAGTCCGATCAGATGAGAGATCTTCGGAGGATGCAGCGCGCCGTTGGAATCGATGTCGACTTCACCGAGCCCGATGCTGGCGGCCTTCGCCAGCTCGCACTCAAGCCCAACCCCGAACTCGTCGCCGGGCACGAGCCCGAGCCGGAGACAGCCCGACCTCGTCCCCAGCGTTCACGGTCCGAAGGTCGACCTCGAACCCGCGCAACGGGAGGCAAGGGCCGGTCATCACGACGCGACGATCGTCCCAAGTCACGTAGCAACTCGAAGAAGGCGAGCAGCGGTGCCAGAAACGCCGGCCCCAAGTCACGCAAGCCGGCCAGAAAGTCCTCAGCCAAGTCGAAGTCCGGCTCCAAGGTCAGGCACTCGGCTCAGCAGTCGACCAAGGGAAACAACGGCGGACCGAACCGCAAGGCTCGCAGGGCTCATCTGCAGCCCGGCGCCCGTCGTTCCGCCTAGTCGAGACGATCCACAAACCTCTTTCGGCCGCGCTCACCGATCCTGTCGAGGATCGGTGTGAGCGGCCGGATCATCCAAGGTAGTCCCGCCGCGAGCCGGGCCGACAGGCTCTCGCCGTAGGGCACATAGAACTCGAGTCGACCGGTGTCGAGCGCCTTCTCGAAGGCGTCGGCCACCTCATCGACCTCGTGGATCTTGCCGAGAAAGTTGAGTGCGCTACCGCCATTCGTGGCTTCGTATCGAAGCATCTTGGTGTCGATGGCCCCCGGGTAGATGCCGCTGACCTTCACGTTGGCTCCATGAACCTCGGTGTTCAGCGCGCACAACAACCCTCGGAGTCCGAACTTCGATGCTGAGTACATGGCGCTTCCGGGCATGGCCATCACGCCGCCCAGAGAAGCAATGCCGACGACGTGACCACGCTTCTTGGCGACAAAGATCTCGGCCGCCGCTCTGATCAGATGAGCCGGCGCCCGTAGATTCACATCCAGATGCAGGTCGATCTCCTCGGAGGTGGCTCCCGACAGGTTTCCGGGAACTATCACCCCGGCGTTGCACACCAGGACCTCCACCCGATCGGCCCACTCGCCAGTGATCTGATCGCACAACGCGGTCACCTGATCTTGGTCGGAGTGGTCACACACCACCGGTATCGACCCGGGAAACAAGTCGGCAGTCGAACTAGCCGACACCTCGCTGCGGGCGACCACCACGAGTTGGTAGCCGCGGTTGGCGAGCCGCTCACAGAGCGCCAGACCGATGTCTCCGGCAGCGCCTGTGACGACAGCGATCGGAAGCTCGTTCGGCATGGTGTTTCCAGTCGGTTGGGCGGGCCGTAGTTCCCGGCGCGTCAGCGGAGGGGAGGTGTTCCGGATCCTACGAAGCGCACGGCCTCGATCGCGGCTCTTTCGATGAAGCGCTCCCGCCGAGGCGACGCTGCCAGGCGGGCGGTGGCCATGAGCGGCAGACTCGACGAGGTGGCTACCGCCTCCTCCCACGAGGCCGTCGCCATCTTCACGAGATGCGCCGAGACGATGAACGAACCGGCCACATCGGTGAGCGCCGCCATCCGCAGGACCTGTCCCACCTCCTCGATTTCACCAGCCTCGGCGATAGCCACGGCATCGTCGGCTCGACCGTGCTTGATGGCATCGACGAGATCACCGTCGGTAGAACCAGCCGAGGGCATCGCGGCGACCCCTGTTCGACGTTCCAGGCGCCCGGTGTCGTAACAGAGGAATGCCGCAAACAAGGCCAAGCGGGCCGTTGACGGCGATGGCTTGTGATCCCAGGCCCACCGGGCCGCCCGCGAGTAGGTGAGACCATGGCTGATGTCGAGCCAGCCAAACTCGGACCGAGGATCGAGTTCGAAGGCGGGGTCGTATCGGAGCAGCCTTTCGCTCACGGCGAGAGAGACCGAATCGAGCAGCCCATCGATACCCGCACCGCCGAGAACCGCATCGACACATTGCCCGATCGGGGCGTCCTCCGATGACAGCAGCATCTCGCGCAGTTCGGCCTCTTCGTCCCAGCCGGAATCCACACGATCGGCCGCCGCGGCCATGGCTTCGAGATCAACCCCTTCGATCGCGCTGACGGCCTTCGCCATGTAGGGCAGTGTGTCTTCCCGCGTGCCGTATACGAGGCTGGTGGCGAGGTACGGCAGCAGGTCCTCGGCCCGTTCCCACCCGACCTGATCGAGGAGCTCGAATGCCTTCTGCACGTAGATGGCGCCATGGCCATAGCTGAGGTGGTGGGCCGACACGATGTCGATGAACCACGAGCGCACGGTATCTGGCTCGGCGCCTTCGGCGAGGGCTCCCAGAAGTGCAGCCACCGCACCGTCGACATCCTCACTCTCGGCGGCCTCCACAAGATCAACGGATGAATCTCGCGGTGGCGTGACGTAGGCCGGTCGACCACGGGTGGACTCGCTGATACCGGCGAGTGCGTGAGTTATGGGGAGAGTGCGGTCGAGTCCGTCGAACAGGTCGACGGATGCCAGGCAGTCGGCAGCCGAGGCCATCTCGTGACCCACCCCGTAGTCGGCTTTGGGGGCAGCAAGCTTCAAACCGTGCCACACGATGTCGGCCGGATCGGCGCCGGTCTCCAGCAAACGAGCGGTATCCCTCGCGATCTGACCGCGGTAGTCGGCGTCGATGGCTCGGCCGAGACTGGGCCACAGCTCCTCACGTAGATCGTGTCGGGTGGGTGAGCTGACTTCGACCCAAACCTCGTCGGCTACAACCTCGACCTGATGGGACCGAACCGCTTCCTCCCCCACCAGTGCGTTGCCGTCGGCCACACAGAACTTCCAGTTGTGCCACTGACAGGTGATCAGGTCGCCTTGGAGATCGCCGGTGACCAAGCCGTATCCCTGGTGGGGACAGGCGTTGTCGAGGGCATGAATGCCGGTCTCCGTGTGGGCAACGACAACTCGATGGTCACCCACCTTCGCCATCTTCATCTCGCCGAGGGGGAGATCCGAGAGCCGACACACGTTGGCACGAACGGTTGGGGATGCTTCGGTGGTCATGGCATGAGATCCTGACTCAACGCTTCTATTTAGTCAAGTCAATCATTGCATTATTCTAGAATGCTCGTGCCTCCCATGTCCGGACCCACCAGGGGGCTGTCGCTCGGCCAGATCGTCACGTCGAGCCTCTCCCCTGCGGCAGCCTCAAGTGCCGATATGAAGCTGGCGACATCCTCCTCGTCAACCGGCTGGCGTCGAGTCCGGCCCATGAGTCGGACTCGTCTCACAAGTTCCATGTCGCCGGAGACCACGCCATCATCCCAGACGACCTCAACGGATTCCCCTCTTATGCATCCATCGATCCGGACACGCATCGAACCACGACCTCGTGATCTCGTGCCTCAATGGTACGAGACCAGCCTGTGGATTTGAAGGCGGGTTACCTGTGGGAAACCTGTGGATAACCCGCGAAAGCGCTCGCACGGTGATAGCACGACCGCTCAGCCCAACCGAACGGTCAGAGCTTCGTGACTCTCTCCCCCACCTGGATGAGACCCGGAGTGACCACACGGGCGTTGATTCCCCGAAGGCGAAGGTCTCTGCCGACCTCGGAATTCACGAACCGGAGCGCGTCGACCCCGAAACGAGCGTTGAACTTCTTGCAGCCCGTGTGGGGCTGATCGGTGACCTCGAGAACGGCCTCGCCGAGCGATAGCCGAGTGCCGGCCGGCAGGTTCGATTCGCTGAGATCAAGATCGACCGCCAGCTGGTCTCCCACAAGCGGCCTCTGATCGGAGTCGGGAGCCACCAACCGAAGAAATCGAGAATTGATGATCGTTATCTGCATATCGGGGTGCGAGGTTCCGTCGTCCGTTCGCGAACTCCCTCGCACCTTCCAATTGTCGCCCACCAGCCCGTCGTCACACGACAACTCACCCTCCTGCAACGACTCGCGCTCATCGACATCGGGGCGACGCACGATCATTTCGAGCGGCCCCTCGGCGGCGGGCGAACGCCGAATCTCGTCGAGGCCGGATTCCAACTCGGTCGTGCTCA
The DNA here is from genome assembly GCA_029263235.1 of Acidimicrobiales bacterium. Classification (GTDB taxonomy): domain Bacteria; phylum Actinomycetota; class Acidimicrobiia; order Acidimicrobiales; family Aldehydirespiratoraceae; genus SZUA-87. The sequence goes on from JAJCXW010000137.1 coordinate 5,365, forward strand.
GGTGATGCATCGGCACATTCTGGCCGATCCGGTCGATGTTGTCCGATCAAATATGACCGACCGGCGCGTCAGCTCACCGAGACTCCGTCGAGATCGTGTAGCCAGCCACGAATCAGGCCGGCGTCAGCAAAGCTCTCGGTGAGCGAGTTGCGAGCCAGAGACACCAGGCCTTCGCCGTCGAGATCACAGAGGTTCCACGCGTTCTCGTACTCGTCGAGCAATGTCGTATGAAACAAGGGAGGATCGTCGGAACCCAGAGTCACCACCACCCCGGCATCGATCATCGCTGGCAGCGGATGACTTTCCATGTCGGCGACCGCGGCAAGCGCCACGTTGCTTCGCGGACAAACGTCGCACGCGACGCCGGAGTCGACAACCTGTGACAAGACCTCCGGATCACCCACCGCACCGATGCCGTGTTGAATGCGTTCGGCGCCGAACTCCTCGAGGGCATGTCGCACCTCCCAAGCTCCGCCGTGTTCACCGGCATGACTCACGGTGTGTAGTCCGCTCCGCCGAGCCCTCCGAAACACCGCGCCGAAATCTTCACATTGCCAGTTGTCGGCCGGCCCACCGAGCCCCAGGCCGACCACCAGTGGATGCGATTCGGCCAGCACCACATCGAGCGTACGCTCAGACGCTTCGGCCCCGAGGTGAGGCGAGATGTCGGGCAGTAGGAGCACAGAGATCCCAAGCTCCCGCTGGGCGCGTTCGCAACCGTCGACGACCCCACCCAACACTTCGGACCAGTCGGCAGAGCGCTCGATGATGTGGTAGCTCGACGACACGTGGAACTCGACGTGCACGGCGCCCTGATCGTGGGCCGACCGCAGATAGGCCTGGGTTATGCGAGAGAAGTCTTCGGCATCCCGCAGCAGATCACACACGAAGAAGTAGCGCTCGAGGAAGCTCGGGAAGCCGTCGAACCGTAGCCACTCCCGAATACCGGCCTCGTCCGCCGCAGGCGGGCGCACGCCGTGGCGGTCGGCAAGTTCGAGCATCGTGAGCGGTTCGACGCTGCCCTCCAGATGTACGTGGAGCTCAGCCTTGGGCAGCGAGCGAGCAAAGTCGACAGAGAACTCAGCCATCAGTACAACCCCAGAAGACGGCCGGCCAGGACGATCACGGCTGCGACCAACACCGGTCTCACGACTCGTTCGCCGCCAGCAACGGTGATGCGCGCACCGGTGTAGGACCCAGCCACAAACCCGCCCGCCAGCACGAGTGCAGGCCCCCACCTCACCTGATCATTGATGATGAACACCGGAAGAGCGAAGGCGGTGAAGACGAGCGTGGTGATCACCTTGATGTGATTGGCCACAACGAGATCCAGCCCCGAACGAGAGAGAGCCAGAATCAACATCAGGCCGACCCCGGCTTGAAACGCACCTCCATAGATACCGATGCCGAAAAACACGAGCACCGTGACCCAGGCCGGCCACGCGGCATGCTCGGCGAGGGCTTCGTTCCGAGGCTTCCTGAGCGACAGCACCAGAATCGGGATCATCACGATTCCGAACACCTTCTCGAAGGTCGAGTCGGCCAGGCTGCTGACCACGATCGAGCCGACCAGCGACCCGGCCACCGCTGGCGCGAGCACTCGGCCCACCCCCGTGAAGCCCTGGACGCCCAACCGCCGAAAGGTCGATGCCGCCATGAGACTCCCGGCGAGAACCCCAACCCGGTTGGATCCATTGGCGACGTTGCCCGGGGCCCCCGCCAGGACCAGGAGCGGAACCGTCAGAAGCGACCCGCCCCCCGCCATCGTGTTGATGACGCCGGCCACGAATCCTCCACCCAGAAGCAAGATGATGTCGAGGCCACTCACAGGTTGGGACGCTACCGGATGGACGTCCACCACCTGCCCGTCAGCCGAACTACCGTCGACTTCATGCACGCCTTGAAGAAACGCCGAATCTCAATTCTTCTCACCGTCGTCGTGGTGGCGGCCGTCGTCGGCGTGTCGGTGTTCGGGGCAGCCATCGGTGACACGGAACGAATTGGTTCGATGTGGATCTCAGCCCGACTCCAGCCCGGAGGGCTGGCTGTCACCGAGGTGATCGACTACGACTTCGGCCCGCAGCAACGACACGGAATCTTCCGCGACATCCCCGATCTGGCCCCAGGTTCGAGAGTCGAGGTGATCTCCCCCACTGCGCCCGACACGTTCGACGTGATCCAGAGACCGACCGACACCCGAGTCAAGATCGGCGACCCCAACCAGACCATCTCGGGCCGGCACCGATATCGGATCAGTTTCATGCTGAGCCGAGATGCTGTTCTCGACGGAGGCCAGTTTGCATGGGACGCGGTCGGCAACGAGTGGCCGGTTGGAATCCACGACATCGAGATCCACCTCGACCTCGGATCCGGTGCCCGCTCTCTGATCTGCCGACAGGGAGCTGCTTGGTCTGAGGACCCCTGCGACATCGTCACCGAGACCGGTGGCGACGCCGTGGTGCGCATCGACAGCCTCGGCACAGGCAGCGGCGTCACGGTATTTGGTGTGGCTGGATCAACCTTGGGTCCCTTTCCCGCCCCGCCCACCGGACCAGCTGTGGATCCCGGCACCGGCATCCTCAAGACGGCATGGATGGCGGCTATCGCTGCCTCTATCGCGGCCGCAGCAGCAGCGATAGCAGTACGCCGAGCCGGCCGCGAACAGGTCTGGTCGGGAGGCGCCGCCGTGGCGGCGTTCGGGCCCGACAGCCCCAACGCAGCCATCGAACGGATCGACGAGAGAAAGCTCGGCGATCTCGCAACAATCGAGTTCGAGGCCCCTCGCGGGATGAGTGCGGTCGAGGGAGCTGTTCTGATCGACGAGTCGGTGAAGGACCACCACCTCGCGGCGTGGCTTCTCGAGTCGGCCATACGCGGAGAGATCGACATCGAAGGCGACATGGACGATGCCACGCTGGTCCGAACTGACTCCCCGGCTCATCCCACCGCCGAACCAGTGCTCCGCCGCATGTTCCACGGGCGCGAGCGTCTGCGTCTCGACGACTACGACTCATATTTCGCGGCCGGCTGGCAGTTGATGAAGGGCGACATCACCCACTGGAAGCGCGGTGCTTCCTATTGGGACCGCACCGGGCACCGACGTCAGAACATCGTCCGCGTGCTGGGACTCATCAGCACCGTCCTCGGCCTGGGCATCACCACCATCGGAGCGGCGCTCTCCAACCGAAACGGCGACGGCTGGCTCACCTTTCTGATCGTGGGTGCGGCCTTGGCAGGCGTGGGCGCCGGGGTCCTGATCCATTCATGGGAGCTGCTGATTCGCAGCCCCGACGGATCGGCCCGGTGGCTTCAAGTTGAGTCCTTTCGCCGGTTCCTCCACGAGTCCGAGGCTCATCACGTCGAACAGGCCGCCGAGCGCGGAGTGTTGCGGGAGTACACCGCTTGGGCCGTGGCCCTTGATGAGGCCGATAGGTGGACGCTCGCCGTCTCCGCGGCCAATCGAGCCGACCCATCCATGCAAACGAGGCTGGGCAACGATCTCATGTTCATCGCCATCGGCTCGTCGCTCAGCCGGTCGGCCAGCCACGCCCACACCAAACCCTCGAGTTCGGGCGGCGGTGGAGGTTTCAGCGGCGGAGGCGGAGGCGGCGGGGGTGGCGGCTCTTGGTGATCCCGACGGTCAGGTGCCGGCCAAAGCGGCAACTACCGGTGCCATTTCAGCCGTGAAGTCGCTGCCGAAACTCACATAGGACACACCCCACCGCTCACGCCAGGACTGGACTCGCTCAATGCACTCGTCGACCGTTCCCAACAGAACGTGGGGTGACTCCAGCATCTGCTCTGCTGTGGCCCCGATCGAACCCGCCATGAACTCAGCCGTTCCGCGGGCGTCGTCGGTGATTGAACCAAAGAACACAGAGGTCTGGAGTTCGATGTCGTCGAACCGATCGCCGGCGGCCTCGCGCACCCAAGCCAACTTCTGATCGGTGGCCTCAGCGTGGGCCGTGGGTGCGATGCGCTCGTCGACCACTCCGGCGGCGAGGCCCGGGTTGAATCCAACAATGTCGGCCTCTCGGGCGGCCAAGGAGAGGATCTTTCGACCTCCGCCCGCGATCAGGAAGGGAGGATGAGGATCTCGAATCGGCACCGGAACGCCCGCCATCTCCGTGATCTGGTAGTGATCACCCTTGAAACTGAAGGATTCTCCTGTGAACAGGCCCTTGAGCACCTTCACCGATTCGTCGAGACGAGCGATGCGTATCCCCGGCCGGTCGTAGACCAGCCCGGCCTGGTCGTAGTCGGTGCGCATCCAACCCGCACCGATCGCCATCACGAACCTTCCACCCGACAGCACGTCGAGGGTGGCGGCTTCTTTGGCCAGAATCGCCGGATGCCGGTAGTCGTTCGCCAATACCAGCGGTTGCAATTCAATGGTGGAGGTGGCCTCGGCGACAGCAGCGAGGGCGATCATCGGCGCGTACTGGTTATCGAGATGGTCGGGCAGACCAAATGCTGCGTAGCCGAGATCCTCCGCCTTTCGGGCCGACTCGATGAGGTCGGTGGCACTCGGAAGACCGGTGGCCTGGACGCTGAATCTGAAAGGTCGGGTCATGAGGCGACCGTAGCCGAGACGATCGCACCAATTGTGCCGTCGATCATCAACTCCGCGCCCGATTCGATCCGGTGGTCGCCGAGCATGATGTGGTCGGGCCCGACCACCAGGCCGACGACCGATACAACGGTGGGAACACCGGCCGACCGGGCCACCACAGCGGCATGACACTCGGGTCCCCCGAGCACGGTGAGCACCGCGGCCGATCCCACCATGGCCTCGACGTCGGCTGGTGAAGCCTCAACCAGAGCCAGGACCACGCTGTGGCCAAAGTCGATCGCTTCGAGGGCCTCGTCGACACTGGTCGTCAGCCGACCTGTGGCAAATCCAGCAACGGCCGGGCGACCGCGCCCGATGATCACGCCCCCGACCGGGACGACAGCGGGTGGCCCGCCGGCAACAACATCAAGCTGACGAAGTTGCAGATACCACAACTTGCTTGAGGCGATGACGAACTCAACCTCGACCGGTCCCCCCGATTCGTGATCGAGAGCCGCTAGATCCGACTTCAGCCCGCTCAGCACACCGGGACAGCGAACATCGATCTCGTCGAGGGGGACGACCGGGACCTCGCCCGCCATCAAGCGGTCGCCGCCGACACCCCAAGCGAACGAACCGGAGGCAGCACGCTCACCGGAGATGAGATCCCTGCTGACCGCAGCTCCGGCTCCCGACACGTCGTCGAGCGTGGCATCGCGTTGGATCTGAACCACGACCGCGGTTGGAGGTACCTCATCGAGGCCCAACGTCGCCGCGATCGCTGTTGCTCTACTGCTGGCGGCGGACGACACCACCGAGCGCACCGCATCGTTGACCGACTCGGGTGCCACATCGAGAATCGTCTCCAGCGCTCCCGGCAAGGAGACTGCTGCACCCGACCGCACCGCAAGCCGCGGGTCTTCCACCCCTTGGATCAGCCGACTCAGCGCTGGGGCCAGAGAAGTGGCAACTTCGCCGCTTTCCATCTGAATCGCGGCCTCGATGCTGATCACGAACGCCGGCGGCACGTCCAATCCGGCCCGCATGAGCGTCTGAAGGCCACAGGCCTTGGCCCCGTGGACTTCCGGATCGAGATCCGGACCAGCCGCGGTGATGTCGAGAATCGAACCAGTCACACCGGAAGTGTGCCCCAATCCCGATGGGTCAGGTGTTTCTGGGCAGATCCTTGAACGGCATGTTCTTGTCGTAGCCCGGCTCCCGAGGAAGTCCCAGGACTCGCTCTCCGATGATGTTGCGCTGGATCTGATCAGTTCCGCCGTAGATGGCAGGACCGGGCGAGAACAGTGCGATCTCCGGAACGATGCCCCCCGAAGATTGGTCGTCGGCGCCTCGAAGCATTCCGTCGGCACCGATCACGTCGATACCGACATCCCGGAACTGACGAAACAACTCGCTCATCGTGAGCTTGCCGATATTGCCCTCGGCGCCAGTGCGCTGGTTGGGGTCCTTGGCGCGCTGCATCGAGAATCCGTTGATCTCGATGATGCTGTAGAGCGTGATCAGCTTCTGGCGTAGCACCGGGTCGGAGATCCGACCCGACTTCGTCGCCATGTCGACCAGGCTCTGCCACAGTTTGATGCCGAGTCCTGGCACACCCCCCTCGCTGGCGTGCTTCTCGATGAAGTCGGTCACCGGCCGGTCGAGGGCCTGGCCCTTCGGGCCGGGAGTCGCGGTGTTGGGACGCTTGCCAGCTGATCCGAGCGAGGCCCGCTCGAACATGAGCGTGGTGTTGGCCACGGCCCAGCCGTTGTTGAGACCGCCGATCAGGTAGGAATCGGGGACTCTTGCCTCGTCGATGAAGACCTCGTTGAACATGGCTCGACCGGTCATCTCGGTGAGCGGCCGAACCGAGACACCCGGCTGGTCCATGTCGAAAGCAAACCAAGAGATTCCCTTGTGCTTCGGAACGTCGGGATCAGTGCGAGCGATGAGCATGCCGAGATCAGACACTTGGCCACCTGAGGTCCACACCTTCTGACCGGTGATGATCCACTCGTCGCCGTCCTTTTCGGCTTTGGTGCCGAGACTTGCGAGGTCGGAGCCAGCACCGGGCTCGGAGAACAGTTGGCACCATCCGACCGTGCCGGCGAGGATCTCGGGCACGAACCGATCGATCTGTTCTTGGGTGCCATGGGTGGCGATCGTGGGGGCGGCGAGCATGTAGCCGAGGCCGGACGACGGTGGTCCCATCACCTCTCGGTCGGCCATGGCGACCATCACTGCTGATGCAAGGTCTCGACCCCACCCCTTGCCGCCGGCGTTCTCAGGGAGAAGGGGATGGGAGTATCCGGTCGGCTGCAGCCGACTCCACCACTCTCGCACGGAGAGTCCTGGATCCCAGTTCTCGTCGAGCCACGCTTCGACCTCGGCGCGAACCTCATCAGCGGTTGGGGTGCTCATGTCCGGATCTCCTCAGATCGTGGCGACTCTGGCATGTTAGCGAACGTTCACTTAATCGGAAACAGCGGGCGCTCTCAACCTGAGACCTCAGCAGCCAGGCTCATCACACGGGTGACACTCGGCCTGCAGAGTCACATGACCAATACCCTCATCCGACAGAGCGTCGCTCAGTCGACGTACCACCATCTCGGCATCATGGAGCTGGTCAGTGTCGATCAGAAGGTGAGCAGTGAGGCTGAGAGTGTCGCCGTCGAGCGCCCGGAGGTGAAGGTGGTGGGCGTCGCTCACCATCTCGTCTCCGAGGAGAACCTCTCTCAACTCCTCCATGTCGACTCCGGGTGGCACTCCGTCGAGCAGAACCCGCAGAGCAGCGGACCCGAGACGAAGTGCCGAGACGACTATCAGAAGTGTTACGACAAGTGAGGCGGCCGGGTCGACCCAACTGGCACCGGTGGTGATCACCAAGAGGCCACTCACCAGCACCACCACTGAGCCGAGCGTGTCGGCCACGAGATGTAGAACGGCTCCCTGCATATTGAGGGAACGGCCACCGGACCCGTGCAGCCACTTGGCGCTGGCGGCGTTCACCACTACTCCGACCGAAGCAAGTATCGCGACGCCTGCACCATCGACAGTGGCCTCGTCGCCGAAGCGACCCACGGCGCTGACCACGATGAGGACGGCGCCTGCCAGAAGTAGTGCGGCGTGCAACAGACCCCCCAGCGCGTCGGCCCTGCGGAATCCGAACGTGAAGTGTCTCGAACTGGGCCGCGCCACCAGCGCGGCCACACCCACGGCCATCAGCAGCGAGGCAACATCGGAGGCCTGATGGATGCTGTCGGCGAGAAGGGCCAGCGATCCGAAAGCGAGAGCACCGACAACCTGCACGACGAGCAGCACGGTGTTGGCAGCAGTCGCCCCGAGCAGCGCTCCTCGCGCCGAGCTGTGGGAGTGGGCGTGATCGTGCGAACTCATCGGACAAGAGTGGCCGATGGAGTCGGACGTGTCGACACTCGAAGCTTGAATCGCCGCTACGGTAAGCGCTCATGTCGAGCACCGCCGAACTACAAGCCCGCCCACTGAAGCGGGGCGAGAAGATTCGACTGGTCGACGACGTTGCCGGTCACCCGGCCGGCGACGGCGGAAAGATCGCTGTTGCCAACGGTTTCACCTGGCTCAGGTACTGGGTGAGGTTTGCCGACGGCACCAGCATCGGACATATCGATCACTCCGCACTAGTTCGATCCAAGGACTACGACCAGTTCCTGGCGTCCCGCGAGCTCGAGGCCCGCGAGGCCGAACTGCTGGCCGAGTCGACCGACGACGTTGCTGGCGTTGTTGGCGACTCCGACGAAGCTCCGGCCGCCGCCGATGGAGTGGTGGTCAACGGTGTCACCATCCCTCAGCTCTTCCTCGATCGGGCCAGGGCCGCACGAGCCCGCCTCGCGGGCTGACGACACGCAGCTCAGCAGCCAGACATCTCCCACGTAGAGCGTTTAGAATTTGCTCTTTTATTACTTTCCGTGAACTAGTACTCTCCAGGTCAAGCTTGGTTGGAGAGTCAGATGCGAACAAGATCCATACGTCCACGGCGCGCCGCCGCATTGGCAGCCATGATTCTCGGAACTCTTCTCGCGGGAGTTCTCAGCGGATCGGCCGCTACGGGCGCCGCCGCAGTCGAGTCCGACACCAACGTCTCGTGTGTCGACTTCGGCCAGCAGCGAATCTGGCTCCGAGGAGCCGTCCCAGAAGAATTGACCGCGTCGATGAGCCTCGGCTCGGTCTATGTCACATCGATGTCGGTCGAGACCGGTGACGCCCAGCACAACGGCATCGAAATCCAGCCCGGCGAGCGCGTTACAGCGTTCATCGGGACAACCGAGATCGGGACGACCAACGACATTCCTGACGACGACCCACTGTTTCGCACCCAGGTCTTCGCTGTCGACATGCAGCTCACGGTGTCGGAGGTCAGGATCGTGCACGCCCCGATCGTCGCCCCCGACTCCGTCGACGTCGGATTGGTGTGCGTGACGTGGCTCGCCGCTCCCCCCACGACCACCACAGCAGCGGCAACCACAACCACCGCCGCACCAACCTCGACCACGATCGCCACCACCACAACCATCTCGGCCACGACCACGTCCGTCGTGACCACGACCACGGGGCCCGATCCGATCATCGAGGGCCGCCAGGAACTGGCGTTCACCGGAACGGGTCAGACCATGCTCATGTTGGTCATCGCCATGGCCCTCATCGACATCGGCTACCTGGCTTGGAGCGCCACGCGAGCCGCACACGAAAGCTGAGAAACACTCCAAGACCGACCCGCCATTACAAACGGCTCGCTTTACACCAACCCAGAATGTGCTCTAGACTGCGCTCTCTGTGGTCAAACTCCCACATTCAGTGATACATAAAGGCTCGAACAGATGAAACCAGAAGACCAAGCCGCAGGCATCGACAACGATGCAGCCTCGGACGACCGGTCCGGAGAAGGTGCACAGGCCGCCTTCGATCGCGCCATGTTCGCACTTCGCGATACCTTCACCACGGCCGAGTCTGCGGCTGAGAAGGTGCTCACCGACTCCACGGCCGAGGCCAAGGCCATGCGTGCCGATCTCGACGATCGAGAATCAAAGCTGGCCAAGCGGGAAGAGCATCTCGAAGGAAGATTCGCCGAGGCCAACAAGCTCCTCGACGCCGCCGATCACCGCCACCGGCTCGCCGACGACCGCATGCGCGACGCCGATGCGGCCAGCGAACGCGCCTCTACAGCGCTCTCCACCGCGATACAGCGCGCCGACCACCTCATCGAACAGGCCGAATCCAGAGCCGCCGAGGCCGAACAGGCCAAGGTGACCGACACCGACGACCGGCTCGCCGATGCCCAGAGGGCAGCATCGGATGCCGAGGACGACGCCAGCGCCATCATTGCCCAGGCCCAACAGCGAGCCGACAAGATGATCAGTGACGCTGAAGAAAAGGCGACCCAGACCATCGAGGGTGCTCGGGTCTACAAGACCCTTCAGCTCGCCGAGCTGGAAAGTCGAGAAGGTGCAGCCCGCGAACGGCTACGAAGCCTGCTCGGCACCATCGAGTCGAGCCTCATCTCCGAATCCCCGTCCACAATCGATCTCCGCGACGAAATCGACGACTCGTTCAAGTCCTCTGAGACGGAGAGCCAGTCCGACGACGAGTCGGATTCCTCCGATGACAACGCCGCGGCCGACGAGCCGGCCAGCGACGAAGAGGTATCGAGCGAAGCCGCCGCTGACCCGTCACGCACCGTCGTCAACGATGCCGTCCGCCGAGCATTCGATCGTTGGGCGACCGACGACAAGACCAAGAGCTGAAAGCCACTAGCCCCCGACACGACCGGACCAGGCTGACCTGACCCGTCGCTGTCAACGAGTCTGAGGGTCGATTCTCACTCCGTCGGCGAATGCGGCATTGCCGGCCTCCATACCGGCGCGATCGAAACCATTGGCGAGTATCGCCGGCGCCACCGAGAGTGCGTCGAGCCGTCCGAGGTCGTTGGCAGCCCAGATCGCCCTCAAAGTCGCCTGAACCGCCCGCGGCGGTTGCGACGCGACGGCGTCGGCGATCCACTTCGCTCGCTGTCGAAGCAGTCCGGGCTCGCAGACCTCGGACACCAGCCCGATCCGCATGGCAGTCTGAGCCGACATGTGTTCGTGGGCACCCAGCAACGACAACCTGAGGACCTCGCCCAGAGGCATGCGCTGCAGCATCTTCATCGGCTCGTAGACCGCGGCCATGCCGTAAGTGACATGAGGATCGAAAAATGTCGCATGCTCGGCCGAGATCACGATGTCGGCCTCCGACAGGAGGTAGAACGCTCCCCCACAGGCCATGCCGTTGACGGCGCAGATCACCGGCTTCCAAAGGTCGCATGACTTCGGACCGAGATCCTCTCCCGGATCGTCGTACATGAAGTCGTTGGATGTTCCGTAGAGCGAGCTGGAATCATCGAGCGCGCTGAAATCCTGGTTGCGGTCGATCCCCACCGAGAACGACTTGTCGCCGGAGCCGGTGAGCACCACCACCCTCACGTCGTCGTCGGAACGCAGCGACCGCCAGACCGACCTGATCTCCTGCTGCATCGTCGCGTCGAAGGCGTTGTGCACCTCCGGACGATCGAGCGTCAGCCATGCGACATGCCGGTCGCGTTCCAGCGTGATCGTCGAGTAGTCGGTCACCGGCTCACCTCTTCTGTGTCGTCTGGTCGTGTTCGGTCCATTCCGGAACCGGCATTCTGCCTCACCCAGTCCCTCAACCTGACCACCGACTCTGCCACGTCGGCCTCGGACCCAGCGAAGGAGAACCTCACATAGGACTGCCCGCGGCCCGGATCGAAGTCGATGCCCGGGGTGGCAGCGACCCCGATCTCGCTCAGCCACCGTGCGCACAAGTCCTGGCTGTCGGCTCCGAGATGATCGCATCTCGCCCAGACATAGAAGGCCCCATCAGCCGGCGCGAGATCGGTGAATCCGGCCCCAGCCAGGCCCTCGAGGAGTATTCGTCGATTGACCGCGTATAGAGCGACATTGGCCGTCAGCTCCTCATGACAGTCAAAGGCCGCCACTGCCGCCATCTGCGACAGGGTCGGAGCCGCGATCGTGAGGTTCTGCGCCAGACGCTCCAACGGAACCACAAGATCCGGCGGGGCGATCACCCACCCGAGTCTCCAACCGGTCATCGAGAAGTACTTCGAGAAGCTATTGACCACCACGGCAGATTCGCCGTAGGTCAACACCGTCGGTGCCCGTTGCTCGTAGGTGATGCCGTGATAGATCTCATCACAAACCAGACGCACATCATGCAACTCACACCAGCGGACCAGCCGAGACAGTTCGTCACCCCCCAACATCGTGCCCGTCGGATTCGACGGCGATGCAAGAACGAGGCCATCGAAAGGCAGCAACGGTTCGAGAAGCTCCGGTGAAGGCTGAAATCGGGTCGCGTGGTCGACCGGCAAGTCCACCACCTCCACACCGAAGGCCGTCAGCGCGTTGCGGTAACACGGGTAGCCCGGGCTGGGCACAACCACACGGTCGCCCCCATCGAAAGCGGCGAGAAACGACAACACGAACCCACCCGACGCCCCCATAGTGACCAAGATCCGTTCCGGATCGACCCGTACGCCGTACCAGTCGAGGTAGTGGTCGGCGATCCGCCGACGCAACGCCATGTCTCCTTTGGCTGTCGTGTAACCCAGAACGTCGGTGTCGATAGCGCGATGTGCGGCGTCGAGCACTCCTCTCGGCGCCGGCGATGATGGCTGCCCCACCTCGAGATGCAGCACCAACTCCCCACTCGCGACTCTCTGCTCAGCGGCCCGCATCACCTCCATCACGTGGAACGGCGCGATCCCACTTCGTTTCGACGGAACCCGGGACGAATCCATTTGACGATCATGACATCACCGGCGGTGAACGCCGACCATCTGGGGGCTATGGTGCGGATCCGTGACAGTCAAACTGTGCGGAATCTGTGGGGGCTCGGGTTCGGGCAAGACCACGCTCACCAAGCATCTGCTGGACTCGCTGGGAACAGACCAGGTCTCGGTTGTCTCCTTCGATTCCTACTATCGCGACCTGTCCGACGTTTCGATGGCGGATCGATCTGTACGGAACTACGACCATCCCGACTCCCTCGACAGCGAGCTGTTCGTATCCCACCTCGACCGACTCAGGTCCGGCCAGGGCATCGACGTTCCCGTCTACGATTTCGCCAGCCACACCCGGAGCGAACGTACCGAACGAGTGGATGCTCACCACCTGGTCGTGATCGAGGGGATCCTGCTGGCGTGCTTCCCCGAGATCGCCAAACGTGTCGACATTCTGGTGTTCATCGACGTCTCGGAGGAGATCAGGCTCGAACGCCGTCTGAAACGCGATGTGGCCGAGCGCGGTCGGCAGGCAGACGATGTTCGCAGACAGTTCGCCGAAACCGTCGCTCCGATGCACGACCTCTACGTGGAGCCCCACAAGGGAGCAGCTGATCGCGTCGTGAGCATCGACGAGACATACGAAGATGTTGCCGCCGAACTGTCGCAGGCGATGCTCCTCGGGACCCTCGACTGAGAGCCCGATCAGGCAGCAACGAACCCCGCGACCGTCTCGATGTGAGAGGTACGCGGGAACAGGTCGACCACACTCCACCGATCGAGCCGGAAACCCTTGTCGGCGAGCCTCTTGGCATCCTTTGCGAACGACGACGGAGCGCAGCTGACGAGAATCACCGATGACGGATCGCAGCGCACCAGCGTGTTGACTCCAGAACGGCCGAGGCCCTCACGAGCAGGATCGGCGACGATCAACGAAGCAGACGAAGGACGCCACTTCTCGACACCGACCTTCACCACCTTGGTCCCGTCATCAGCGAGGTTGATCTTGGCGTCGGCCACCGAGCCTCGGCTGCGCTCGACCGCAGTGACCTGACGACCCTTGCCGACAGTGCCGGCAAACAGGCCAACACCGGCATAGGCGTCGACCATCGGCCCCTCGGGGCAGAGCAATTCAGCCATCTCCGAGACCTCGGCCACCAGGGCGTCGGCGCCGGCGGGCCGATTCTGGAAGAAGGAGCGGGCCGATACCCGCCAAGTGCGTCCCGCAGCTTCCTCATGGATCCACGCACGTCGTCCATTGGCCAGTTCATCAAAGGCAACAACGCGAACGTCGTCGGGCACCACTACATCGGCGGTCGATCCACCGATGATCACAAGTCGGTCTCCGGTGCGGGCGCCGACACGGATCGTGACGTCGTCGGCATGAGGGAACCGACCATCAATCAAGATCTCCTCAGCGAGGGGATCCACGGCATCGCAACCGTCGGGAACCACCACATCGTGGGAGGCTTTGACCCGGAAGCCAGCCCTTCCGTCGACAACAGTCGCTCTCACTGTGGTCCGACCATTGTCGCCGTCGAGCGACCGCAGGGCCGGAGCCGAAGCGTCGATCCCGGCGCGGGTCAGCTGATCCACGACCATCGATGTCTTCAGTCTGAGTTGAGCCGATTTGGCGACGTGCAACATGTCGCAACCACCGCACCCCTCGAGTTGATGGGCGCAGCTGACAGCCACCCGGTCGGCCGCGGCCTCGACCACCCGCACGACCTTCGCTCGCGACCAACGACTGTCGACATGAACCAATTCAACCACGACCGTCTCCCCGGGGAGAGCGCCGTCGATGAACACGACCCGTCCATCGGGGGCACGAGCCACCCCTGCTCCGTCCCGAGCCGTTGCCGTAACACGTAGTTCCACACCCCGACGGTATCTGCGGCGGCTTCATATGGCGTCTGCCACTGTCCCGGTAGCGCTAGGTTGCTGACAAGCGTCGGCTGGAGGTCGAGTTGCCACGAAACATCGAGATCTCGCCATCGATACTCGCATCGGACTTCGCACGACTCGGCGCCGAGTGTGCCGAGCTCGGTGAAGTAGGCGCCGACCGATTGCACTGGGACGTGATGGACGGAGTATTCGTGCCCAACCTCACCATCGGCCCCGACGTGATCGCAGCATGCCGCCCCCACTCGGAACTGCCATTCGAGGTCCACCTGATGGTGGTCAATCCCGACGAACTCGTCCCGCGATACGTCGAAGCCGGCTGCTCCACCGTGATGGTTCACGCCGAGGCCTGCCCTCACCTCCATCGCTCCCTGGCGAGAATTCGCGACCTGGGTGCCAGGTCAGGAGTTGCTCTCAACCCACACACCCCAGCGGCTGCGATTCAACACGTGTTGGCCGAGCTCGATCACGTACTGGTGATGACCGTCAATCCCGGATTTGGTGGCCAGTCGTACATCGCGGAGACCGAAGAAAAGATCAGCGAGATCAGGTCCATGATCGACGACGGAGGTCACGAAATCGACCTCGAAGTCGATGGTGGCATCGGGGCCGGCACCATCGCCGCGGCATCACGCGCCGGAGCCAACATCTTCGTCAGCGGATCGGCGGTGTTCGGTCACCCCGGAGGCAAGGCCACCGCAATATCGGAATTCAGGGACCTCGCTCGACAAGCAAGGTGATCAGCGCATGTCTCCGCGCTTGTGGATCACACTGTCGATGATTCCGTAGTCCTTGGCTTCCTCTGCGGTGAACCAGCGGTCGCGGTCGGAATCGGCTTCGATCTGCTCGACGGTCTGCCCGGTGTGATGGGCAATCCTTTCTTGCAGGGTCTGCTTGGTGTGGGCCATCTGTTCGGCCTGAATCGCAATGTCGGATGCCTGGCCCTGCACGCCACCCAACGGCTGATGCATGAGGATTCGGGCGTGAGGAAGGGCGTAGCGCTTGCCAGGAGCTCCGGCGCAAAGCAGAAATTGTCCCATCGAGGCACCAAGGCCCATGCAGATGGTGCCGACCTCGGGCTCGATGAACTGCATCGTGTCGTAGATCGCCATGCCGGCGGAGACCGAACCACCCGGCGAGTTGATGTAGAGCCAAACCGGCTTCTCGCTGTCCTGTCCCTCGAGGAACAGGAGTTGAGCCGTGATGTAGTTGGCGATCTCATCGTCGACCGCCGTGCCCAGGACGACGATTCTGTCCTGGAGAAGTCGGTGGAAGATCTCCAACTGAGGATTGCCGGTCAGTTGGGTCGCGTTCGTCGGCGGAATCATCGTCATAGTGCGAAGGGTACCCTCCCGCCGGCCGGCAACGACGCACACCGGCCTACCCATACGGTTCCGTCAGGGTCTCGGTTGGCTAGCCTGACCCCACGCCCGCGGACGTGGCGGAATTGGCATACGCGCCAGGTTTAGGTCCTGGTGCCCGAAAGGGCATGGGGGTTCAAGTCCCCCCGTCCGCACCGAAAACCGTCAGCTTCTCCGCCAGCGAACGCAGGGCTCGGCCTCGGTGGCTGATCGCGTGTTTGTCGACCGGGATCATCTCCGCGAATGTGAGGCCACCTGATTCGTCCGGTTCGAAAACGCAGTCGTATCCGAATCCACCTTCGCCGCGACACTCAGCCGTGATGTGTCCTTCGACCACACCCTCGGCACTCACCATCGAACCATTGGGACGCACCACCATCGCGACAGTGCGAAACCGTGCAGTGCGTAGGCTCCGGGGCAAGCCCTGCAGCTCTGACAACAGGCGTTCGACATTGTCGGAGTAACTGGCGTCGGGACCAGCGAAGCGGGCCGAGAACACGCCAGGGGCCCCATCAAGTGCATCGACCTCCAGGCCGGTGTCGTCGGCAACCGCTGCGGCCCCGGAGGCCGCAGAGACCGCCTGGGCCTTCAGCAGGGCGTTTCCAGCGAGGTCGGGGGCATCCTCGACCACATCGGCGAGCCCGACCGGCCGGGGCAGGAGAACTGCGATCCCATCGAGCACGGCGGCGATCTCAGCCACCTTGTCGGGGTTGGCGCTCGCACACACCAGGCGCAACCGCCCGTTGGTCATCGGCTCGCGGGGCGCGCCGGCGGGGGGTCGGAGAGCAACGCCCGCTGGGTCGAGGTGATCGTCTCGATTCCACCGGCCGCGAGATCGAGCAACTCGCCGAGCTGGCCTCGACTGAACGCGGCACCCTCAGCGGTTCCCTGAACCTCGATGAACTCCCCCGAGCCGGTCATCACCACATTGAAGTCGACCTCAGCGGTCGAGTCTTCCGGGTAGGGAAGATCCAGAAGAGCCTCACCTCCGACGATGCCCACCGATACGGCCGAGCAATCGTCGACTATCGGATGGGCCGCCAGCTCCCCCGCCTGGACCAGACGACTGCAGGCATCGTGAAGCGCCACGTAGGCCCCGCAGATCGAAGCCGTGCGGGTTCCTCCGTCGGCCTGCAGGACATCGCAGTCGAGAATGATCTGACGTTCGCCGAGTGCTTCCAAGTCGATGATCGCCCTCAGAGAGCGACCGATCAGCCGCTGTATCTCTTGGCTACGACCCGACGTGCGGCGGCGGACCCGCTCCGGGGAAGACCCCGGCAGCATCGAGTACTCGGCGGTGACCCAACCCTTGCCCGTGTTGCGGAGCCAACGCGGCGGTCCCTCCTCGAGAGATGCGGTGCACAGAACACGAGTGTCGCCGAATACCGCCAGAACCGATCCGGCGGCCATCGTGGTGTAGTCACGTTGAAAACTGAACGGGCGCAGCTCATCGGCACGGCGGCCGTCGAATCGTGAGGTCATGGATCTCCAAATCAGGTAATTCGGTTTGCGGTAATCAGACTTCGAATGTTGTTCCCGGCATCGCCAGGGAAACTTCTCCTCCGAAGGCCTCCACGGCCTCCGCTTGGTGGGCCCGGCGGTCGCTTCCCGGAGGAATGTGGGTGATCGCCAGACGACCAACTCCGGCCTCCCGGGCCGACAGCCCGGCCTGGCGTGCGCTCGAATGAGGAACACCATCGTTCTCGCGGCTGCTCAACATGCTGGCCTCACATATTGCGAAGTCGATGTCGGAGCCGAGTTCGGCCACCGACCATCCGGCTGCCGTGTCGGAACTGAATGCGAAGGATCTGCCATCGACGTCGACCCGCGAGGCGAGTGTCTCCACCGAATGGTCGGTGCGGCTGAAGCGCCAATCCTGATCGCCGAGTCGCAGCGTCGATGAGGAATCGATGACGGTCCATTCGATCGGATCGGGAGCGTTGTTGCTCGGCACATGGACCGATGCATCCATCTCGCAGGTGCGGGCAGTGCCATACACGGGGAGTCGATCCACCGGACAAAACCAGGTGAGCACATTGCGCAACACCGGCAACTCGAGCCAATGATCGGGATGGCAGTGACTCAGAACGACAGCCGTCAGCTCCGAAGGATCGACTTCCTTCTGAAGCGGGCCGAGCGTTCCGGGGCCGCAGTCCAACAGGACAGCCGCGCCTGGACTCCTCACGAGAAGGCCCGTGCACGGATTGTCGACCGACGCGTAACTCCCCGATGACCCCAAGACCGTGACCCGCAGACCGGCTGTCACGGTGCGGCCCAAGTGTGGGACTCGACGTGGGTCATCTCTGGTCCGAGCAAACGCCCGCCGAGGGACGCGAACGATTCGGCGTCGCCACTCGACACGAACCGACGCGATCCGGTCGATGAGGATCCACTGGTGGTGCCGGACTCATCGAGCAGCCTCTTCACTTCGAATGCCGTCTCGTCGGCGGACGACACCAACACCACGTTTCGCCCCATCACCTCGCCGATGGTACGGGCAAGGAACGGATAGTGGGTGCAGCCCAGAAGCAGACTGTCGACCTTGGCGTCGCGCACCGGTGCCAGCAACCGTTGCGCCAAGACCTTGACCTGATCGGACTCGGTGTCGCCTCGCTCGACGAACTCCACGAACCCAGGACACGCCTGGCTGGTCAGGTCGACCTCACCAGTGATTTCGGCCGCAGCAGTCCGGTAGGCCCCACTGGCGATCGTCCCAACAGTGCCAATGACTCCCACCCGTCCCGACACCGTGACCTTCAACAAAGAACGCAGGCCCGGTTCGAGAACACCGACCACCGGCACGTCGACCATCGACCGAAGCTCATCCAGCGCGACCGCCGAAGCCGTGTTGCAGGCAACCACGATCATCTTCGGCTGGTGCTCGTCGACCAGCCACTGGGTGATCTCAGCCGAGTAACTCTGCACCTCGCGGCGATCGCGGGACCCGTACGGATAGCGGGCGGTATCACCGAAATAGACCAGATTCTCCGCCGGGAGCAGATCGATCACAGCGCGGGCCACGGTCAGCCCCCCGAACCCCGAGTCGAACATGGCGATCGGCTGATCGCGACGATCGGAGGCTGTCATCGAACGAAGGCTAGTTTGCTCAGCGCTCTTCTTTGAAGATGACGTGCTTGCGGACGACCGGATCGTACTTCTTGATCTCGATGCGTTCGCGGGTGTTGGCCTTGTTCTTGGTGGTCACGTAGGTGTAACCGGTGCCGGCCGTGGAACGAAGCTTGATGATCGGACGCTTGTCGCTTGACATGACAGAACCTCAGATTTTCTGGCCGTTACGGCGCATCTCGGCGACAATGCTCTCGATACCACGCTTGTCGATCGTCTTGATGCCCTTGGTGCTGACATTGAGGGTGATCCAGCGCTTCTCGGAATCCAAGTAGAAGCGTTTGCGCTGCACGTTGGGGTTCCAGCGACGCGACGAACGGCGATGTGAGTGAGAAAGTTGCTTGCCGAAATGGGGCTTCTTTCCTGTGACTTGGCAAACCTTCGACATCGTCGATACTCCTGAGCGAATCCGAGAATCTTGGTTGACGCGACGGCGCCACACCGACCCGAAATGGTAACAGTGCCGCCGCGATCCTCCACCCCGTGAAGGGTGGCTACCCTCAACTGTGTGAACGATTCCAAGCAACGTGTCGATGTCGTCCTCCTGGCAGCGCCACGAGGGTTCTGCGCCGGGGTGGAGATGGCCATCAAGGCGCTCGCTTGGATGGTGCGAACATTCGAACCGCCCGTTTACTGCTACCACGAGATAGTCCACAACCAGATCGTGGTCCAAAGATTCGAGAACGTCGGGGTCGTGTTCGTCGACGACATAGCGGAAGTCCCCGAGGGAATGCCCATCATGTTGTCGGCCCACGGTTCGGCCCCCGAAGTGGTCTCCGAAGCGCGTGAGCGCGGCGGCTGCGTCATCGATGCGGTGTGCCCACTCGTGACCAAGGTCCACCACGAGGTCAAGACACGGGCCGGAAAGGGCTACCAGATCGTCTATGTCGGACACGAAGGGCACGAGGAAGCGGTGGGAACCATGGCCGTTGCCCCCGGGGCGATCCACCGGGTGGAGTCTCCCAGAGAGGTCGATGGACTGCCCGACATCGAGGGGCCGGTAGCGGTACTCGCCCAGACCACCCTGTCGCACCGGGAATGGTCGGGCGTTCTGGATGCCACACGGAAGCGGTTTCCCGAAGTGTGGGAACCGGGCCGTTCCGACCTGTGCTTCGCCACCACGAATCGCCAATCCGCTCTCATGGAAATCGCTCCGCGATGCGACGCGATGGTGGTGATCGGCTCGGCAAACTCCTCCAACACCAAGGCCCTGTCCTCGCTGGCCTCCGAAGCTGGGTGCCCGCGAGTGTTCCGGGTCAACGGCGCTGACGAGCTCCCCGACGACCTCAGCGGCATCGTCGGAGTCACGGCCGGGGCGTCCGCACCCGAGGACCTCGTGCGGGAGGTGATCCAGCGACTCGACCCCGAGAACGGTGTCGACGAGATTCACGTCACTTCCGAAGACGAGTACTTCCCTCCACCCCGCGACCTTCGCGAGATGCTCTCGAGCTCCACTCAGGCCGAGCCAGCTGGAGAGGTCACGCTCGACGATCGCAACATCGGCGCCAGCGATGTTCTCGAGTCACTTGCCGCTCAGGGCTCCGCCACCGGCGAGGCCGGCGGTGGCTGAAACCTCCACGACAACAGACATTCCCGTCGGCACTGCACTACTGACCAGTCCGTCGACGGCAGTAGCGGAGCCCCTGGTACTTCAGGACTGTGTCCTGGTCGATCTGACATGACTCTGCATGGGTTCGTCGCAATGCTGCGACGGCTGGTCGTCGTGGCTGCGGTTGCGGCCGTGGTCATGCTGTTCACGCTGCGGGGCGGAACCTCACAGCCCGATACTCGCTTGGTCGCCGACGGTGCCGAGGTCTACGCCCAGCACTGCCAGATCTGCCACGGGTCAGACGGACTGGGCGGCACCGGACCGGCACTCTCGGGATCGGTAGCCGAGCAGTTCCCCGACCCGGCAGAGCAGAAAGCCGTCATTCTCGCGGGGAGATCGGCGATGCCGGCATTCGGCACACGTCTCGATGATCACCAGATCGAAGCGGTGATCGAGTTCACCCGCTATGGCTTCTGACTACCGGCCGGCTGCTCATCACCAGCGAGAATCCTGGCCTCGACGAAGAGATCGCTGAGTTCCTCGAACAGACGATCACTCAGTTCGCCGACGGCCCGACGCGGCACACGGCCGTTGACCTTCTCGGGCGGCATTATCGGCTCGCCGATGACCACCACGACCTTGGCCGGGCGGGGTACCGAAGAACCGAGCGGCAGGGCCTTGGTCGTGCCACCCAGACCGACCGGCACGATCGGGACCCCGACGCGCGAAGCCACAAACGCCGGGCCGTCGTGGAGATCTTCTCTCCTTAGACGGGGACCCTCCTGCCGGGTGCCCTCAGGAAACATCACCAGGGGCTCCCCCAGTTTGAGAACATCGGCCGCGGCCCGCAGAGCAGTCCGGTCGACCGAGTCACGCTCTACCGGAAAGCCGCCCATGATCGTCAGGAAGGTTCCAAGAGGACGAGACTTCCAGAGGCTCTCCTTGCCCATGAATCGGAGTCGCTTGGAAGTCATGACGCCGACGATCGGCGTGTCGATGAAGCTGCGGTGACTCGCCGAGAGGATGAACGGCCCGTCAGGAAGGTTGTGCTTGCCCTCGACCCGAAGCCGAAACAGCAGCTTCACCGGGATGAACACCATCACCCAGAACACGTGGTAGAGCGCACGGCCGAGAATCGTCTGGCGACTTCTCTTCGGCGTCTCGCTCTCCTGAGAGCCGTAGGTGGGATCTTCAGGCATCTGCGTTCTCGTTCGTGTCGTCGGGGGTCTCGGACAGCAGCGACACAACCTGCGCCACCACTCCATCGATATCAAGCCCTGTGGTGTCGAGCACCACTGCATCTCCGGCCTCGACCATCGGGGCGGCCGACCGGTTGGAGTCGAGGGCGTCTCGTCGGGCCAAATCGGCGGCGACCGTCTCGTAGTCGAGGTCGGTGACCTCCTTGGCCCTCCGCCTGGCTCTCTCGGCTGGATCGGCTGTGAGATACACCTTCAACTCGGCGTCCGGAAACACCACGGTGCCGATGTCGCGACCCTCGAGCACGCCACCGCCTCTCTCACGGGCCCACTCGCGTTGCCGCGACACGAGTTCTGACCTGACCTCCGGGTTGGCTGCAACAGCGCTGACCGCTCGGGTCACCTCCGGGCCACGAATCTCGAGTGTGGCATCAACTCCGTCGACGGTCACCTCGTCGAGGCCGACCCTCAGATCGATGGCGCGTGCGATTCTCGAGGCAATGTCGGGGTCACCCGGGTCTCCACCAGAACGCAGTACCGCGAACGTGACAGCCCGGTACATGGCTCCCGTGTCGAGGTACTGGAGGCCGAGACGCTTCGCCAGAGCACGGGCCACGGTCGATTTGCCCGATCCCGCTGGACCGTCGATGGCAATCACACGCATGGGTAACCGTCCTTCCGGGCTCTCATCGCAGCTGATCGAGCGCGTCGAAGTATCCGCGAAAAGTCTTGTCGACACAACCAGGGTCGCGGATCTCGATACCCGGGACCATCAACCCGATCAACGCGAACGACATTGCCATCCGGTGGTCCTCGTAGGTGTCGATCGTCGCCCCGTGGGGCAAACCTGTCGGCCGGACGACAAAGCCGTCGTCTCTGACCTCGGCGTCCACACCACACCGGCGGAGTTGCTCAACCGGACCCGCGATTCGATCGCTCTCCTTGCCTCGCACGAAACCGATTCCTGTCACCGTCGTGGGGCCATCGGCGAATGCCGCCACCACCGCCAGTGTCGGGGCCGTGTCCGAGATGTGTCGCATGTCGATCTCAATGCCGCGAAGTTCGACGCCAACGACCTCGGTGTAGTCGGCTCCAACCGTCACCTCGGCTCCCATGCGCTGTAACACCTCGACGAAACCGAGATCTCCCTGCAGCGACGACACGCCGAGGCCATCGATTCGGACTCGACCCTTGGTCATCGCCGCCGCGGCCAGAAAATAGGACGCGGCCGACGCGTCGGGTTCGACCAGATAGCGATCGAGCGATCGATACCCGCCCCCGACCTGTCGGGTGCGCACATCGATCTGGTCGACCGTGGCGCCGAAGGACTCCATCACCGCCTCAGTCATGTCTATGTACGGTAGCGACACCGGCTCGGTGGACAGTTCGATCCGAAGCCCCTCAATAGCGCCCGCCAGCATGAGACCTGAGACGAACTGGCTGGAGATGTCGCCGGGCAACGACACCGACCCACCGGTCAGCGGACCGGTCACTCGAAGAGGCAGATGGCCCGACTCGGCCGTCGATTCGACCGCGACGCCGAGCGACACGAGTGCGTCGACCAGATCCCCCATGGGGCGGGACCGGAGCTGAGGATGACCATCTATCAACACAGGTGCGGAACCAAGAGCGGCAACGGGAGTCAGAAAGCGTCCGGTTGTACCCGACTGCCGCGCATCGACATGGGTAGCGGTGGCAGGCAGTTCGCCGCCACACCCATCCACCACCATCTCCCCTGCCGCAGTATCGACGGCGACTCCGATACCGAGGCTTCTCAAAGCCGACACCATCGCCTCGGTGTCGTCGGCGATGAGCACGCCGACGAGGGTGGACGTGCCACGCGCCAGCGCTGCGATCACCAAGGCCCGGTTGGTGATGCTCTTGGAGCCCGGAACCACCACTGTGGTGTCGGGCGGCCTCCGTAGCGGAAGTACCGGCAGCGGGTCTCTCATGGCATCAATCAGTCGAGAGGGCGGGCCGACGGCCGATACCCGACAGCCATGAGACCACCGACCATGCGCTCGGACATGTCGGTGTCGACCAGGATCACGACGACACCCCGTGGCCCCTCACTCGAATGGGCGATTTCCAGGTCGTAGATGTTGACATCGAGCTCGGTCGCGAGGGTTGCTATCGCCGCAATCTCTCCCTGCTGATCGCGAACCGGGATGCGGACCTCGGAGACGTCCTCCGGAATCGGAGCGGTGGTGGGCAAGTTGCGTCGAGCGGTTCGGGCCGCGGTGAGGTGGGCCAACAGTTGGGCCTGGTCGCCCTCGGACACCACGTCACGCAGGTCGGAGAGTTCGCTCACCAATTCGTCGAGAACATCGACGATTGCCACACTGTTCTCGGCACAGATATCAGGCCATATCGCCGGATGGCCGGCCGCCACCCGGGTCATGTCTCGGAAGCCGCCAGCGGCCAGTCGCAACAGTGCTCGGTGTTCGGTGGCCCGACCATCGGCCAGACGCATCAAGGTGGCTGCTGTGAGATGTGGAACGTGCGACACCACGGCGACCAGCGAATCGTGTCTGTCGGGAGCCACGACCATCACCTGAGCACCGAACCCGGTGACCACGTCGCGGACGTACTTCAAATGATCGTCGGCGGTGGTCGGCGACGGGGTCAGAACCCATCTCGCTCCCCGAAAGAGGTTGGAGGACGCACCGTCGACACCATCTTGTTCGCTCCCGGCCATTGGATGACCCGGCACGAACCGAGGATCACTGATCGCAGCAGCCACCGGGGCCTTCACGCCACCCACGTCGGTCACGACAGCCGCACCAGCGTCGAGCGAACGTTGAACCGCAGCAGGGATCGATCTCACCGGCGTCGCCACGATCGCCAGATCACACGGACCAAGGTCGCCTATCTCGTCGACAACCCCGAGCTCGAGAGCGCGTTGCGCCCGCACCGCATCGGGTTCCACCCCGATGACTCGCCAGCCACCCTCACGGAGGGCCAAGCCGACGGATCCACCGATCAGACCCACCCCGACAATCGATGCGGTTGGCGGGGTCGTGTTCACGCTCGCCGATGTTATCGGTCGGTGCTCGACGCCGATGCGATTTCCAGACCGCGGACCTCTTCGGAGGTCAGTTCACGCCATTCACCCGGAGCCAGTTGATGATCCGTGAGCGGGCCGATACGAACACGGACCAGTCGAACCACCGGGTGACCAACGGCCTCGCACATCCTCCGAACCTGACGGTTTCGGCCTTCATGGATCACGATCTTCAGCAGGCTCGACTCCACCGCTGTGACTCGTGCCGGAGCAGTGAGGCCGTCGTCCAGTTCGATCCCGTCCCGTAGCTGCCTGACCGCCGATCTCGAGACATCTCCTTCGACCTCGACGAGGTATTCCTTGTCGACACCATGAGACGGATGGGTCAGGTGGTGGGCAAGATCGCCGTCGTTCGTCAGCAACAACAGCCCCTCGGTATCCGCGTCGAGCCTTCCGACAGGAAACACCCTCGGCGTTCGAGGCACCATGT
>JAJCXW010000138.1 GCA_029263235.1 Acidimicrobiales bacterium
AATGGCAAGCCGAGTGTGTACATGCCGGGCTGGGTCATGACTCCGCCCTCGTGCTCGATGGCGCCTTTGCGGTCGAGGAGATGGTCGGGGAGCCAGGGGTAGGTGGGGCGATATCCGGTGGCCCAGATGATGGTGCTGATATCGATGAGGCTGGCATCGAGGCACGGCTCGGGAACTGCGGTTGGTGGCAGCCGGTACGGGTCGGTGAGCTGTCGGCCGAGATCGTGCAGTGCGGCGTGTTCGTCGATGCGGTCGAGAAGACGATCGAGCTTGAGATCAGCCGAAGCAATGACGTTGGCGAGCGATCCGGAGAACTGCGCCTTCCCGGCTGAGACTCCGACGAGTTTGCCGACCAGGTCGACCCCGACTTCGGTGAGGGAGTTGAGGTCGAGGTCCCGTCCCTCCGGGGTCCCGATGACCTGCAGCGAAGGGGTGCGTCGGGCCTTGGAGATGTCGTCGACTTCATCCCAGCGCTCGGTGAGGATGCCGAGAGTGTCGAGCCACCAGTGGATGTCTCTGCCTCGGTAGCGGCGGGGGAGCCTGACATGGTTGGCGACAGCGAGCGTGACCGGATGGCCGGCGCGGGCCAGTTCATCGGCGATCTGAGCACCGGAGGCCGAGGCGCCGACGACCAGGACCCGGCCGTCGTCGAGTTGGTCGGGGTTGCGGTAGCGAATTGGAGTCAGCTGGCGCACAGAAGCGGGGATTGCCATTGCTATGTCGGGGATGTGCGGGTTGCTGCATGCCCCGGACGCGATCACCACGGCTCTCGAGGAGACCGGGCCTTGGCTTGTGGCCGTTTCGAACCCGCCATCGGTCGGCCTTACCGACTCGACGGTGGTGTTGTTCTGGATCGGAGCATTGATCGAGTCTCGGTAGAGGTCGAGGTGCCGGATGACATCGGCATTGGTCATGTAGCCGTCGGGATCCGGACCGTTGTACGTCCATCCCGGTAGGCGGCTCAGCCAGTTGGGGGTGAGAAGACGGAGCGAGTCCCAGCGTTCGTGCCTCCACGAGTTGGCGGTGCCGCCACGTTCGAGCACGATGTGATCGATTGAGTTGTCGGTGAGACATCTGCTCATAGCCAGCCCTGCCTGGCCGGCCCCGATAACAGCGACTGATCGATGCATGGAACCCGCTCCAGATCTCCGCGGTGGCCCTCAGCCGACCTCGACAGTGACAACAGTCGGGTTGGTGATCACATCGAACACTGCGGACCGCTTCTGAGATTGGGCGACAACTGCTTCGATGTCGGCCCGCTCGGCGTCGGCGTCGATCTCGTAGCGAACCCGGATGGCCGAGAAGCCGTTGCGGACATTGGCGTCCACGCCCAGAATCCCGGCGAGATCCATGTCGCCCTCGATGCTCGCGTTGACCGAGTTGAGCTTGATGCCCCAGTTCTGGGACACCGAAGCAATGCCGGCGGTCAGACAACCAGCCAGCCCCATCAGCATCAGTTCCGGGGGCGAAGCCCCGTTGTCGGTCGCTCCGAAGATCGTCGGATGGTCGGTGGTGACGCTGTGAGCCTCGGGATGACTCTGTTCCTCACCGAGACCGAAGTAGTTGCTCACGGTCGACACTGCCTCAGAGCCATGAACCCACTCCGATCCGGCCTTCCAGGTGAACTGGCCGGCCGCGGGCTGCTGTCCGAACGCCTCCCGGGCGCCCAACAGCTGCTCAACGGCTACGCCATTGTCCACGGGTGTACTTTCGGTGGTTGTCATTGATTTGCTTTCCTTTGGTCGGAGTTGAGCTTGTCGGCGTTCGGAGGGCTATCAGGACCAGCGGATGCGGACGTTGCCGTGCCAGACAGTCATCAGGTCGGTGTTGCCGGTCATTGTGACGCTGGAGTCGGGGGCACGGTTCCACATCAGTAGGTAGAGCTCCTCAGCCGATCCGCTGAGGGTGAGATCGGCATCGTCGCCCTGGCGAGAGGTCTCGATACGCTCCGGCCCGATCGTGAGATACCAGTCCTCGTCGGTGTCCTCGGTGTGCACGTGCATCACCTGCTCTGCTTCGATCGCTAGCTCTCGGCGTCGTGCGGCGAATCCGCTCAACATCTCGTCAAGCACGTCGGCTGCGAACGCTGTCTCGAAGTGCGTCGTGACACCGCGGGCTGCCTCGGCGTCGAAGCGGTGGATTGCTATCTCGCTGGCCTGACGACGGGCCCACATCGCGAGAGGAGAGGGTGCGGGAAGGAACGTGAAGCTTTCGACATCGGACGGTGCAGCCTTCAGGGCTTCAACCAGATTTGCATTGGTGGCTCGGTACCAGTTGACGAGATCAGCATCGTCGGGCCAGACAGCCAGGTTCGGCCAGAACTCGGCGAGAGTGTGTAGCTGCACGTCGTCGGGGTCGGTGTGGGGAAAGGCGACATGCCCGGCGGCCCAGAGATGAATCAAGCCGAGGTGGCGGACCAGCTCTCGCATGTCCCAGCCGGGACAAGTCGCAACGGCCACCCCCAGGTCACCGCTTTCAGCGGCAGCGGCGAACAGTTCGGCCTCTGAGACTACGAATCCGATGTGTTCCGATACGTCCATGGAGATCTCCCTCTCGAGGAGCCTCCTCAGAGACTCAC
This sequence comes from Acidimicrobiales bacterium, assembly GCA_029263235.1. Classification (GTDB taxonomy): domain Bacteria; phylum Actinomycetota; class Acidimicrobiia; order Acidimicrobiales; family Aldehydirespiratoraceae; genus SZUA-87. The sequence continues at coordinate 2,579 of JAJCXW010000138.1, forward strand.
TGAATACTGCAAACTGCAGTAAATACTACTGTAGAAAGCAGTAAAGTCAAGAACTCGCGCAGGGACGACCCGGGCATCTCGCAGTGTCAGCGGCCAGTCAATTCGGCTTCTGACCCACGCAGTGCCAGTTGAGAGTCAGCAACTCCTCTTCCTCGGCCATTATGTAGGACTGGCTGTTTTCGTTCAGTCGCTTCATCAGGGCGTTGGTCTTTCGGGGGATCAGATGGATCCGGGCGAGGAACTTGAAGGCCGCCTCGTACTTGTCGAAGAGCGCCACCTCTTTCTTGATCATCTCCACCGCTGGCCGTCCCACGGAGGATGTCAGATCGAACCCGGCGTTCCGGTATGAGTCCTCCCAATACTTGTAGTGCCAGAACCCTCCGAACACGGTGAGTTCGCGAGTATGCTGAATCAACGATTTCTGATGTGGGTTGTCGCGGTCGTAGGCATCGAGAGCGGCGACGTCATTGACAACGAACACTCCTCCCGGTCTCAGGACGCGAAACACTTCCTTGAAGGTGAACTCGTGGTCACTGACGTAGGTCATCGGTTGGACTGCGTAGACAGCGTCGAACATGCCGTCGTCGAATTCGAGACGCTTGTTGAAGTCTCCGACAGTGAAGTTGGAACTGGGCAGATTCGGGTTCTTCCAGGACTTTTCGATCTGAGACTTGTCGAGGTTGATCCCGTAGGGAGTCGCCCCGGTGAGTTCAGCCATGTGTTCGGCAATGGCACCGCAGCCACATCCCAGATCGAGTACCTTCTCGCCTTCGCTCAGATCGAGGTCCTTGGCAACGAGGCGCTCGAAGAGGATCTGATTCTGGAGCACCGACTGCTGCGGGTCGATCTCGGGCGGCATGTACATCTTCTCGACGGATCCGAGCGTGCAGAGCAGATGAATGACCTTGTAGAGCTCCTGAAGTTCGTTGCTGCTGCCCTGGGGATACCCCCGGATCGGGACTCCGTTGTCGTGGTCTGCCTTGGTGTTCTCGGGCGAGTCCACGAACAACTCGTCGTAGGAGCGCATGTAGGCATTGAAGTCATCGTCGCTGATCGTGAGCAGGCCCCAGAGGGCGCCGAGTCGGTCGAGCAGGGATGTCGGCTTGTGATTCACGGAGTCCTTCTGGTCGTGGCTTGCGAGGTGTCGGCTCAGTTTGTGTTGCGAGCCAAGAACGACTTGACGAGCCTTGCCACGCGACCGTCGGGGTCGCCGTGGTGGGTCAGGGTGAGCGGATGGAGAAGTTGGCTTGCCAACTCCGTGGCGTCAAGTTTGCTGACGTAGGCGGCATCGCCGACATCGCTTCGGCTGCAGGCGTAGATAATCTCGCCGACTCCCGCAACCGCAGCGGTGTGAAGGCACATCGCACATGGTTCCAGGGTCGTGAACAAGGTGGCGCCGGGGGAGACGCGGCCGCTCGCGGCGGCCTCACGCAGGGCCGCGACCTCGGCGTGGGCCGTTGGATCGGAGCCGTCTTCGGCCCGGCTCCCGGATACCGCAACCGCTTGTTGTCCGATCACGACACAGGCTCCGTTGGGGAAATCGCCAGCGCGGTGAGCGTCGTCAGCCGCACCTAGGCAAAGGGCCATCCAACGATCGTGGTCGCTCATGCCGGCACGCTAGTGGCCGACCCCGCTGAGGATTGTGTGATGCCCGGTACATAAGGCTCCGATTCGATGTACTGTGATCGGCATTACAGAATCAATTCCGAGAAACGCAGCCATGACCACCCAACAAGACGCCGACAAGTTTGTCGCCCGGGCGGCGGGGAGACCCCGTGAGTTCGAGCCCTCCGACGCCGCTCAGTCGGCCTTGGATATCTTCTGGGCCAACGGATTCCACGATGTGTCGGTGCCCATGCTCGAGGAAGCAACCGGCGTGGTTCGCACCAGCCTCTACAACACCTTCGGGAACAAGAGGGGCTTGTTCGACGCTGCTCTCTCGACCTACTCCGATCAGCTCTTCTCCATGATCGACTCGATGCTCCTCGACGCCGTTGAAGGCCTCGACGACATCCACGAATTCCTCGACACGCTTGAGGGCTTCCATGTCGCAGGTGCGCCCGGGTGCTTCATGATCAACACCATGATCGAATTCGCGGACCGAGACCGAGAGATCAGCATCCAGGGAGCTGCCTACATGGACAGGCTACGCGTTGGATTCCACGCTGCGCTGGCGAGGGCTGAGTCAATCGGCGAAGTCTCGGACGCCCTAGTACTCGACAGCGCCGCGGATCGATTGCTCCTACAGATGATCGGTCTCAACATGTCTGCCCGCATGGGCCTCGACAACACCCGGCTGGTAGCGCTTTACCGGTCTGCCCACGACACCGTGACATCGCTCGGGATTGCCGGCCAATGAGCAGTCCCGACCCCGTCGCTCCCTAGCCCAATCCCACGAACCGAAACGACACCAGCCATGCCCATCTCAGAGAAGTTCCCATACGAGTCTCGATACGTCGATGTGCTCGGATCATCGATGCACTACGTCGAACAAGGGGAAGGCGACCCGATCCTGTTTCTTCACGGAAACCCGACATCGAGCTACTTGTGGCGCAATATCATTCCCTACGCCTCCCCACACGGCCGGGCCATTGCCGTCGACCTGATCGGTATGGGCAAGTCGGCCAAGCCCGACATCGACTACCGCTTCGTCGACCACGCCCGCTACCTCGACGCCTTCATCGAGACCCTCGGCCTTACCAACGCCACCCTCGTAGTCCACGACTGGGGCTCAGGGCTCGGCTTCCACTACGCCCATCGCAACCCCGACAATGTGCGGGGCATCGCCTTCATGGAAGCGATCCTGAAGCCGGCCGAGTGGAGCGACGCCAACCCCGTCGTCCGGTTCATCTTCAAGCGCATGCGCGACCAGGTCAAAGGCGACCGCATGAACATGGACAAGAACTTCTTCATCAGGCGGCTTCTGCCCATGATGACCAGGCGCAAGCTCAGTGCCGTCGAGCGCGAGACCTACGGTGAGCCCTACCCCGACCGGGCCTCACGCAAACCGGTAGCGGTGTGGCCCCGCGAGATCCCCTTCGTCGGCGACGGCCCCGCCGACATGAACAAGATCGTCACCGACTATGCCGCTTGGCTCAAGACCACCGACATTCCGAAGCTGCTTCTCCACGCCAAGCCGGGCATCATCCTCACCAAGGCCTCAGTGGCTGAACTCGAGGCGACATTGCCGAACCTGACGTCGGTCCCCATCGGCAAAGGCAAGCACTATGTGCAAGAAGACCAGCCCGACGCCATCGGCCAGGCGTTGGCCGACTGGCTCACAGCCAACCGCTGACCGCGCCGATAGGTTCGAGACCCAGGAGAGGGCCGTTCGTTTCACCAGCTCAGCTGGTAGGTACGAGCTCGATGTCGTCGATCGAGGAGCGGTCGCTCTTGTTCTGTTGCTCTTCCAGAAGGTCGAGGATTCGCTCGCTGTTGGACCTGGTGGCCTGGACGTTGTCGAACATGACGCGGGGCGGGAAGTCCTCAGGCATTTCTTCCATGCATTTGCGCATTCGTTCCGCCATCGTGACCTTCGGCCCGGCCGAGGCCGAGCGGCTCTTGGCAACAGCAGCAACGACCGCGATGCCGACGACAACGCCGGCGATCAGTTTCTTGTTCATGTTGTCTCTCCGGTGGGTCGAGCCCCCCGACCGGGGCCTTCTCACGTATGTCGACGGCGGCCAGCAGTCGCCTTCGACGTAATCGCAGGAAGGGCGTGATGCCTAGAGGCAAAGGTCCCTCGATGGGTCGCCCAGCTGCCCGGGCCGTGGCTCACCTCGCGGCGGCGAAGCCCTTCTCGAGATCGGCGATGATGTCGTCGATGCTCTCGATGCCAACGGAGAGTCGAACCAGTCCGGGATAGACACCGGCCGCGGCCTGCTCCTCCTCGGAGAGTTGGCTGTGGGTGGTCGATGCCGGCTGAATGGCGAGGCTGCGAACATCGCCGATGTTGGCCACATGGCTGTGCAGCTCGAGGCCCTCGACGAACTTCTTGCCGGCTTCCAGCCCGCCCTTGATGTTGAAAGCCGGAATGGCTCCGTACCCCGTGCCGCCGGTGAGAGCGGTGGCGCGGTCGTGCCATTCACTGCTGGAGAGCCCTGCGTATTGCACCGACTCGACCTGGTCGTGGCCGTCGAGGTACTCGGCAACTGCGAGGGCATTGGTGCAGTGGCGTTCCATCCGGAGGCTGAGTGTCTCCAGGCCCTGAAGGAACATGAAGGAGTTGAACGGCGTGGTGCAGGCCCCCAGGTCGCGCAGCATCTGAACCCGGGCCTTGATGATGTAGGCGCCGTGGCCGAGAGCGGGCCAGTAGGCCAGGCCGTGGTAGCTGGGATCGGGATCGGTCATGTTGGCGAACTTGTCGTTCTGTCCCCAGTCGAAGGAGCCACCGTCGACGATCAGACCGCCGATGGAAGTGCCGTGGCCCCCTATGTACTTGGTGGCGGAGTGCACCACGATGTCGGCGCCGTGTTCGAGAGGACGGACCAGCCACGGAGTGGCCGCGGTGTTGTCGACCATGAGAGGCACGCCGTTGGAGTGGGCCACCCCGCTGACACCCGAAATGTCGAGCCAGTTGTTCTTCGGATTGGGGTTGACCTCCCCGTAGAAGAGCTTGGTGTTGGGTTTGACTGCGGCCTGCCATTCATCGAGATCGTCGGGATCCTCGACGAAGCTGACAGTGATGCCGAACTTGGGGAGCGTGTAGTGGAAGAGGTTGAACGTGCCGCCGTAGAGCGAGGCGCCAGCCACCAAATGGTCGCCTGACTCGAGGATGGTGAGGATCGCGAGGGTCTCCGCGGCCTGGCCCGACGCCACGGCGAGTGCACCGGGGATGCCGACTGCGGTCTCCGTGGCACCTTCCAGTGCGGCGATCCGAGCCTCGAACACGCCCTGGGTGGGGTTCATGATGCGGCTGTAGATGTTGCCCATCTCCGCCAAGGCGAAGAGATTGGCAGCGTGGTCGGTGCTGTCGAAGGTGTAGGAAGTCGTCTGATAGATCGGGACCGTCCTGGAGTTGGTGGCCGGGTCAGGCTCCTGACCTGCGTGAATCTGTTTGGTGTCGAAGCCCCAGTTGGTGCTCATCGTTTCTCCTGCCGGATCGTGGGTCGGCGCTGAATCTACGTCGTAATCATGACCGATGCAATCAAGATTATGACGGTGGTGAGCGGACCAGAATCGCCGTCGACGCGGGCGGGCCGGGTGACGGCGCCAGCAAGCCCCGGAATGTATGGTGCGTCAGGCCGTGCCACTGATCTCAGTGCGCAGATTCGCAACTCGTGGAGTCCATAGATGACCGCAACAACTCCTGGTCTGGTGTGTTCTCACCATCACCTCTATTCGGCGTTGGCTCGAGGGATGCCGGCACCGCCGAAGAACCCCACCAACTTCATGGAGATCCTCGAGCAGGTGTGGTGGCGTCTCGATACGGCGCTCGACCTGGAGATGCTGCGTTGGTCGGCGATGCTCGGAGCAGTAGAGGCGCTCGAGAACGGCACCACAGCCATTGTCGATCACCATGAGAGCCCCAACGCGATCGAGGGCAGCCTCGACGTGATCGCCGACGCGTGTGCGGAAGTGGGGGTGCGGATCAACACCACCTACGGCATCACCGACCGTCACGGCATCGAGGGCGCCAAGCGGGGCCTGGCCGAGAACGAGAGGTTCATCAAGGCTGGTGGTCAGGGCTACGTCGGGGTGCACGCATCTTTCACCTGCGGCGACGAATCGCTCGAGGCCGCGGCAGGGCTAGCCGACGACCTTGGAGTTGGAGTCCACATCCACGTCGCCGAGGGTGTCGATGATGTCGATGCCACCGAGCGTCTCAAGGGACTCACCAACGACAAGTGGCTGCTGATCCACGGCGTTCACTTGCCCGACGACCATGATCTGCAGGGCACGATCGTGCACAACCCTCGATCCAACCTCAACAATGCGGTCGGCTACGCCAACCCGGCACGATTCTCCAACCCGGTGGCGCTCGGCACCGACGGCATCGGCGCCAACATGATCGAAGCGTTCCGCCTCGCCTATGTCATGCAGCGTTCTGTCGACGTCAGCAGCAGCCCCGACGATGCGTGGTCTTGGCTCTCCGCCGGCTGGGACCTCATGCCCGAGGCGAGAAGCGACACCGTCACCTGGTCCTACGACCCGATGGATCCATGGCATCTGGCTTTCACGCCGGGTGTGATGCCGGTCTCAGTAGAGATCGATGGCCAGACGGTGTTCGAGCACGGAAAGACGACCCGTGTCGACGCCGATGAAGTGCGAGCCAAGGCGAGTGAACAGGCGAGTCGCCTTCACGCCCTCCTCTGAGGGTGGGAGACGCCGCGCCACACAATTCAAAGGTACGAGGAGAGCACCGAAATGTCCGACCGATTTCATCCGATCTCGATGGAACAACTCACCAACTGGGTCTTCGATGAACTAGACGCCAAGGAGGCACTCTTCGGCGTGCCGGAGTCGGCGTTCTTCGTGCCGAACGGTGAGCACCGCTATCGCACCGAGATGTATGGCGTAGATCTCGACACGCCCTTCGGAGTGGCAGCGGGTCCCCAGACCCAGATGGCGCAGAACATCATCGTTTCGTGGCTGGTCGGTGCGCGATTCATCGAACTCAAGACCATTCAGACCCTCGACGAACTCGACGTGGCGAAGCCCTGCATCGATGTCCAGGACGAGGGCTACAACGTCGAATGGTCCCAGGAACTGAAGGTCTACGAATCGTTCGATGAGTACCTGCGGGCGTGGGTCCTCATCCATGCGCTGCACCACAAGTTCGGGTGGCACGGTGTCCAGCCGGGCCTGATCTTCAACATGAGCGTCGGCTACAACCTTGAAGGCATGTTGAAGCCCAATGTTCAGTGGTTCTTCAACGCCATGGACGACGCATCGGAGTATCTCCCGGCCTACATCGACATCGTGGCCGAGCGTTACCCCGAGGTGCGCGAGATCGAGATTCCTTCGAAGATCTCCGACACCATCACCCTTTCCACGATGCACGGTTGTCCTCCCGACGAGATCGAGAAGATTTCCCTCTATCTGATCGAGGAGCGCGGACTCCACACCTCGGTCAAGTGCAACCCGACCCTGCTCGGCGCCGATCGTGTCCGGGCGATCCTCAACGACGACCTGAACTTCAGCGACGTACCTGTGCCCGACGAAGCGTTCGGGCACGACCTCATGTACGTCGACGCGGTGCCCATGTTGCACAACCTCCGCCGTGTCTCGGCCGATCGAGGCCTCACCTTTGGGGTGAAGCTCAGCAACACCCTCGAAGTCGAAAACTGGCGTGGCGTGTTCGAAGGCGACGACATGATGTACCTGTCGGGGCGGGCCCTCCACGCCTTGACGGCCAACCTCGCATCGAAGCTCTCCGAGGAATACCGCGGTGATCTCCTGATGTCGTTCGCCGGTGGCGCCGACTGTTTCAATGTCGCCGATCTCATTCGTTCCGGCATGAAGACCATCACCGTCTGCTCCGATCTGCTCAAGACCGGGGGATACCTGCGAATGCTGCAATACACGGAGAACCTCGGCGCTGAAATGGACGCCCTCGGAGCCGTCGACACCGCCGACTTCATCGCGAAGTCGGCGATTGCTCAGCCCAACTTCCACGAGTTCCCGATGTCGCTTCGCCTTGCTGCGATCGGCGACACCGGCCTTGAGCTGCCCAGACAGCTCTGCGATTCGCTGCACCAGACGTTGTCCGAAGCCAGTGACGATCGCCCCGTGCTTGCGGTCGTGGCCGAATGGGCCGCCGCCAACGGTTTCGATGACGAACGCTCTGAGGTCATTGTTCAGCTCGTCCGCAAGACCTTGGCACGCCTCAATCTCCGGCAGAGCGCCGACGATGTTCGTTCGGACTGGCGCTACCAGAAGCACTCATTCCGGATGGATCGCTCCAAGACCGAGCGGGAGCTTCACTACTTCGATTGCATCGAGGCTCCCTGTCTCGATGAGTGCCCCGTCGACCAGAACGTCCCCGGATACATGGGCGCGGTCCGCGAAGGCGACTTCGCCGAAGCGGTGAAGATCACACGACAGGACAATCCGGTCCCGGCCATTCTCGGACGGGTGTGTGACCACCTCTGTGAGAACACCTGTATTCGTTCCCACCTCGACCAGCCTCTGGCCATCCGCCACATGAAACGCTTCATCATGAGCCACGAAGCTCAGCCGGTCGTGCTCGGCCGCAAGCCGGCCGAGACGGGCAAGGTCGCCATTATCGGCGCCGGACCGGCGGGCATAGCGGCAGCACAAGAGCTCGGCTACGCCGGGTTCGGCGTGACCATATTCGAGGCCCACCCCTATTCCGGGGGGATGGTGGGCGGTGCCATTCCTTCGTACCGACTGCCTCGCAGCGACATCGACAAGGACATGGCCATTCTCGATGAACTCGGCGTGGAGGTCCGCTACAGCCAGAAGGCCGGAGTCGACTTCACGATCGACGATCTACGCAGCGATGGCTACGTCGCCGTGATGGTTGCGGTGGGTGCCCAGCTGGCCAAGAAGTTGGGCTTGCCCGGCGACGACGCCGAGGGAGTAATCGACGGCATCACCTTCTTGCGGTCTGTCCGTGAGGAAGACCCGATGCCGATCGGGCCGAAGGTCGGCGTCATTGGCGCTGGCGACACCGCCATGGACTGCATCCGCTCTGCCCGCCGCGTGGGCGCCGGTGAGGTCAACCTCATCTACAGGCGAACCATCGATCAGATGCCTGCTGACCCCGAAGAGATCCAGGCCAGCGTTGAGGAGGGCATCAATATCGTCGAGTTGGCAACGCCCGCAGGAGTGAAGGTCAACGATGGGAAGCTGGCAGGCATCGTCTGCACTCGCACCGAGTATCGAGGCCAACGCGACGCTTCGGGACGCAATATTCCGTTCGCCGTACCCGACTCGGAGTTCGAGATCGAGCTCGACACCTTGATACTCGCCATCAGCCAGCACTCGGTCCTCGATTTCTTCGCCGACGATCCTCCGGAGCTGAACGACTGGGGCTACATCAACGTCGACCCCCACACCTACGAGTCGTCGATCCCGGGCCTCTACGCCGGCGGCGATGTCGCCGCCGACGGGCCCTCTTCGATCGTGCAGGCAGCTGCCGACGGCAAAGCGGTGGCGGCGGCGATCATTGCCAAGCACACCTCGCCCGAGCCGACCGTCGCCGAGGATGAACCCAGGTCGATCGATCTCCAAGGGCTGGTGGTCCGCAGGGCCCGTCGTGAGTATCGAGTACCGATTCAGTTCAGCCCGCTCGACCAGCGAGATGGGTTCGCGGAGACCGTGATCAACTTCACAGCCGAAGAGGCGATGGCCGAAGCGAGTCGCTGTCTCGACTGTCACGACATCTGCAGCCTCTGTGTTGGTGTGTGCCCCAACATGGCCTTGATGACATATGAGATGAGTCCTTCATCGGCGAAGCTTCCAACGCTGCGGTTCAGCGCCGGGAGCCTGGCAGCAGACGGCGACGCTGAGTTCAAGGTCAGCCAGGGACTTCAGATAGCGGTGCTCACCGACTTCTGCAACGAATGCGGAAACTGCGAAACCGTGTGCCCCACCTCGGGCACGCCCTACCGCGACAAGCCCCGTCTCTACCTCAACCGAGCCGACTTCGAGAGCCAGGCCGACAACGCCTTCATGTTTCTGGGCGACTCTGCTGTTGAGTGTCGCGTAGGTGGAGAGACCCATCGGGTGGATGTCAACGGCCAACTCGAATACAGCTCCCCGACCTTCACCGCCACCCTCGACCGCGACACGTTGGAACTGCTCGACGCCTCGCCCAACGGGGGAGCGGCCGAGGGAGACGAGTTCTCTCTGGAGCCGCTGGCCGTCATGTTGACGGTGTCCGAAGGCGTTGTCGGTTCGCTGCCCCACATGCCGGTGTATGGCGATGCCGGCACCTTCGTCGAGCACCCGGGCTACGCCGAAGACTGAACACCAGGTATCGAATGGGTGGCCGCTCGAATCGCTCTGTTGCCCAGTGGGTAGGCGGAGCGGGATCGAGCCTACGCTAGTTCGATGGAGCCGTTCTCGGTCGCGATGTGGGATTTCTCCTGGGCGACACGGCGTTCCGGAGATGAGGCCGAGTACCGGGACTGGGAACGGGTACTCGATGAGCTTGCCGAACGTGGATACGACTGTGTCCGGATCGAAGCCTTCCCGCACCTGATAGCCGCTGGCTCGGCAGGCTCACCGGAGACGACGTTTGTGATCGAGCCCCAACGAAAGCGCTTCATGTGGGGGAATCACACTCCGGTCGAAATTCAGCCGCGACATGACCTGGTGGGATTCGTATCCGCCTGTGCCGATCGAGGTATCGGCGTTGCCCTTTCGTCTTGGTTCGTACCTGATGCATCCGATCGACGGCGTGAGGTTGTGACACCCCACGACTACGTACGGGTGTGGGACGAGACCTTGAGATGTCTCGCAGAAGCTGACCTGCTCGACTCCGTCGTGTGGGTCGACCTGTGCAACGAGTTCCCTCTCGATAGTTGGGCCCCCGGGGCTGCCCGGCAGATCTTCGGTCAAGCATTTCGCAGACCGGTCGGGGTTGCTCTTCGAGGTCTGCCTTGGCGCGAGGCATGGGCACAGCGAACCCAGCAGTACCTCACAGACGCGGTGGGCGAACTCAAGGAACGCTGGCCGGGGATGCGATTCTGCTTCTCGTACCATGGGTTGTCCGGTGGACAACTTCGCCGGCTGGACTCGTCGGCCTTCGACGTGGCAGAGGTGCACTGCTGGCTGACCGATGGCGCCCTGTGGAACCTCCGGAGCCTTCAGCTGTTGCCTCTCCTGGAGGCGCCCATGGGCGCCAGACTGCACGCGTGGAAGATGGCTGCGGTCTCGAGGCGCAAGATTGAGGGCTGGGTCGACTCGAACCTGGAACCGGTCATGCGTGAATGGGCAAATTGGGCGGCGGATGAGTCGCTTCCGCTCATTACCACCGAGGGTTGGGGTCCGACCAACTACGGCGATCAGGCCACTATCGACGATGAGTGGAGGTGGATTCGCGATGTCTCGGAACTGGCTGTGGAGCGGGCCATCGCCCTCGGCTGGGTCGGGATCTGCACCAGCAATTTCTGCCAGCCCCACCACCGCGGAATGTGGGCTGAAGTCGGTTGGCACCGCGAATTGACCGACGAGATTCGCCAGGCCGGGCCTCGTCAGTCGTAGCCCCTTGATCGCCGTACTCGGCCCGCATCACGCCCAGATGATCGAAGTCTCGACGGTCCCATCGTCCAGGAGCTCGACCAGGCGAGCGCCGGATCGGGTTGCCGTTGAGTTGTTGTCCTCCATGGGGTGGACGTGGCGGAGCTGAAGACAGGTGGAGGGAGATAGCAGATACTTCACTCCTCGCCGCTCGATCTCGTCGGCGGTGTGGAGGTGGCCCGAAATCACCGCCGAGACGTTGGGGTGACGATCGATGATCTCGAGAAGCTGCCAAGCGTTGAAGGTTCGGCAATCGCTGTCCGGGCAGGGTGACAGCGGCGGGTGATGAACTCCAATTAGGACCGAGAGGTCGCAATCGAGCGCCGCTTCGAACTGTTCCAGCGCGGCATCGGTGAAGCTGCCACCTTGGGTGCCGTGCGTGGACGAGTTGATCACGAGTACACGCCAGGCGCCGTGATCTCTGAAGCCAACAGTGGTGGCGGCACGGTCGCCGAACACCGACTTCATGAGTTCGACACCGTCGTGGTTCCCCGGTGTGGCGAAGATTGGCGCACCGAGCCTTTCGAAGAGGGCCAAGGCGTCGACGTAGGCGTCTGCTGCCGGAATATCGACGATGTCTCCCGTGTGCACGACGAGGTCGACGCCGCCAAGAGAGTCGACGAAATCTTTGGTGGCCTCGACAACGAGCGCTGCACTCTCATCGGTGGTGGTGCCGTTGAGGAAGTGGACGGCGTCGGCGAAGCACTTGGGTGGAAACTCGGGCACGGCGTTGGGACGAAGGTGGGTGTCGGTGATCTGCACGACTCGAATGGTCATTACGACGTCACTGGAACTTTCGGGTGGGGGAGACGGCTATCAGCAGCGGGAAACCGCAACGTCGGAGCAGGGCAAAGCGTCCGTGGGGGACCGCCCGGGCCTCCCTGCGGATGGCCTGAGGGATGACCCGGTTGGCGCCGTGGCGGGGATGGAGGTCGTGCATCGACTGGAGCTGCTCCTTGGCGAGCGCCCGCGAGCGCAATCCGGTGAGGTCGGCGAGCGCGCCGGTCTGCACGTAGTAGCCCAACGGATCGGTGTCGGGACGCAGCCCCGGAGTGGCGTGTGCGACCACCGCGTTGGAGATGGCGGTTGCTCGGGCGGGTTCGTCAGCGTCGGTGCACGCTCTTCGTACGACCTCGGCCGATCGAATGGTGAAGTCCTCACCGACGACGCTGGTCATCAAACCTGAGTCGTGGAGCAGAGCGGCTGCGTACAACAGCTCCGGATCGACCGCCACGCTGTCGAGCTCGCTGAAACAGGCGCCGAAGATCCAGGTTCGATATCCGTGTCCGAGTAGGGCCGGGGACTGCTCGGCGGCACACTCTTCGACCTGCCGAGCGAACTTCGAGTCTGGGGCAATTGGGTCAGGAACAGCGACGCCGGTGCTCCGATGGGGAGGGAGACGATCGGCGATGTAACTGACCACGCTGCCGGCGATTGGTCGGAGCATCGCGAGACGCTCCGTACGGCTCAGGTCTCCACCGGTGCGGGTGGCCCAATCGATTGTGACATGTGGTTGGCTCACGGCGACAGCGTATTGCCCCACGTCCAGATCTTCCTGTTCCGGTCCGAACACGCACTGAGTCGCTGCCGGTAGCGGTCAGCCGACCGGCACCAACTCCCGTGGGTACACCGGATCGTCGGCATGGCCCTCGATCGACGGAACGGGCTCGTACTCGGGCTCCGGAAGGCTGGCCTCACCATCGATGTCGATGGTCGGCAGTATCCGGTCGAGCCAGCCCGGGATCCACCAGTTGGCGTCGCCCATCAGTTTCATGGTCGCTGGCACCAGCACGATCCGCACGACAGTGGAGTCCACAAGAATCGCGGTGGCGAGACCAAGACCGAACATCTTCATAATCGGATCGTCGCCCATGACGAAGCCACCGAACACCGAGATCATGATCAGTGCAGCCGAGGTGATGACTCGAGCCGTACTCGAGATTCCATGGATGACCGAGGCGTCGTTGTCGCCGGTGGCGAGATACTCCTCACGAACTCGTGAGAGCAAGAACACCTCGTAGTCCATCGACAGACCAAAGAGGATTGCGAACATGAACATCGGGATGAACGAGACGATCGGCACGGTCGACTCGAGGCCGATCAGATCCTTGCCCCAGCCCCACTGGAAGACCATCACCAGCACGCCGTAGGCCGCACCGATGCTCAACAGGTTGAGTATCGCAGCCTTCAGGGGCACCAGCACCGATCGGAAGACCATCACCAGCAGCAGGAAGGACAGGACGATCACTGCGGCGATGAAGACGAACAACCGGTCGCTGATCCGCCCGGCCACGTCGGCAAAGCTGGCTGTCTGTCCGCCAATGTGGGCCGTAGCGGCACTGTCGGCCAGCACCACGGGGAACACCTCGTTGCGTAGTCGTTCGACCGTCTCGAATGTGGCGGCATCTTGAGGTGCGGTGGTGGGGAACGCCACGAGGGTGGCCACGCCGGCAGCCGAGTTGATCTCGGCCGGAGCGACAGCATCGATTCCGGGGTCGTCGACAACGGCACTGGCGAGAGGCTCGACGACGCTTGCGTCCTCTGAGATGTCGATCGCGATCAGGAGAGGTCCGTTGATGCCCGCCCCGAAGCCGTCGGCGACGATGTCGTAGGCCTGGCGTTGGGTATTGGACTCAGCGATGGTTCCCTCGTCGGGAAAGCCGAGCCGAAGGGCGAACACCGGCGCAGTGAGAGCTACCAGCACCAGAGTGACGCCGATGGCGTAGGGCCAAGCGTGAGCCGACACGTGGCGACCCCAGCGCTCCCATCCCTGGCCGGTCTGCCGGCTGCTGTCGCCCTGGTGGATGCCCCGGCGGTGGATTCCAAGTCGGTTGATCCAGTGGCCACTCAGGCCGAGAAAGGCCGGAAGCAAGGTCACCGAGGCGACAACGATGATCAGCACGATCACCGCGATCGCTATACCGGCTGCGGTCAGGAACGGAACACCGGCGACAGCGAGACCAAGAATGGCGATCACGACAGTTCCGCCGGCAAACACGACGGCCTGGCCGGCGGTGGCAACAGCCCGACCAGCCGACTCTTCGACCGTCATGCCCCGGGCCAGGAACTCGCGATGCCGTGTGATGAGGAACAGTGCGTAGTCGATACCCACACCGAGACCGATCATTGCGCCGATGTCCGGTGCCCATGACGGGATCTCGACCAGATAGGTGATGAGCGACATAGAGCTGACTCCGAGAGCCAGTCCGAATAGAGCCATGGCAATGGGAAGGCCCATGGCGATCAGGGATCCGAACGCCAGCAGCAGTGTGATCGCTGCGACTATCAATCCGATCATCTCACCGCCTCCCGCCTCCTCGAATGCGAAGAAGAGGTCGCCACCTGTCTCGATGCGCAGTGACGATCCCTCGCGGGCGCCGAGCACGAAATCCTTCAGATTGTCGAGGTCGGCCTTGGAGAGGTCTTCGGTCAACGGGTACTGAATCTGGATGAGGGCGATCCGGCCGTCGGAGGAAACAGCCCCGGCAGAGACAGCCGACTCGTTGCCGGCCTGGAGGGCACCGGCCGGGTCGTTGGTCCCGAGGACCTTCGGAAGCTCGGCCGCTCCCCGTTGGACTTCGGCCAGAGCGTCCTGGGCCTCCGGCGAGTCGAAGAACGTCGTGCCGCTATCAAGGGGCACGAGGACGACACGGGCGGTGAGCCCGGCCTGCTCAGACTGGGCGGAGGACAAGAGCTCGGTGGCTGCTTGAGAGTCGAGACCAGGGGCCTCGAAGGAGTCCTCGAGGTCACGGCCGAAGGAGCTGGATGCTGCTACCACCACGACGGCGGCAAGCAGCCACATCCCGATCATCACCCATGGTCTACGGGCCGCAAATCGACCTACTCGATAGAGCAAAGTTGACATTTGACTTCTCCTTCGGTGAGCCGCCGATCGCCCTCGTGGCGTTCGACACCCATGAGCATGATGAGCTCGGCCCACGTAGTCGCCGGTGCAATGGCCATATGTCTCCTGACCGATAGGTCAGTCAAAAGACCACCCGTTCGGCTGATACCCCTAGGGCCCAACTTCTCTACGATGGACTCCATGAGGAACGCCCTCCACACCCTGTGGGCCGAATCCCACACCACAGACCCTCCGGCCCGACTGCCGCGCGACTACGCGCTGGTCGGGATCGTGATTTCAATCGTGGTCGTCGAGGGGCTCTTTCAGCCGGATCTCGCCTGGCGGGCCTTTGCCATCCCTTACGGCATCGCCCTTTCGTTGACTCTCCTTTGGAGGCGTACCCATCCGCTTGCCATGGTGGCGTTGGCCTTTGCATCTCTCACAACGCTCGACATCGCATCTTCGATCGTCAACGAGAAGCCGATGGAGCTCTATGCGGGTGCCTTCGTGTTGATCCTCGTCTACTCGCTCTTCCGCTGGGGCGCCGGACGCGATGCAGCAATCGGATTCGGCTTCATGCTCGCTGCTCTGACGACCAGCCTGATCACCGACTTCACCGGAATCGGTGATTCGATCGGTGGAGCGGTGGTCCTGGTGTTCCCTGCCGTGCTCGGCCTCGAGGTCCGCTACCAGCTGGTCGTGAGGCGCCAGCGGCTGGAGCGATTCCAGTCCCAGGAACGCGAGCAGCTGGCGCGTGAACTCCACGACACTGTGGCCCACCACGTGTCGGCGATCGCCATACAGGCCCAAGCAGGGCGATTCCTGGCCACTACTTCATCTCCCGAAGGGGCAGTCGAAGCTCTCGAGGTGATCGAGGAGGAGGCCTCGAGGGCGCTCGCCGAGATGCGATCGATCGTCGCCGTCCTGAGAGACGGTGGAGCCGCTCCGGAGCTGTCGCCCCAACAAGGGGTCGCCGAGATCATGAATCTGGCTGTCGACGACGGACCGGACACCCCGGTGATCGACGTGGAGCTGGCCGGTGAACTGGAGAGCCTCCGACCTTCGGTTGAGTCCGCCATGTATCGCATCGCTCAGGAGTCGATCACCAACGCAATCCGTCATGCGCGCAACGTCTCGCGTGTCGAGGTGAGGGTCGAGGGCGTGGGCGACTCGGTGCGACTCACCGTTAGCGACGACGGCGAGGCGGTCACCACGACCAACAACGCCGGATATGGGCTGGTCGGAATGGAGGAGCGCGCGACTCTTCTCGGAGGGACACTGGACGCCGGCCCCTCGCCCGACCGAGGATGGACTGTTCGTGCCGTTCTCCCGCGGCGAGGTGCACCTGCGTGACAATCAAGGTCCTGATAGCTGACGACCAGAGCATCATCCGTGCCGGGCTCGCCACGATCCTCGATGGCCAGCCCGACATCGAGGTGATCGCACAGGCTGAGGACGGTCGTCAGGCGGTCGCGCTGGCCCGCGAACTTCGGCCCGATGTGTGTCTCCTCGACATTCGTATGCCGCACCTCGACGGGGTAGAGGCCACCCGGCAGCTTGCCGGACCCCAGGTTGATCAACCGCTGGCGGTCGTGGTGATCACGACCTTCGACACCGATGAGTACGTACATGGGGCCCTGAAGGCCGGCGCAAGGGGCTTCCTCCTCAAGGATGCCGGACCCGACCTACTTGTTCAGGCAATTCATGCCGCCGCCGACGGCGAGGCGCTGATAGCGCCCAGCATCACCGCACGCCTCCTTGCCAGCTTCTCGGACACAATTTCCCAGTCATCACCTTCAGAACCGGTGGACTCACTCACCGACCGAGAAGAGGAGGTACTCGTCACCGTGGCACGGGGGCACACCAACTCCGAGATAGCTGATGAGCTCCACATCAGTCTCAGCACCGTCAAGTTTCACCTCGCCAGCCTCATGAGCAAACTCGGCGCCCGGAATCGTGTGGAAATCGCGATGTGGGCCTACGAAACCGACCGCGTGCAGCGCTGACGTTTCCGTGTCGGCTACACAGCCGCCGTTCCAACGGCGTCGGCCGTCAGCTCGAGGTGCCCGAGGTGCTGAAAGAGCTCCTCCAGTGCGTGCAACACGAGTGAGCCGTCGGACGTGTCGCCGTCGTGGAGAAGGATACGTAGCTCGTGATCGGTGGCAGATGGCCCAGCGTCGAGCTCGACGGCAAGGGTGGCCAGCCGTTCTGTCGTGGTTTCGATCAGAAGTCTCAGTTCCGCGACCGTGGACTCTGCCTCGAATTCGAACTCCCGGTCACGGTCGACGTGGCGACCGATGCCGATGTGCTCGAACCAGTAGCGGGCCGCCGCGCAAGAGTGCACGATCAGGGCGGCGGCGCTGTTGGTCTTTCCGCCGTGAGGTCGGTTGTTGACCGTCTCATCGTCGAATCTCTGGAGAGCCCGGTCCATGCCGGCGAGGGCCTCGCGGCAATACAAGGCGATCGTTGAAGCGGCGAGTTCCATGTGTGGAGATCCTAGTTGGCCTCGCCGTCGTGATCAGTCGGCTGAATCAGGCTCGCTCAGGGGCTTGTTGATCGGTTGGGTCATGCTCGACGGATCGACGCTGAAGCCGAAGACTCCCCGAAAGCTTGCCCCTGGGACATCCCGGTGGACGGTGCCAGCGGGGGCCGACGCAAGCGTGCCGGGACCGGCTCTCAGGATTCGGCCATCCTCGTACTCGACCGCTGCCTCGCCACTGATGACATAGACCACTGCATCGAAATCATGCCAATGGAAGTCTTCGACGCTTCCGACGAAGTCCATGGCAAGCCCGAACAAGCCTTCATCCTCAACTGCGGCCATCGCCTCCTCCTCGGTGGTCACATCTGTTGGAGAGACAGTGGCGGAGTTGGTCATGGCGAGATCCTCGGCAGGTTCGGTCGGGGCCAATGACACTATTGCCCCAACAAGCACAAACGCGGGCCGACCTGTGGAAACAATGAGGCAGCAAACTAGGCATGTGCCCGATGTGCCGGACTACCTCAGACCTTCAACATGGAGTCATGCACCACATGACCTTCACCACACCCGACTACCCCCGTGAGCTTTCGGGCCTCACCGACCGGCAGCGTTCGGAACGTGCCGCCTGGCGGTTCTCGCTGAGCGAGGCACTCTTGGACAACCGCCGTGAGAGCGCAACAAGAAGCTGATTCGTCACCGTCGACAGTTTCCCGGCCGACGGCGGCAACGATCTCGAGACGCTGGTCAACTACCTCGGCACGTTCAGCCCAGTAACGCCCTCGGTCAACCGATCGGCGCTGTGGCCATGATGAACAGTCGCGTGAACGGCAGCAGAGTGATGCCGTTTGCTGCACGCGGGTAGTGCCGGTTGATTCGTGGGGAGTACTCGGCGACGAACCTCTGGGCCTCGGAATCTGGCAGCGCCGACAGGATCGGACGCAGGGCGCTACCTGAAACCCAAGCCGTGACCGCATCAGGTCCCGAAAGCTCCTGGACGTAGGTCGTCGTCCAGATATCGAGGGCTGAAGCAATGGGGGAGAGCACCCGGTGGTATTCGCCAGGGCTACCAACCGGATCCGAGAACAGCACGGGCTCGAGATCGGCCGACCAATCGAGTTCCCGGGCCACCTCATTGATGATCGTGTGAGTGGGTTGATCGAAGTTGGCCGGCATCTGCACGGCAAGCATGCCGCCGGGGTTCAGGCCGGCCATCAAGGCGGGCAGGAGCGAGTGGTGTTCGGGTAGCCAGTGCAGGGCGGCATTGCTGTAGAGCAGATCGACCGGAGCGTCGGGCCGCCACGTGTTGAGGTCGGCTTCCAGCCAGGCCGAATCCGGATGATCGGAGCGAGCGCGCGACAACATCTCGGGGGAGTTGTCGACGCCGAGATAGTCGACGGCGGGCCAGCGCGACCTCATGAACGGGTATGCCGATCCTGTGCCGCAGCCGAGATCGATCACCGTCTCCACGGCATCAGACGGCACTCTTGCGAGTAGCTCCACAGCCGGACGAAGCCGGTGATCGTCGAAGGTCAGATACTGGCCCGGGTCCCACTTCCCAGTCACGATCGGATCGACTCAGTCATCGAGCGGCTCGGCCTCGGCCATGGCCTTCACCGCTTCGAGGGTCCGCATCATGTTGGTCTCCTGAAAGACCAGCCGCTCCGCGATGATCTGCTCCTCGTTGGCCGGGTCGGCCTCGATGAAACGGGTCAGGCCAGACACCCCGGGCCCGATGCGGTAGTGCTGGCGAAGCACGGTCTGTCCGGCCCGTTCCTCGAGCTCGAACCGCCATCGCGAAGCGCTGTCGTCGACCTCTCGAACCGCCCAGGCGAAGACCTCGCCGGGCTTCCACGCGGTCACATGTGAACTCGAGGTCCATTCACCGATGGCTGCGTTGAAGTTTCTGCCCTTGATGATGCTGCCGATCCCGGGTTCGTCGCCCTGGTGATCGCCCCATCCCGCCTCCACCAGTTCCTCGCTGTAGCGACTCGGTAGGGACGGGTCGGCGATGAGTTCCCACACCCTGTTCGCTGGGGCATCGACCACCAATTCGACTTCGATTTCAGGACCATCTACGTACAAGACCATCGTCGAAGAGTAGACGAGACCAGATATCGAAGAAATCGAACCTCAGTACAGGAACATCGGCTTGCCGGCCACGTGGCGCAGCTTGGGCTGGTAGTTGGCGGCGTCGTAGAGCTCATCGACATCGACTCGGCGGACGCCTTCGCCGGTGACGCTGATCGGCACGTTGGTGTAGGTCCCGGATCGAAGGGCAACCATGCGACCGAGGGTGCCGTCGATGGCCAGATCGACGGCCATGACCGCGTAGTTCATGCCCACCATGAGGTCGAGAGAGTCGGGGCTGCCGGAACGCATCAGATAGGCCACCTCCTGCAAGATGATTCCCTCGCCGGTTCGTTCCTTGATCATGTCGCCAGTGATCTTCCCGATGCCTCCGAGCTTGCGGTGGCCGTAGGCATCGGCCTCACCCGAGAGGGTCAGCCCGCTGCCCTCCATGGTGGCTCCCTCGGAGATGGTGATCATGGCGTAGTTGCTCGGGTTGGACGACTTGTCGGCCACGATCAGCTCGCTCAGGTGATCGATGTCGAACGGAACCTCGGAGATGATGGCTCTGTCGACACCCGAGAGGTATGCCGTGACCAGGGAGGTTTCGCCGCTGTAGCGGCCGAACAGCTCCACGATCGCGATGCGTTCGTGGGAGCCGGTGCTGGTGCGAAGGTCGTGAATGAACTGCACTCCACGGGTGACAGCGGTGGAGAATCCGATGCAGTAGTCGGTGCCGTGAACATCGTTGTCCATTGTCTTGGGGATGGCCACCACCGGTACGCCCTCCTCGTGCATTCGGAGGCCGTACGACAACGTGTCGTCGCCGCCGATGGGGAGCAGCACATCAATACCGAGAGCGTCGAGAACCTTGAGTATGTGCGGGGTGAAGTCGAAGGGTCCTTCTCCCACGGCCTGGTCGGTCAGAAAGTCGGGAACATCGTCGGCCTTCACGCTGCTGGGCTTGGTGCGCGAGGTGTGAAGGAAGGTGCCTCCGGTTCGATCGATGGTGCGCACGGTCGCTCGATCCAGCACGAGCGTGTTGGAGGAAATCGTGTCGGGGTCATCAGGGTTGCAGTTGAGGAGTCCACCCCATCCGCGGCGAATCCCGAGGACCTCGTGACCCTCGTCGATCATCCTGTTGACAGCGGCCTTGATGCAGGGGTTCAACCCGGGAACATCGCCGCCTCCGGTCAGGATCGCTGCTCTCATCTCTGTGTTCCTCTCGATGCCGTGGGACGGTATGCACAGCGTCGCGCAGTCTCGGCTCGCATGCCGGTCAGATCAACGCAAGCGCCTGTTCCAGATCGATGAGTAGGTCGTCCACGTTCTCGATCCCAGCCGAGTACCGCACCAGACCCTCCGGAATGCCGAGTCGGAGGCGCTCCTCTGCACTGCACTCGACATGGCTGGTGGTGGACGGCACGCCCACCGTTGTCTCGACCGAGCCGAGGTTGGCGGCGCGATGGGCGAGCCGGAGAGCAGGCAGGAACTGCTTCACGGCGTCGAAGCCTCCCTCGAGCGCGAAGCTGAGCATCCCGCCGAAGCCTGTCATCTGCTCCGCGGCAATCTCGTGCTGGGGATGGGAGTCGAGGCCGGGGTAGTTGACCGACGCGACCTTCGGGTGGGCCTCCAGGTAGTTGGATACGGCAGCCGCGTTGCTATTCTGCCGTTCGACCCTCAGATGCAGCGTCTTGATTCCACGAAGCAGTAGGTAGGCCGCCATTGGCGAGAGGGCCGCTCCGTTGATCTCGCGGTGATGAAACGCGGCCTCAACCAGATCTGATCGACCCACGATCACGCCGCCGAGCGCGTCGGCGTGGCCACCGAGATACTTGGTGGCGCTGTGTACGACGAGGTCTGCTCCCAGAAGCAACGGCAGTTGATTCACCGGCGTGGCGAAAGTGTTGTCGACAACGACGGTCGACCCGGCGCGGTGACCGGCATCGATCAGACGCCTCAGGTCGAGGATCTTGAGCGTCGGGTTGGTCGGCGTTTCCAGATACAGAAGGTCGCAGCCGCTCCGGATCGACCGTTCGATGGCGTCGTGGTCGGTGGTGTCGACCAAGTCGACCTCGATCCCCAGAGCTGGAAGAAACTCGGTGAACAAGAGGCTGGTTCCGCCGTACGTGTCCTTTACGGACACAACCCGGCAGCCCGGCTGTACGACTCCGTGAATCGCTGAGGAGATGGCGGCCATACCGGATGCGGCCGACGTGGCAGCCTCGCCGTGTTCGAGGAGCCACATCGTCTCCTCGAACACCGCAACCGTGGGGTTGGTGTTGCGTCCGTAGATGTGTCCGGAGGCGTCTCCCCGCGCCACCGCCTCCCACTCGTCGAGATCGCCGTACCCGTAGGCAACGCTGTGGACCACCGGCACCTGTGTGGCACCGCTCACCATCGAGTTCTCTTCCGCCCCCCACACCGCGACGGTGGCGGGGTCGAGGGGTTTGGACTGGTCCTTGGGTGCCGGTTCTGTCATGGATTCTTCCTCTCAGGCGCTTCCGAAGCTAGCCATGGCGTGACGCAAGATGTCGTAGCACGACGCTAGGTCTTCGATTCGGATCCACTCGTCGTCGCTGTGAATGCCGTTGCCGCCGGGGCCGAATACCACCGCCGGAATCTTCTTGTCGGCGAAGAGGGCCGCATCGGTCCAGAACGGGGCAGATTGCAGCGACGGCCCCACGCCTGATTGGGTGGAGGCCGAGGCCATGGCCACAACTATCGGCTCGCCGGTGTGCACCTCGAACGGAGGTCGCATCACGGTCCATTCGTAGTCGGTGGTGAAGCCTCCAGTTGCCTGGCTCTCCACGGCTGCGGTCAGGGCATCGACATCGGTCGTGTCTCTTCCGGGAACCGAGCGGATCTCGATGGACGCACTGCATTGGTCGGGAACGGTGAAGAGCTCCCGTCCGCCATGGATTCGTGTGACCTGAACCGACGGGAAGCCTAGAAGCGGATGAGGTGCCGTGGCTCTGAGGTCGGACTCGAGGCGCTCGAGGGTGGCCACGAGTCGGGCGGCAGGCTCGATGGCATTGAGACCTTCCTCGCGATGCCCGGTGTGGGCGGACCTTCCGGTGTAGGACAGTTCGAGGATCCCGAAGCCGCGATGGCCGGTGATGATCGTCAGGTCTGTGGGCTCGATCACGATGGCAGCATCGGGTAGCCATCCTTCGAGCAGGTGGCTGGTACCGATGCTGTTGGCCTCTTCGTCGCTCACTGCAGCGATGATCACGTCGCCGGGCGGAGGAGTGTCGTTGAAGCTGGCGGCCGCGAGCAGCGCCGCGGCCAAGCCACCCTTGGTGTCGAGAACGCCACGTCCGTGGATGGTGTCGTCGGTGAGTGTGATCTCGAATGAGTCGGGGCGCGTTCCCACTGTGTCGAGATGGGCATTGACCATGAGGGTTGGGCCGTCGCCTCCGGGGATCACCCCGATGATGTTGGGCCGGCTCGGGGCAGGCCACTCCTCATGCACCAGCCAGCCTTGATTCCTCATCCAGTCGCGAACGAAGGCACCGACCTCGGCCTCCCCTGGAGCCGTCGGATCAAGTGTCGAGTTGACAGAGTTGATTCGCGACAGGGCGACGGTGAGATCGACGAGCTCTCGGCGTGTTTCGGATGTCGTCATCGGGTCAACCTCACATTGCGGTGACCCGATGAGGTTAGATCGGCCCGAGCAGAGGCCGCGGCATGACGATCAGCCGGAAGTGATCTCCCCGAGAACCAGCGCGAGGTCTGCCATGGCAGTGGCCCGATCGTCGCGGTGGAGAAGTATGGCCGCTGATATTCGGCCTCCCCATGAAACGTCGAACTCTCCGCCCTCACCGAGAAGATCCGCCTGTGCCCACTGCAGGTCACACAGCATCTGGCGGAATTCCTCGTCGTCGGGAAAGGCGCCTCCGTCGCAAGGTCGGTCGTCGCCGGACACTGCCTCCGCGATGGTCGTCGTTGCGTCGGCGACTGGCTGAGAGCCGTCGCTCGAGCCTCCACCGCATGCAGTTGCAAACAGGGCCAGTGCGAAGCCGATGCCAAGAATCCTGATTCCGTACATGTTTCCTCCAGCGACCGATCGTCGATCTCGTCGTCTGATCCCATCCATCGGCAGAGTCGTTCTTCGATTCAGCATTGGCGATTCGGACCGTTGGTTCGAGAGTGGCAAGTGCGACACCGCCCGGGTCCGACGGTGGGAGGTCGGATAGCTACACTGGTGGGACTGGTGCCGGTGGCTCCGGAGCCTGCCGGCCGGGAGGCAAACGCGTGAACGACTCATCCCAACCCGCCGAACTGCAGAGCGGAGACGACCTGAGGGCGCAGGTCCTTGAGCGCTACGGCTCGCTGGCCAGAAGCGTGATCGAGTCAGCTGAGTCCGGCTCATGTTGTGGCCCCGACGCCGAATCCCCACGGGCCAACCCGATCAGCAGCGAGCTCTACGGCGATGACGAATCGTCTGAAGTGCCCGATGCCGCCATGGATGCCTCTCTTGGGTGCGGAAATCCGACTGCCCTCATCGACATGCACGAGGGGCAGGTCGTGCTCGACCTCGGCTCCGGCGGCGGAATCGACGTTCTGCTATCGGCCCGACGGGTCGGCAGTTCTGGATACGTATACGGCCTCGACATGACCGACGACATGCTCGAGTTGGCTCGCCAAAACCAGCGCGACGCGGGGGTCGACAACGTCGAGTTTCTGAAGGGCACCATCGAAGACATCCCGTTACCTGACGCGGCTGTCGATCTGATCATCTCCAACTGCGTCATCAATCTCTCGGTCGACAAGGAGAAGGTCTTCCGGGAGGCCAGTCGTGTTCTCAGGCCTGGAGGACGCTTCGCGGTGTCCGACATCGTGATTCGAGGCAGTCTCGATCCCGAGATCCGGCGCAACGTGGAAGCTTGGATCGGATGCGTTGCGGGCGCCTTGGAGGAAGACGAGTACCGCACGGGCCTGGAAAGAGCCGGTTTCACCGACGTCGAAATCGAGGCCACCAGAATCTTCGATGCCGCCGATGCCCGCGAGTTCCTGGAAGCCCAGTCGCTCAGCGACGATGCGATACGCACCGCTGAAGGCCACGTGATTTCGGCCTTCGTCAGAGCAACCAAGCCCTGACCTTTCATCCCCATTGGGTCACAACTTTCGGAGGACGATGAGTCGAGCCGGCTTCTACGACAAGGTCGACAATGCCCTTGGCGGCATTCGAGACGATGGCCTCTGGAAGGGTGAACGGGTGATCACGTCTCCCCAGGGAGGCACTGTCGACGTCGACGGCGCCGGGGAGGTCCTCAACTTCTGTGCCAACAACTACCTGGGTCTTGCCGACCACCCCGACATCATCAACGGCGCCAGCGATGCGATGAACCGCTCCGGATACGGAATGGCGTCGGTCCGTTTCATATGCGGGACCACCGATCAACATCGCACTCTCGAGTCTGAGATCGCCGACTACGTCCGGACCGACGACAGCATCCTGTTCGCGGCGTGCTTCGATGCCAACGGCGGCCTGTTCGAACCACTCCTCGGCGAAGGCGACGCCATTGTGTCCGACTCGCTCAATCATGCGTCGATCATCGACGGTATGAGGCTCTGCAAGGCCAGCCGCTACCGGTTCGCCACTCGAGACATTGACGACCTCCGTCGGCAACTCGTAGCGGCCAGGAGCCACCACGCCGACAATATCCTCATTGCGACCGACGGAGTGTTTTCGATGGATGGCTACATCGCCGACCTGGCTGCCATCTGTCGGGTGGCTGATGAGTTCGATGCTCTCGTGATGGTCGACGACTGTCACGCAACCGGTCTAATCGGTCCTGAGGGCCGAGGCACTCCGTCGTTGCACGGTGTGTCCGACAGGGTCGACATCCTCACCAGCACTCTCGGAAAGGCTCTCGGGGGTGCGATGGGAGGCTTTGTTGCCGCGAGACAGAGCGTGGTCGACCTGCTCCGGCAGCGGTCGAGGCCCTACCTCTTCTCGAACTCACTCAGCCCGGGTCTCGTTGGCGGAGCCAGGGTGGCTATCAAGCTGGCGATCGAGGGAGATTCTCGGCGCGAGAGGCTCAACGACAACGCGACTCGCTTTCGTCGGCTCATGACCGATGCCGGATTTCAACTCAGCGGACACGGACACCCGATCATTCCGGTGCATCTGGGAGAGGCCGAAATCGCCACCGAGATGGCGGCGAGGTTGCTCGACAAGGGCGTCTACGTCACCGCGTTCTCCTTCCCGGTGGTTCCCCGCGGATCGGCCCGAATTCGGACTCAGATGAACGCTTCACACCACTCCGACGACATCGACCGTGCTGTAGCGGCCTTTATCGATGTCGGTCGTGACCTCGATGTGATCGGACCTTGAGATGAAGGCACTGATCAAGACCGAGGCGTCTGTTGGGCTTGAGCTCCAGGACATTGATGCACCCGAGCCCGGCCCCAACGAGGTCCTGGTCGAGGTAAGGCGGGCGGCGATCTGCGGCACCGACCTCCACATCTTCGATTGGGACCATTGGGCGCGAGGCATCATCGAGCCCCCTGTGGTGATCGGACACGAATTCGTCGGTCGCGTGGTGGAGCTCGGCGATCAGGTGTCCGGATTTGAGCTCGGCACTCGGGTGGTCGGCGAGGGACACATCATCTGCGGCCACTGTCGCAACTGTCGGGCCGGCCACGGACACCTGTGTCGGAACACGGTCGGCATCGGCATACACCGCGACGGCGGTTTCGCTGAGTTTGTTGCCATACCGGCAGCCAACGCCTATCCAGTCCCCGATTTCATATCCGACGACACAGCGGCTGTCCTCGACCCGCTCGGCAACGCGGTGCACACCGCTCTGACCTACGACCTCGTTGGCGAGGACGTGTTGATCACCGGCGCCGGGCCGATCGGGCAGATGGCGGTGGCGGTCTGTCGTCATGCCGGTGCCCGACACGTGGTCGTGACCGACGTTCGGCCGTCTCGGCTCGCTGTCGCTCACGAGATGGGTGCCAGCCGGGCGGTCGAGCCCGGAGAAGATTCACTTCGAGGAGTCATGGCCGACCTCGGAATGACAGAGGGATTCGATGTCGCGTTGGAGATGTCCGGCCACCCGTCGGCACTCACCGACCTGATCTCGGTCGTCAATCACGGTGGCGAGGTTGCCCTTCTGGGTCTCTTCTCCGAGCCTGCCGCCATCGACCTCAACCAGGCGATTCTCAAGGGCCTCACGATCAAGGGAATCTACGGCAGGAAGATGTTCGAGACCTGGTACAAGGCCGCGGCGATGCTCGAGTCGGGCCTCGATGTAGCGCCGGTGATCTCCCACCACTTCAGGCTTGAGGACTACGAGCAGGCTTTCGAGATATTGCGGTCGGGTGATGCCAGCAAGGTTGTGTTGGAAGTGAGCTGAGTCCAGCCGGGCTTCAGGCTGTGGCCAGCGGGTTTCCTGACTCTGAAGCAATCAGTCGCTGCACCAGGTCGGCTTCTGAATCGTCGGCTCTCGACTCGACGATCACGCCGTTCTCGACAAGGAAGCCCTGGCCGTCGCGGTCGTCGTAGACATCGCGATCGAGGAACAATCGCGGTTTGATCACCGCCGGGTCTCCCTGCTCGGGGCAGAAGGTCATGCAGTTGCCGCAGCTGTTGCACAACTCCGCGAACAGGAAGTACTGCTGTCGACCCTCCATTCCGTCAAGACTCTTGATGTTGAAGAAGGCGTCGTTGGGGCAGACAGTGATGCAGAAGTTGCAGGCCACACACCCGAACATCTCGAGTTCGTGCTCCACAGCACGAGGCAGCTTCTCGTTTCCGGTCACGTGGTAGGCCCCGATTCCCTCACCCCGGATGTTGGCGACGTGCTGCTTCACCGAAGAGGGAAACCCGGCTGCCTCGGCTTCGGTCTGGCGGACGGTCCTCCAATGGCCAATGTCAGCCTGGCCGCTAGCGGCGATCTGTTTGGTGAATCCACGTAGCATCGGGGCCAATCGCCCGTAGCCGCCTGGCTTCAACAGGTCGGCGCAGATGGTAGTGGGGTTGACGCCCATTGCTATGGCATCGGCGAGATTGTCCTTGGTGATCCCCGCCGAGAAACTCACCATGATTTCGCCGTCGTGCCCCGGAATAGCGAAGCGGCCCGGGAGAGCGTCGGCCAGGGCATCAAGAAGCGCGGAGGCCACGACATGCAGCGGTGCGCCCGAGAGATACACGGTCTCGTCCGGAATCCACATCTTGGTGTTGTGGACCACCAGAGTGTTGGTGAGCTTGATGCCGAACTTTCGGCCGCGATCCTTGGCGTAGGCGTTGAGTTCGTCTATCAGTTCGACGCCGTTGTCGAACTGGAGATCGGCATCGAATGCTTCGCGTTCCAGGGAGACATCGGTGTAGCCGAGCTCGTCGTTGATGATTGTCGAGACGGTGTCGTATCCGAGGAGCGTCGGATTGAGCTTCACAACGACATCGAGTTCGTGGTCGTCGATCAGATGTTTGGTGATCGACTCGAGCTCCTCCGGCGGGCAACCATGGAACGCCGAGAGAGTCAGCGTGTTGGCGATGCAGGTCCTGAAGTCGAAGTCGGCGAACTCAGCGAATGCGCCGCCGATCTCGGGACGCAGCGACTCGATCTCTGCCGTTGCGTCGAGCATTCCCCGGATGAACCCTGAGACCTTGTCGGACTTGATTCCGGCCAGGTCGTAGCCAACCGACATGTCGAAGACGTGGGGGCCGGGGTCGTCGCCGATGAAGTCGCGAAGGGGTTCCCATTGCCGCAGCATCTCGATGATCATGCTGGCCTTGACGTACTCGGACAGACTTCGAGGAACGGTGAGTTCCTGACTGAACTCGATGTTGTAGCCAATGGTCTGCATGTCGATGCACGGCCGGGCGATCTCGAGGTCGTCGATCACCTGAACGGTCTTCAGTTCGAAGAGCCGGGACCCGCCCAGCCAAGCCAGGACGATGTTCTGCGCCATCTGGGTTTGTGGCCCGGCCGCCGGCCCTACTGGTGTCGCGCACTTTCGGCCGAGGAACTCGAAACTGAGGTCGACTTCGGGATCGGGACGCCAGATGCGCGCGTTGGGGAGGTCGAAGATCTTCTTGCGAGTGGTCCACTCATGGTCGATCCGACCCAAGAGAGTCGAGAGCGACATTGGTGTGAGCGGTGCAGTCATCGCCAGACAGTAGTCGACCATGGGAATCGAGGGCTCTGGTCTGGAGCGCCCGACCAGGCCCCCCAAGGCTTCAACGGATGGCGGTGAGAACCCGGCCGATATGGTCGTGGCTCTTGCCAACGATCGAGTGGTAAGCAGCCGGATCGGTCGCTCCCTCGGTGACGATGACCAGCACCGTCTTCTCGGACAGGTCGGCAATGGCGGCAGTCGCGGTGGGGTCGGCTAGCAAGGCCTGGAGGCCCGCCAAGGCGGCTGCACCGGTCTCGCCGGCGACGACTGCGGCCTCGGCCAGATCTCGCATGGCCTGCCTGGCGGCATCGTCGTCGACACTGACGAACCAGTCGATGCCAGAGGCCAGACGGGGCCAAGCGACCATCGAGGGCCTACCGCAATTGAGTCCGACCATGATCGAACGGTGGGGACCCGGCACGTGGGAGATCTCGCCAGCGACTGCCGACGCCTGAACACAGTTGGCGTCGAGCGGCTCGACCCCGACGATCGTCGGACGATGGCTGCCCGATCGGTAGTGGGTCACCGCCGCTGACATGAACGCACCCACGCCCATCGGGACCACCACGAGGTCGGGGTGTTCGAGGTCGCTGGCATCTATGGCGTCGTCGACCTCGGCGAAGATGGTGGTGTAGCCCTCGATCACTTGGGCGGGGATTGTCTCGTATCCCGGCCACGACGTATCCGACACGACCAGGCAACTGTCGTCGGCCTCCTCGCCGGCTCGCGCGACCGCATCGTCGTAGTCGCCATGGATGACGGTGACGGTGGCGCCCTCGGCCTCCATTGCTTCGATTCGAGCCGAAGCCATACCTTCGGGAACGAATACCTGGGCTTGGAAACCGAGGAGACGTGCCATGAACGCAACGGCGCGACCGTGGTTCCCGTCGGTTGCGGTGGCGAGCTTGAAGGGCCTCAGGTGAGCGAGGTTGGTGGCCAGCTCGTTGATGTTGGCCCACGGCTCGGGTTCGTGCCCGAGATGAGCACATATGGCCTGATACGTGGCCCAGGAGGCACCCAGAATCTTGAACGAAGGTAACCCCATTCGGCGGGTCTCGGCCTTTATCAGCAGCCTTCCGACTCCGAGCTGCCCGGCCAGGCCAGGGGCATCGAGGAGAAGGGTTGGGGAGTAGGCGGGCATGCGTCGGTGAAATGCCGCTATCTCGGCCGGTGGTGCCGGCCAGTTGCAGTTCTCGTGGAGTGGGTTGGCGACGACCAGTGCAGTCATGAGGCGAATCCTTCGGTGTCGGAAACCCTGGTGTGATCGATGCCCATCGCTGGACAATAGCTGGCAGCTGGGTCTCGGGCGCGTGTGATGGTGGGAGACATGGTCACGGTCGTATATCTCTAAGCGATAGCAAAAGTCCGGACAATCGCTAAACACGATATGATCGCGATGTTCCGAGTTCTTCGACGGGACCAACCGGTCTGGAGAGAAGAGATGACAATGCGCAGGACCCTCACTATCTCAGCCTTGGTCGTCGGACTGGGAATGATCGCAGCGCCGGCACTCTTTGGGATGTTCAGCCGGGCTCCCGATGGCGCAGTCATGATCGACGACTTTCGTCCGTTCATGACCCCCGAGCAGGTGGATCTGTTCCGGGGATACCTCACCGAAATCGACGCGGCCGACACCGAATCGCGACTTGTGCTGGAGCCGGCTCTCACCCAGTCCGGAGTGGTTGATCCCGCTGAGTATCGGATCAAGTTCGCGTCACTGGTTCTGCTGAATGAGTCATGGCCCGCCATTGAGGCCGACATGACCGACCTGGTCGACAGGATGGAGGACAACCTCGACTCCTACGCCGCCGTGGATGCGCTTCCGAACTTCAAGCTATTCCCCTGGTTCTTCGTGGCTCCCGGTGTTCTGATTTCGGCGATTGCCGCTGCTGCGCTCATTGCGGATCGTCGGGGAGCGTCGACGAAGGCACTCCTGCGTGTACTCGCCGGTCTCGGCGTGGCCGTCGTGCTGGCCCCGGCGATGTTTCAGATGTTCGAGCGGGCACCGAAGGGTGGCGACATGATCGAGGACTTCCGTCCAATGATGACTGTGGAGCGGGTCCAGGCCGTTCAGGGCTACTTCATCACGATGGGAGCGGCGGAGGGGCAACTCCGCAACGGGGCGCTGCCTCTAGCCGCCGAGTCGGGTGATCTCCCGTTGGACCAATTCGTAGCGATCAGCCAGTTCTCCGAGGATTGGCCGGAGATCGTGATCGAATTTGCCCCGATGATCGCGGCAATGAGCGACAACGTTGACAACTTTGCCGCGGTCGACGCTCTTCCACCCTTCGCAATGTTCCCCTGGTTCTTCGTCGCTCCCGGTCTGCTCGTCGTGGTGTTGGCGATCCTCTCGGAAAGAAGACCGAGGGAGTACTTGGGCATCGAGAACGTAGCCACGATCTGACAATCAAAGGAGTTCAACAGTGAAGAACCACCGATTTCGACTAGTGGTGGCCGCGCTAGCGGCCACGGCACTTCTGGCCGGTGCCTGCGGTGACGATGCCTCCGGCGTCGCCGCCGCCGATACGACGACCACTGCCACGCCGCAGTCCACGGATTCGACCGCCACGACGGTGGCCACCACGACGACCGAGGCACCAGACGAGCCCGTTGTGGTCCCCAAGCCTTCGTTCGAGGGTGAGTTGTCCGGCCTGTTCTCGATCGCAGCGGCATCCTGCGCCGACACTGAAGTGACCGGTTCATACTTCCGAATGCTCCAACCAGGTGGTTCCTTGGCGGATGGACCGTTCGTCCCGAACACGGATTCGACCTGCGTAGATCCTTCGTTCACGCCGCTGCTCCCAGGATCTGATGGTGGTTTCGTCTCCGGTGGCTTTCAGCCAGCACCGGTACCGCCCTTCGACGCCGATGGCAATGGTCTGGCGCAATCGGTGACCGCGCCAACCCCATTCTTCGGGGTGGCCTTCGCGGTCTCTTCCGAGGACGAAGGGGCGGCTCCACTCATCACAGCCACTGACGGGACGCTCACCGGTGAACTCTCCGGGTGGACCGCGAACTACGCCAACCTCGTGTTCGGTCAGGGCACCCCCAAGCCCGATGGCTCGCTGCCGGGCCTGACATCGGAGTTGTCGGGCACGATTGACCCTGCCACTGGGGCGTACGTTCTTGACTGGGCCAGCCAGATCGTCGGGGGATCGTTCAACGAATTCAGCGGCATATGGCACCTGGAAGGGGAATTCGCGGCCGCGGGATGATCTGACTGCGTCAAGGCATGAGCGCTGTGGGGTTCGGGCCGATCCGGACCCCACCCGCTCCATCGGGCATGCTGGTCGGGTGGATGCAACGCTGCTGCTCATCGAGGACGATCCCTCCATCCGGGAGATCACCCAGATAGGCCTGCAGGCGGCGGGATTCGAGGTGGAGACCGCCGGCGACGGCGAGGAAGGACTCTCCAAGTTTCATAGCAATATCCCGGACCTCGTGGTCCTCGACGTAATGCTTCCCAAGCGCGATGGCCTTGATGTCTGCAGAGTGATCAGGGCCGAGTCAGCGGTGCCGGTGGTGATGTTGACGGCCAAGGCCGATCCGATCG
>JAJCXW010000139.1 GCA_029263235.1 Acidimicrobiales bacterium
CCCATTCCTTCATCGCTGCCTCATCAGGCAACGTGTTCGCCGGCAGATTCTGATCAGTCATAGACATGATCCTTCCCGGCCCACAGCCGTCAGCTACGGACCCTCAGATCACACCCGATACACAAAGTTTCTGACAGTCCCGTTCTCCTCGGAAGTTACGATTGCAATCGGCGATGTCGGCGGCGCGCCTACCCGTGCTTTGATCTCTGATACATGCATGGGGAGGGTGGCGAGCGCCACAGTTTCGCCAAAAGGTACCATCGCTCCGGTCAGGGCAGCGACATTGCTCAGGGCGACATTGGCACGAGCAAGCGTCTCCTCAGCCAAGGCGACGTTTGCTGCCGATGCCGCGGATGCCTCTTTGGGCTTTACTAAGTCTGCTAGTGCCGAGTTGGCAAGGTCGACGACCCCACTGGCATTTTGGATAGCCAACTGGTGAGCGGCGACTGAGGAGCCCAATTCAGCCTCCGCTTGACTTACTAACAGTTTTGCATCGGAGAGCGCCGATTCAGGAGGCGCCGGCTCCACTTCAAGTGCCTCTTGGAGGTCCGCTCGTCGGAGTTCGAGGGCGGCGGTGAGCAGTGTCTCAGTGACTGTTGCTTGTTCACGTTCGAACTCGAAATTCCGGGTCGCCACAGCCAGGGCCTCTTTTGCCTCCCGTGTCACTGCTGGCGGGGGAGGAGCAGTCTCCGTCGCCACCTCCGATCGAGCAACTTCAAGAGCAGCGGCGGCTTCGGCAATATTTCGAACGGCGGCATCGAGGGTGAGCCCCATCCATGACTCGACCATCGGCGTGTCGTAACCCGCTGCTGCGTACATGTCAGCGACGGCTCGCTTTGTGCTCTCGCCGAACTGCCCCGATGGGGTCTCTGTAAAAAGGCCCAGCCGTTCCAGCGTGTGTTGCAGCTGGAGGACGTCCGGTCCCTCTAGACCCGGACGAAGGTCCCTGTACACAGGGTAGTCGCCTTGTATTAACAGGACCGGGCGACCCGAAACCTCGAGGATCACATCGCCTTCTGCAACGCTGTCCCGATGAGATAGCGGTAAGCGAGTCACCACAGAGGGACCGTCCCCACCAGCCGGGACATCCACAGACACCTCCCGCCGAGGTCTCACGACGCCACGGAGTACAACCGCATCCTCAAGCACCCTTGAGGAGACTTCAGCCAGCACCACCGATGCCTCCGGCGGCGCCGCACGCGCCGCCCTCTCGTCGGCGGTATCTGTAGTCGAGCTGAGCCAAGCCAAGCCCGGAACCGCGAGGAGCAGAGGCGCCATGATCAACAACGACGCGACGTAGATCCTTCTCAGGCCTTTCCGCGGACTCGGGAGGCGCTCTCGCTTCGCTATTTCCTGCCTCATGAATCAAGGTGACTCAGCGCTGCGTCCAGAATCGCCGCGAACTGCTCGTACTCTCCTGCATGTTCTAGGAGCACCTGGTCCTCAATAGCCCCCTGCGACGACAGCACCACATCGAGTAAGCCACTGTCGTCGCTACAACTCGCTACAACGGGGGACAGTTCCCTCTCCAATGATGCCGCTCGATTGAAATCATCGCCGGACACATCCAGGACTGCGGCCCAGACGGACAGCGGGTCCCGGTAGCTATAGCCGTCTCTAGACATACAGCCTTCGAACTCGTCTAATGCCAGCGCGACCTCCGGCAACGCTCGGATGCGGGTATCCACCTCATCCTGCAACCGCAAGGGTGTATTTGAGAACGCGAAAACACCAGACACCGATCCAAAGAGCGCCTCTTGCGCTGCCCATGAGCAGCTGTTGCCGTCGATCTGGAACGTGAGCCCGTCGTCGCGACTCCACGAGACAGGATTTGTTGTCTCGACGGAGTTTCCCCGGAGTTCATCATCCCATGCAGTTCCATAGTCAGCATCGGAGCGTACGACGCTGTCAATATCTTGGGACGGCAAAAGTACGGACGTTATGCCTATGGTGCCATCAGGAAGCAACGCGTCCCGCCCCATCCCGAACGCAAGCCGCTCGATCAAGTGACTGGCTGCAGCTGCAACTTCCAACCCTGCCGAATTTGGCAACCGAACTCCGAACCCACGCTCCTCCATACACCTGGCCGTTTCATGAAGTTGGAGTCGCTCGATGGCCGCGCCGTCCGGCGCCGGAACCATCGCATCCAGAAGTACCGGCCGTCCAACGTTCGCAAGCCCATTCAGGCCACCAGACGATTCTAGCGCTGTCGGGTCTGGCGGGCCGCTGGGGGCACGGCCGCAGCCGCCAGCCACGAGAAGGCTGACGGCCGCGACAACTACCGCTTGGTGCACTTTCAGTATGGCCATGGCCTATCTCTTCCTGGTACGCACTCCAAGCATCCTTCTTGACTGCCTAGCAGCCAGATCCACTGTTCTTTTGATTCCCTGAAATCTTCTGGTCAGCCGAGCCGAGGCTCGACGCGTACCAATTATCGGGGAGGCAGAGCAAGAACTGATTGTAGTTGAAGTTTTCGTAGTACTTCATCGACTTTCCGTTCGCGCCTCGGTTGTAGATCGAGCTGTAGTCATCATTGACGGTGTTGGCGGTGCCGACCCAATTGTTATTTGAGAGGTTGCTGTCGTTACCATCATTGTTATCGTAGATGGAACCGCCCTGACCTGAAAAGTCCCATTGGCACACCTCATTGGATTCACACACTCCATTCTTGTATACGGCCGATGCGGGTGATGTAGTACTGGCAAGGGATGCCAGTACTACCATCATAGCAAGTCCTAACGTCGCCCTCCGGCCGGGCCTATTGATATGATCGATTTCTTCTTTGTGGAATCGCATTACAACTTCCTTTCTAACACTCGTATTGATTATTGGTTTACCGTCATTGGACGGTCCGCCGTCCCGCCGCCTCCTTTAGCTGCTATAAGTATTGATCAAGGTCATAGGATTCGATCGCAACACTCGACCGGAAGCCCCTCACGGTGCCTTCGTTCATCGCTCCGCCGCACGGTCGCGATCGCCCGTTCTATGCCACCTACTGAATGCGGGTCGAAGTGGCCTACGCATTTCAGAACCAATCCGTCCACGCGCCTCCTCACAACCTGTACGAGTGCCAACTGCAGTCCGTCGATAGCGTTTGGATCGTCAGAACAGTCAGTGTCCTGACGGCGGCGGTAGTCGCGAAACGTTTTTGGTTGGATTGATTTCACTAGCGTGTGGCGTGGCGGCCGAATATTGCGTCGTGCCTGATCAGGCCGCGGTTTGGTATTCGTTGATGATCCCGTCGCATCGTGTTGATTTCACGATCTGGAGGCGGCGCTGGTTCGCGGGCGGCGCCTCGGAAGCGGGACTGTGGATCGGTGTGTGTAACCGGGGTGGTCCGATCTGGTCCGCGGCTTGATGTCGTGGTCCGTGAAGGATCACTGCAATGAAGGCGAATGAAGTTCCTAGATCGAAGATCAAGTTGGCTTCGCCCGCCTGGCGCTGGCGTTGCCGCCGGATGTGGTTCGGCGATGGTTGCTGAGCGGCTGGACCTGACGCGGTCAGGCATGCTTCGATGGGCGCGCTCGACGGATCTATCCACCGCAGCGTCGGTCCAATCACGCCAAGGGACTCATACAGCTCCGCAGCTTCGATTCCGCAGGCGACCGTCCTCCAGTTTCGTGTCTTGGCGGTCTGCCCTGCCTTCGCTGAGTGTCCTGATCTGAGGCATGGCCGTGTCGGGTTCGCTCCGACGCTTCGCCATCCCATCCCGTATCCCATCTACTGCACGGACAGGGCCGTTCTGGCCGGACCGGGGCGCATTGAATCGCACGTGTTAGCACGGGTCGGACGGTTGTCGGAGTCTTCACACGGCAGAGGTCGAGGGTTCGAATCCCCCATCGCCCACCACATAGCCGCAGGTCACGGCCTTTTGCGGGTTGTGACCTGCCGTTGTTTTGGCTCAAGAACGCGTGTCAGGGATGGGATGGGCTGGTCAGAGGTGGTTTCTGGGGCCTGCGGAGTGGTCAGCGATGCGGTTTCTGATGTCGTGTTGTCAATTGGAGTCGAGCTAGGAGTCGAAGAGCGGCTCCATGGGGATGAGGCGGCGCATCGCTGAACGTCCCGTGGCTACAGACGCTCAAATCGCCCCCGATACACAGAATTCGGACAGTCCCCGTCGTGGGCGGGTGAGTGCGGCTGAGATCGCACCGAGCAGGGTCCGGTTCTGATCATGGGTCCGCTGCACGATCGCGGGCCACATAGGGATTTCTGATCTAAGCTAGGGCCAAGCTGGCGACAGGGAGTAGAACTGTACGGTGGCACGGTCCGATCTTCTCATCGATCTCGTCGACGCGGAACGCGTCGGCGATAAGGCGCGGTTCCGTTCACTGGTCGAGGCCGTCATTGCCGAGGAACGCGCGAAAAGTCATCATCTGGTCGCGGATCGACTAGCGGAACTTCTTACGACCTCTGGCGTCGAGCACCGGCCGCCGAGGGACGCAACCGCTGGTGCGGTTGGCGACCTGTTGCATGAGATCGTGCCCCAACGTCGACTCGCAGAGTTGACCCTCGATCCCGCGGTCCGGTCATCGATCGATGAACTGGTCGAGGAGCACCATCGCAGCGAACTACTCCGCAGCCACAACCTGGAACCCCGACACCGCGTCCTGCTGGCCGGTCCCCCCGGCAACGGCAAGACGACCCTCGCGGAGGCCATCGCTGCGGAAACCATGCTGCCGTTCTATGTCGCACGCTACGAAGGCCTCGTTTCGAGCTACCTCGGCGAATCGGCCAACCGCCTCGACAGTGCCTTCGAGTTCGCCCGCACACGACGCTGTGTGTTGTTCTTCGACGAGTTCGACACCATCGCAAAGGAACGAGCTGACGAACACGAAACTGGTGAAATCAAGCGGGTCGTGTCAACCTTGTTGTTGCAGATCGACCGACTGCCGTCGCATGTCATCGTGGTCTGCGCGACGAATCACAGCGAACTTCTCGACAGGGCTGCGTGGCGGCGCTTTCAGCTGCGTCTCTCGCTCGGGGCGCCCAGCCGGACGGTGGCCACAGACTTCCTGGCCTCCACCGCGAAGCGGCTCGGCGGAGAACTCGGCCTCGCCCCACGCACGATCGCCGACCGGCTGAAGGGCGGGAGCTTCGCGGAGCTCGAACAATTCGCGCTCGACGTCCGCCGCCGCTACATCCTGGGCCTTCCCGACGCCGATCTCACCCGCATCGCGAAGGACAAGATCGCTCAGTGGCAGTCACAAGCCCACAGCTAACACCGTCCGAACAACGCCCGCTGCTCGCATTCGGACCAACCGAGCCAGTCCCAATTCCCAAGCGCGCCCCAGACGCGCCGAAACCGCCGTTCCGGCCGGTCCGTCGACCCAAGACCGATCGTCAAGGCCGCAGGATCTCCCCCCAGTTCGCCGCATTGCAGCGGGCTCTCGAGACCGACTCATCGACGCTCACCGATGCGACCGAGGCGTCGGACCCCGAGCACATCGTCGTCTTCGAAGTCGTCGGCACCGTCGCCGGATTTGTGCGGGCGACCGCGGGCATCGCAGGCCTGAACTTGGTCGCCGACCCCGTCGGCGACGGCTATGACCCCGACGACGATTTCTACTACGGCACCACCGACGGCGGCGCCGAGGACGACCGGGTACCCCAAACCCTGTACCTGGTGATGGCCAACGCCCAAGCGATCACCGAGCTGATACGCCTGTTCGACCTCTACCAACAACATGACGGCAGCATCACGTTCGACACCGGTCTCAACCCGCTCAAGGATGTGTTCAAGCTTCTTCACACGATCAGGCGATGGGGACCCAAAGACCGGGTCGAGGAGACGGGACTACTCGACCAGTGGCGAGAGTCCATCGCCATCCGTGGCCAAGCTGGTGTCGAACGGGTCGAAATCGAACTCGTTTGGACCCGAACCCCCGAGGCACGCCGAGCCCTTCGACAGCGTGTCGAGGCCGCCGTCGCCGCCATCCCCAACGCTCGAGTCGTTTGCTCGGCTTCGATCCCTGCCATTCAATACCACGCGCTGCTCGTCGAGCTGCCCCCAACACACGTCGACCGGATCGTCAACGAGGGGCCGGAATCGGTCGAACTGCTGGCCACCGAGGACATCTTGTTTCTCGCTCCCGCAGCACCGATGACGATCGACGCCAGTACTTCGGAGCCGGCCACGTTCGCCACCGACTCACAACTCCCCACTGGTGACCCGCTGGTCGCATTGCTCGACGGCATGCCCCTGGAGAATCACGATGTCCTCAAAGGGCGACTCACAGTTCACGACCCCGAAGAACGAGCCGCGAACTACACCCCAGCCCAGTGCGGGCACGGTACCGCGATGGCATCGCTCATCATCCACGGAGACCTCAGCGCCCCCCGCGAGGCACTGCAGACCCCGCTGTATGTCGAGCCGATCCTCGAACCCCACGAGTTTCACTCGCACACCGAGACAACCCCCACAGATGCCCTCTTCGTCGACGTCCTCCATGCCGCCGTGCAGCGCTTACTCGGAGGCGACAATCCCTCGGCGCCATCGGTGAAGCTGATCAACCTCTCTATCGGCGACCCAGCCCGCACTTTCACCCGGCGAATGAGCCCTCTCGCCCGACTCCTCGACCACCTCATGGTCACCTACAACGTGCTCGTCTCGGTATCAGCTGGCAACCATCCACCACGCCGCCAAGACCAGCCCGGGCCCCATCTTTCCGCGTCGGCATCGGCCCTCGCCGACCCGGCGAAGCTAGACGCACACCTGCGCCGAGAACTACGAGATCAATCCCGGCACCGCGGCCTCCTCGCTCCTGCCGAAACAATCAACGGGCTCACCGCTGGGGCAACGACAGACGACCACTCTGATGTAGAGCTACCCGACAACATCATCGAACCAATCGCCCGTGGTGCGATCGCAGCGTATTCGCCCAGCGGATTCGGCTTCAGACGCTCCCCCAAACCCGACATCCATCTCCCTGGCGGCCGAATGGCCGTCGTGCAACCCGTCGCTGACGGCGACGCCACCGCAACCCTCGAGGCAGCAGCCGTCGCAGCGAGCGGACCCGGTCTGCTCGTAGCCGCGCCTACATCGACGCCGGGCACCAGCGGAGCGGTGTACTCCTACGGCACCAGCAACGCCGCCGCCATGGCCACGCACCACGGGTCCAGAGTTCTCGACACGCTGCTGGAGCTGCAAGCCGCCGAAGAGGATTGGGACTACCCCGACACCCGCTTCCACCCTGTCCTCGTGAAGACCCTCATGGTGCATGCAACGTCATGGCCAGCAGAGGCCACGGGCTGGGCGACTGACCTCGGCGCCGACGCGAATCACAAGCGGAGAGCCCTCACCCAACACCTCGGCTTCGGGGTGCTGGACCCGGACCGGCTCGCCACCGCCACAACGCGGCGCGCCACAGTAATCGGCGCGGGCGAACTCAGAAACGGCAAACGGCGTTCTTTCCGTTTCCCTCTCCCCCCATCTCTATCTCCCTATGTCGGCTGGCGGCGGCTCACCGTCACCCTCGCGTGGTTCTCCCCGATCGCGCCGCGAACCCAGCAGTACCGTGTCGCCCACCTCGAGTTCAGCTCACCACGAGACCAGCTCCGCGTAAAGCCCATAGAGGTCGACCGTCACGCCAACGGGAACGGCACAGTGCTGCACGAAGTTCTCGAAGGCGACCGAGCCGCCGGCTACACCGCCGACGACGTCCTCGCAATCGACATTGATTGCCGAGTCAGGGTCGGCAAGCTCCACGATCCAGTCCGCTTCGGCGTCGCCGCAACCCTCGAAGTCGGCCAGGACGTCCGCGTCGACGTCTATCAAGAAATCCGTGACCGGCTCCGCACACAAGTCCGCGCAGAGCGGGTACGCCCAAGTGCCCGCGGGTGACGACCGCAGGGGGCGCTGTTGCGTTGTTGGATCGCGCGAGAGCGGAGCGGCAAGGTCGGCTCGTTCTGTCTAGATGGTGTTGGCGAGTTCGGTGAAGGCTGCTGCGATTCGCTGGTGGTGTTCGGCCTCCCCGCCGAGTTCGTAGTGGCCGCGGCGTAGGTTCTGGATGAAGGCGTGACCCCGGATCACGATCGAGGCTGCCCGGTCGGTCTTGAGGGCACTGTTGCGTTGACGGTGCAGCCACGATTTTGGGGTGCCACGCTGGTCTGAGGCGTGCTACTCCACATGGCTCCGCATGGTGTCCCTTGGCTGTCCAGACAGCACGAGGTGCCAATCGGAGAGTGCGACGTGAGACACTTTGGCTCAATGCAACCGTGCCCCGATAGAGGGTGACGTGATCGACATCGATACCGCGCTCGGCCAGGAGTTCCTCCGCGTAGCGGTACGACAGCCCACATCGCAGGTACCTGTGCACCGCCAACAAGATTACTTCCGGCGGAAACCGGTAGCCGACGAATGCCAGCCCCTCAAACGACGGTGCCACAACACGATCGGCACGAATCATCTCGAGATCCTCGCCGCCCAGCACACGATCAGCCAACGTAGTGCCCGGCCACCAGGTCACGGACATGCAGACAATAGCGACATAGCTGAAATTTCATCCCTGACATTGCTGAACCCACGCGGATAGACTGGCTTGTGGGCGAGGAGGTCCATATGGCCAAGAGTGAGAGCCACAGGCGGGCTCAGCGCCGCGCTGCCGGCCCTGGAGGCACCACCGAGAAGAAGCAAAAGGGCGGCACGCGGCTTGACGCGCTCTCGCAGGGCGGCAAGCGAGCAACCGAGGTCGAACGAAGCGGCAGCAAACAAGGACTGAAGAAGGCGGCACAACGCCTCAAGAAGGCGGAGGGCGACGGGGCTTCTCAGCGCGTCCTCCAGGTGCCCCAAGCTGACATGGCCGCCGCTGCGGCCGCCATGCGAGACGTAGGAGTCAGCGGGTCTGTCAAGAACATGGGCGGCACGAAGCGACACTCTGTATAGCGCCGGCAGCCCGGAGCCGGGCTGCCCACACGACCGAGTCGCGCAGTCCTCAAAGGGCACTGTTGCGTTGATGGCGTAGCCACGGTTTTGGGCTGCCACGCTGGTCTGAGGCATGCTGCTTCATATGGCTCGGCATGGCGTCCCATGGCTTTCCGGTCGGCACGACCTGCCAATCGGCGACCACGACGAGTTCAATGCAACAGTGCCAGCGCGACTGAATCGTGGGCGCAAAGATCGGGTACTAAAGGTGGATGATTTCGTCGAACGCGTCGAACGCAGGATGTTGTTCGTCGACCTCAGCGAGGATGAATAGCCCGAGCAAGTAGGGGTCCGGCGCTATCCCCAGCGACGGGTGATATTGCTGGAGCCTGTGGTACCAGATCCTGAGCTGGCCCCGATCGATGACCCCTGCCTCGGCATTGTCGTCCATTCTCAACACCCTTTGCTAAGCTGATTTGCAGAATGCTCACCATACACACGTGCTAAGGTGATTAGCAACCAAATTCGGAGTAGGAGCGGTGATGCCCGAGAGACTGGGAGTCCTGATCAAGGAGGCCCGCACTGGGAAGGGTCTGACACTTCGTGAGTTGGAGGCGCTGGTCGGAGTCTCCAACGCCCATCTCAGCCAGCTCGAGACAGGCGCCATCAGCCAGCCATCCATGGCCCTTCTGTATGCGGTGGCAGAGGCGCTGGAGCTTGACTACGCGATGTTGCTTTCACTTGCTGGTCACACGACGAAGGTCGGACCAGGTAGCGCGGCTGTCGTCGGGGCAGCGTTTCAGGGTGCGAGTGACCTCACCGCCGACGAGGTCGAAGAGGTCCAGCGGTTCATCGACATCGTTCGACGCAGAAAGGAGCGCAGTGACGCCGGTACTGACTGACGACGACCCCCTCGGGCTCATCCGGCGACGCCTCGATTCGGTGCTTCTGGCGGCGGACGTCGCTGGCATCGTGCCGACGCCGCTGGCGGAGATCGCGCGTGTCGCCGGCATTGAGGAGACGGTCGACATCAAGGAGTTGAACGACGCGATGCGACGGACGCGGCGAGGGGTCATCAGGCGCTTCATCGGCGCGGTGCTGTTTCGCGAACGCGTCGTGATGGTCGATTTTCGGCGACCAGCTTCGATGCAACGTTGGACCGAGGCTCACGAGCTCGTGCACAAGCTTCTTCCTCACCACGAGCGCAACGCCCGCCTGAATGAGGATCGTCTCGAAGACGACCAGGAGACCTTGTCGCCCGAGGCGGCTGACCAACAAGAATTGGAGGCCAACTTCGGCGCAGCACACCTTCTGTTCCAGGGAGAGGTCTTCGTGGACCGGGGACACTCGTACCGGCATGGCCTCGCCGTGCCTCTCAAGCTCTCGGCGGATTTCGATGCCTCCA
>JAJCXW010000140.1 GCA_029263235.1 Acidimicrobiales bacterium
CGCGCTGGTCAGTCTGCTTCCCATATCGCTGGGCCTGTTCTTGGTGCTGTAGCAGCGACCCGCTTCGGACGCCGGTATCGAACCCGTGCTACCACCTTGAGAGAGCGAACAGGGGCACATTTGGGGTAACGCCGGATCACAGAACCCTGTGTTTCTCTGGGTTCATGCGCCGTCTGTGGTGTGGGGTTGCGTGGGATAGCAAGCCGTTGTGGTCCCGCCGTGGTCCTGAACGGTCCCGAGTGATCCTCGGAATCGTTGAGACTCCTCACGATTCATGGCAGGAGACGTGGTCCGCATCATACGATCTGAGTCCTCGGCAAAGGAGGAATGCGGATGGACGGATGGATCGGGGATCACTGGGCAGCAGCTGTCGGAGTGCTCGGGATTGTCTTGCAGCTCGTGGGGTTCGGGTGGACAGCCTGGGGCCTGCGGCCGGTATGGCGAGATCACGGCAAAGGAAGCCGAACGGACCGGTGGATACAACGCGTCAGGCGGAGAAGTCGTCTCATCGCGCAGTTCTTGTTGGAGCCAATAGCGGAGTCACAGACGGTGCAGCTCCGGACCATTGCTGGCAGCACACTGACCGGGATCACCGTCGGCCCCACCCTTGCTTCGATCTCCCGACCAGCTTCGCCATCGTCAGTGGAGGACGAGCTCAACGCCCTCTGGGAGAACCAAGACAAGCTGAAGAGATACCTCGTAGCGCGCGGTGGGCACCAAAACAGGAAGCTCAAAGAGTTGCGGCGCACTGTGCAATCTGAGTCGGCCGATCGACAGAAGAACCTGAACGAGATACGCACGCTGTTCGAAAGGCAAGCTCAACGAGAAATCGACGTCTCCAGCGTCGCAGTGATCCTCTTCATCTTGGGGACCATCCTCACAGGCATTCCGATCGTCTGGTCATAGTCAGCCGACTAAGGAAACGCGAAAAGCCCTCCGTCCAGTGCCGGCGAGCGGCGTGAACGGAGGGCTTGTTCGGTGTCGGGCCGTTGGCGGGATCGTCCCGGCACGTCGCTGCCCCTACAAGGGTGGGAGGGGCAGACGCTTCAGTAGATCTCGAGGAGACCGAGATCGAGGACGACCTGTTCGCCGGCGGTCGTGACACGTACCCAGAGCCGGTAGGTGCCGGCAGTGACGACGATCGTCGCTGGGGGTGTCGCGGTGGCTGAGCCGATAAGCGGGGTGAGTGCGGTGGCGGAGCCGGTGGCGGCTGTCCAGGTGTCCCAGGAGCCGGCAACCCACGTCGAGGGCTGCGTTGAGCTCAACGGGCCGGTGGTGACTCCGAACTCGATGGTGTTGCCGGTCGGGTCGGCGTCGGCGTAGATCCTGGCGGGTTCTTTCTGGGATGTGGTCGCTGCGAGGCGTCTCGGTGTGGTCATGGCGGTCCTTGGGTGAGTTCAGCGGCCCATCTGGTTGCCTCGAGGTTTGCTTTCCATCGTGGCGGGTCGAGTTCGGCCCGCCAGCGGGTGGCGAGTAGGTGGGCTCGGCCGATGTCGGGGATGATCAGCAGCGATAGGACGTTCCAGACGATCTGCTGATCGGCGTTGATGGTGGCTTGCAGGTTCCAGACGGCCTGCATGTCGGCGCCGACCGCGTTGAGCGCAGCGAGCACATCCCACACTGTCTGCAGGTCGGCGTTGACGGCGGCGAGCACATCCCAGACGGCCTGCTGATCGGCGGCGACAGTGGCTTGGATGT
Source organism: Acidimicrobiales bacterium (assembly GCA_029263235.1). Lineage (GTDB taxonomy): Bacteria > Actinomycetota > Acidimicrobiia > Acidimicrobiales > Aldehydirespiratoraceae > SZUA-87. The sequence continues at coordinate 1,699 of JAJCXW010000140.1, forward strand.
TCCAGACGGCCTGGCCGTCGACACCGACCGCAGCGAGAAGATCCCAAACGGTCTGTTGGTCGGCTCCGACCGTCGACTGGACATCCCAGACGGCCTGGCCGGTAGCGGCGACTGTCGAGTAGAGCTCCCAGACGACCTGCTCGACGCCGGCGACCGCCTCGAGCACATCCCACACGGCCTGCAGGTCGACGTTCACACCGGCGAGAACATCCCAAACCGGCTGCTGATCAGCGTTGACGGTGGCGTGGAGATCCCACACGACCTGGTCATCGGCGCCGACGGGGGTGAGGCCGGCGGTGGCGGTGTACGTGCCATCGATGTCGACGGTATCGACAAGGATGGCGACGAAGGTGTCGGGGTCGCCGACCGCCGAATATCCAGTATGGAGGACGAGTATCGCGCTATCCCACTGCGCCTTCGTGACGCCGGTTGTGAGGGTCGCAAACGTGATGGGACCGTAGTTGGTTTGCGCGGCCGCCGGATTGATCTTGACGAGCTGCATGTCGTCGACGCTGACCCCTCCGGCGAGCAGGGAACCGTCGGCGGGGTCGACAAGTTTGGCGAATATCGTGTTGATGTCGTCGACGCGATTGGGTGACGCGCATCGGATGGTGACCGTCAGCGTGTCAACGCTGTCGAGGTCGGCAGGGAACGCCTCCATAGTGAAGGACGTTTTGCCGGTGGCCGCGATGGGACCGAGGATGAAACTGCCGTCGGCGGCGGCGGTCCCTTCGTCGATGCTCAGATAGCTCTGAGTCGACCAGTTGCGTGGCTGGTGGGTGGTGCCGTCGCCGTTGCCGTCGACCAGCAGTGTCGGCAGTGCTGTCATGGTTCAGGTGGCCGTCAGGCTGCCGTGTCGCCTTCGACACGGATCGTTGCGCCGTCGCCGGTCACAGCGACAGTGTCCGCGGCGGTGCGTCGCACCCAGATCGCCCGGACTTCGCCCGCAGCGAGCGTCCCGAGCGACAACCCGGTGCCTTTCGACGTCGGTGCTGTGAACGCGACTCCGGCCGGGGCGGTGTCTTCATCGGCGATCGACACAGCCTGGGCGGGGGTGGCACCCAACGCCGAGGCGGCCGTCGGGTCGATTCCGATCGCAGCGGCCGCACCGCCGGCGACTTCGGCTGAGAGCCACACGACCGCGTCCTGCAACGACAGGGTGGCGTGGTTGTTGTGGATGAACACGCACCGGTACTCGACGTCCAACGCGGCGTTGTCGTCGCCGGTCACGACATCGAACAGGTCATGGGTTGCGCCAGAAGTCAGTTCGGTGGTCGAGATCCAGCCGCCGAGCGACCCGTCGCCGTCAGAGGCGTTGGCGTTGCCAGGTCCGGCGGTCTTGTACGCGAACTTGTAGAGAATGTCGGCTGGGACGATGGCCATGGCCGGTCTCCTTGCGGGTCGGGGTGTTTCAGTTGGTGGCGCGGCCGGGATTTGAACCCGGAACTCCAGGACATGAACCTGGCGAGATACCGTTTCTCCACCGCACGGCGGATGTGGTCAGGTCGACTCGTGTCGATCGAGCCGGTCTTCGTGTCTCTCGAGCCGGTCTTCGTGCTTGTCGAGACGGCCGTCGTGGATATCGAGACGTTCGTCGTGGCGGCCTTGATGGACTCGGATGTCGGCGAGGGTGGTGGTGACCACACCCATCCAGGTCGCGAACTTGAGCGCGACCGGGATGACAACACCGGCGGTGATCGCGACCATGATTCCGGCGATCGCCAGCAGAAGCTCGAGGTCTGACATCAGGCAGGCGTTCCGATGCCGACGATCTGGACCTGCAGCACCTCTGAGCGGCTGTCTGTTGGCCCGGTTCCGGTTTCGAGGGTGTCGATGCGGGCGAGAGCGGCTGTGAGCGTCGCGTCGACCGCTGAGAGCCTGTCGCTCAACGCTCCGATGATCGATGCTTGGGTGGCGAGCTGGGTCGCCATGGCGTCGAGGGCTGCGGTCGGGGCCGGCGGTATCGCTGCGATGACCTCGGTCGGGGCCGACGGAATCTCGGCGATCGCCTGGTCTCTGGCGCGCAGCGCCATGATCGAGGCGTGTTCGCGGGTCGCTGGCTGCTGGGCCGTGTCGACACCGGCGGCGTCGAACCGTGTCCAGATGCCGTCGTCGGCTGCTTGTTGGGCTTCTGGTAGCACCTGCACGGTGGTCTCCTCGGGTGGGTTGTTGACGTAGTCACGGATGGTGTCGATGTCGGCACGGAGCAGATCTCCGCAGCACGCTGTGGCGTGGAGATCTGAATGGGGACCGATCCAAGGGTCAGCAACGATGTCGCCTGAAGCGATGCCGTCTCGGATGATCTTCGCGGCGGCCCGTAGCTGGATGTCGGTTGGGGTGAGCGTTGCGACGCCGGCGACGTTGGGGTGGTAGTTGCCGATGAAACAGATCGACAACGTGTTGCGGTTGAACAACAACGGACCCAGCAGCTTCGTGCGGCGGTTGGCGCCGTTGCGGTACTTGTAGCCACGAACCACAAACGCTGTGCCGTCCTGCGCCACCTTGAAGCTGTAGGCGTCCATCTGAAAGAACGACTTGATGCGTCGCCGCCAGATGACTTCCTCGACAGCCTGAGCGTCAGCAACAGGGTCCGGCGGGTCGACCAGGTTCGTCACCGAGTGATGGAGGACGGCACCCTTGGCGGGCCCCTTGAACAGAGATGGCCTGCCCCAGACGCCACGGATCGTCCAGACGGCGAACTCAATCGGATTCATCGCTCAGACG
>JAJCXW010000141.1 GCA_029263235.1 Acidimicrobiales bacterium
ATCGAGCCCAAGCCCCACGAGCCCACCAAACATCAGTACGACCACGACAGTCAGACCATCGCCGGGTTCCTGAGGAAGTACGACCTGTTCGACGAGGTCAAGCTCAACATCGAGGTCAACCACGCCACTCTCGCCGGCCACGACTTCGTCCACGAAGTAGCTGTCGCCGTCGACGATGGCCTGCTCGGCAGCATCGATGCCAACCGGGGTGACGGTCGCCTCGGATGGGACACCGATCAGTTCCCCAACTCCGTCGAGGAGATGAGCCTCGCCATGCACGAAATCCTCCGAGGCGGCGGACTCGCCACCGGCGGCGTCAACTTCGACGCCAAGTTGAGACGTCAGTCCATCGACCGCACCGACCTGTTCCACGCCCACATTGGCGGAATGGATGTCATGGCACGGGCTCTCCTGGTCGCCCACCAGATGCTCGTCGACGGGGCACTCACCACGGTCAAGGCACAGCGCTACTCAGGATGGGACGAGGAGCTCGGAGCCGACATCATGGAAGGCCGCGTGACTCTCTCCGATCTCCACCAGCGCACGTACGGCAGCTCGGACGACCCGTCGCCAAGGTCGGGCCGACAGGAGACCCTCGAGAACCTGGTCAACCGGTACGTGGAGAGAGTCGGCTGATGCAACTCGTGGCCGGAGTCGACTCGTCGACCCAGTCGACCAAGGTGCAGCTCCGTGAGTTCCACACCGGCCGGATCGTCGCCGAGTCGTCGGCCCCCCATCCGGTCACCACGCCCCCACGGAGCGAACAGGACCCCGAGGTCTGGTGGGACGCCCTGATCCAAGCACTTTCTGGCGTGGCCGAGCATCTTGATCAGGTCGTTTCGATCTCGGTGGCAGCCCAGCAGCATGGCTTGGTCGTTCTCGACGACGAGTGTCGGGTGATCCGACCCGCCAAGCTCTGGAACGACACCGAGTCCGCCCCCGAAGCCCAAGAGTTGGTCGACCGACTCGGCCCCGGCGGCTGGGCACGGGCATGTGGTTCGGTGCCAGTGCCGGCGTTCACAATCACCAAGCTGGCATGGTTGGCTTCCCACGAACCAGATTCGTTCGCCCGAGTGGCTCGGATCATGTTGCCCCACGACTACCTCACCTGGCGCCTGACCGATGCCTTCGTCACCGACCGCGGGGATGCCTCCGGCACTGGGTGGTGGGATCCCGCAGCCGGCGCCTACCGGCCGGATCTCTTGTCTCTGATCGCGGATCGCTCCGACTGGGCCGACCTGCTGCCACACGTGCTCGGACCGTCGGATGCCGCCGGTGAGGTCACTTCCGCTCAGGCCGCGGTCACCGGACTGCCGGCCGAAACTCTCGTGGGCCCCGGCACCGGCGACAACATGGCTGCGGCGCTCGGGTTGGGTCTGCGATCAGGCGATGTCGTCGTGTCGCTGGGCACGTCGGGCACCGCCTACACGGTGTCCATGGTGCCGGCCAGCGACCCCAGCGGTCATGTGGCCGGGTTTGCCGACGCCGCCGGCCGGTACCTTCCGCTGGTGTGCACACTCAATGCCACCAAGGTCACTGACGCCGCCGCCAACTGGCTCTCGCTCGGGCGTGATCAGCTGGTGGCCGAAGCAATGGCGGCGGCCCCAGGTTCGGGAGGAGTCGTGATGGTGCCCTACCTCGACGGTGAACGCACGCCGAACCTCCCCGACGCCACCGCTTCGTGGCAAGGGCTCCGATCGACGACCACACGAGCCGATCTCGCCCGCAGCGCCCACGAAGGCGTGATCTGCGGACTCCTTGATGGGGTCGACGCGTTGAGAGCCGCCGGGTCGACAGTCGACGGTGATCTCCATCTGATCGGCGGCGGAGCCAAGAGCAGCGCCTACAGGACGGTGATGGCCGATCTCCACGGCGCTCCGATTGCGGTGCCATCAGCGTCCGAGACAGTCGCCACAGGTGCGTGTGTGCAAGCCGCGGTGGTGGCCGGGCACGACGTCGGTGAGGTGGCCGGGGAATGGGCTCTGGGTGAGGGCGAAACGGTGGAGCCGAGCGGCCGGTGTGATCCAGCGGCCGTTCGCGACGCCTACCGGGCTGCTGCCGGTTGAGCACCGGCGAGATTCAGTCGAGCACGGCCGCCGCGATGAGTTCTTCGCAGGTCCGCGAGTCCCACCAACTGAGTTGGAGCTGCTTGGCCCGTCGGAAGTAGAGCTGAATGTCGTAGTCGAGGGTGAAGCCCACGCCGCCGAACACCTGCTGGGCCATGGCGGTGAGGTCGCGGTAGACGTTGCAGGCGTTGAGCTTGGCCATTGGAGCGAGTCGGTCGACGCTCTTTCCCGAACTCAACGCCCATGCCGCCTCGTGGACGAGTATTCGGCCACCGTCGAGGCGAGTCTTGGCATCGGCCAGCGAGTGCGAGATCGCCTGGAAGGCAGCCAACGGCTTGTCGAACTGTTCGCGGTTCTTGGCGTATTCGACCGTGAGATCGAGAGCTTGGGACGCCCCTCCGATTGCCTGGGCTGCCGCGAGAATGGCCGCCTTGGGTGTGACGGTCTGCCAGGTCGACCACCCGGAGCCCGGGTCGCCGAGCCGGACCTCGGAGGAAACCCTCACGTTGTCGAAATCGACGCGATATTGCGTGTCGGATGAGAGCGACATCTTCTGCGTGAGCGTGACCCCACTGGCATCCGTCGGCACGACGAACAGGTCGATTTCGGTCTCGCCGTCGCCGGTGCGGGCCAAGACGAGCATCTGCTCGGCCGCAGCCGCGTGATACACGTGCATCTTCGTGCCATCGAGGACGAAGTCTGATCCGCTGGCGGTGGCTCGCATCTGGACACCGGCCGGGCCGAATCCGTTGCCGGGTTCGAGCCAGGCTGGAGTGAGGATCGAGTCGCCCGAGGCCAGACGGGGCAGCAGTTCGGCCCTTTGGTGCTCGCTGCCGGCAGCGAGGATCGCCTCGGCCGACAGGACACAGCTCACCAGGTGGGGAACCGCAGCCAGAGACCGGCCGAGTTCCTCGTAGACGACGACTCCTTCGAGGGCGCCCATGTTGGAGCCGCCGTAGACGTCGGGAAGCATGAGGCCACAGATCCCGAGTTCGCCCATCTGCTCCCACAGGTCGGCAGAGACGCCGACCGGATCGTCCTCCAGCCGCCGGACCTCCTCGAGAGGGGAGTGGCGGTCGCAGATACCCCGGACCATCTCACGAAGCATGTCCTGCTCGTCGTCGAAGTCGAGGTTCAACATGTTGGCATCGCTCTCTCGGTCGGTTGGGAGTTCATGGCTTCCATCGATCGCCACGGCGGGCCCACGGGTTGTCCTCGGGATCAGACGGAAGGGCCACACGGGCCGTACACGAAGTGCAAACGCGGCCACCGGCGCTGAGACGTATGTCGAGCGTCGCCCACCCCTGAGTGGTCTCATCGGTTGACATCTCGGTCACGGATGCCGCGAACACCATGTGGTCGCCCGGGAAGACGCTGTCGTGCATCCGGAACTTCATGCGACCGATTCGGCCCCGGGGTCCGGTCCAGTCGGTGATGTAGCGCTCGAACCATGCTGCCTGATTGGGGGTGTTGAGGAAGATGTCGCGAACACCGTTGCGTTCGGTGGCGAACTTGAAGTCGTGATGCATGGGCCGCCAGTCGCGGCTGGCCAGAGCGCCCAGCACGACTGTCGTTGGCGTGACGTCGTATCCGAGTTCGGAGAGTGTGTCGCCGACGGATACCGATTCGAAGGTCGTGCTCACTGGTCGGCCTCCCCCGAAGATGCAGGGTCGCCGGATCGCTGGTAGCCGAATCCCGTGTAGGACTCGACCCCCACGAGGTCGCCGTGCTGGTTGTGGTATTCGACGTCGATGACCCAGAACCGACCGGTGCCCAGTTTGGTCGTCTTCACGCCGCTCACCGAACGAAGCACCTGCTGATGGCTGATCAGATCGCCGGGACGGACCGGATCGTGGAAGATCAGGGTGTTGTCGCTCATGACAGCCTCGGGCAGGCCAAGTCGGGCCTTGAGGTCGAAGTGAACCTGAAGGGCCACCTGTTCGCCGACCGCTCCGGGCTGCCAGTAGTGGGGGCGCATCCACAGCGACAGGGTCGCCAACGGCATGGTCGGCCCGCTCGTGAGATCGTCGGCGACGCTGGAGTCCCAATAGATCGGATTGGCGTTCTCGGTGGCGGCCAGGGTGTTGTGGGCGTAGGCGGGCTCGACCGTGAAGTCGGCGGTGGCTGAATGCTGAGGCACCCCGATCAGCGAAACGATCTCGGCCGGAAGCTCAGCGGCGCTGTCGGTCATGCCACGACTCCTTGCTCGACGAGAGCATCGATCGACGACTCGACGTAGCCGACATCCTGAAGCAACTGCCGGGTGTCGGTGACCGTGGCATCGCGCACCTCATATGGCCCGGAGACAGACCCGGTGCCGGCCCAGACGGTGCCGGTCTGGCGAATGGTGCCTTCGTCGGCGTGTTCGGCTTCCACCACCACCCCCCTGTGTGCGTAGTGGGCATCCTCGACCGCCTCGCCGACGGTCAGAACCGGAGCCACACAGCAGTCGGCCGGACCCAGAAGATCGGACCAGTCGTCGCGTGAGCGAGTGGCGAAGACGTAGACCAGCGCATCGTGGATCTCCTGCTGACGGGAGTCGTCCATCTGAGATCCGGTGAAGCGATCCAGATCGAGAGCCGAGCACAGGTTGTGCCAGAACCGAGCTTCGATCGCGGCGACCGACAAGAAGAGGCCGTCGGCGCAGGCGTAGACGCCGTAGCAGGCGTAGCGGCCGGTGAGAATGTTGTGTCCCGGTCCGGGCTCGGATCCGGTGGCCAGGTGCTCGTCGATGTAGAGCGACATCATCGCGAATGCGCCGTCGGCGATCGATACGTCCAGATGGCATCCCTCGTCGGATTTCTGCCGGGCCACGAGGGCGGCCATGGTGGCCATTGCTGCCTGCATTCCTCCGGCGGCGATGTCGGCCACGGTCGCCCCGGGCAGGGCCGGCGAGCCGTCGGCCTGGCGCCCCGAGCAATGGAGATACCCCGAGAGTGCGAGGTAGTTGAGGTCGTGGCCGGCCCAAGCCGACTTCGGGCCCGATTGTCCGAATCCGCTGGTGGAGCAGTAGATGATGGCCGGGTTGACCGCACTCACCGCCTCGTAGCCAATGCCGAGTCGGTCGACCACTCCGGGCCTGAAACTCTCGATGATCACGTCGGCCTCGGACGCCAGAGCCATGAAGGCGTTCCGGCCACTCTCCGATTTCAGGTCGAACAGAGCGCGGCGCATCAGCCGGTGGCCGCTGTAGGCGTAGACCGGGGGCACGATCTGCACCCCTTCCCTCGCCGGCACCGGGCCGATCTTCACGACGTCGGCGCCGTAGTCGGCCAGGATTCGAGAAGCGCGAGCGCCCGGCCCGACCGACGCGAGGTCGAGAATGCTGATTCCTTCGAGGGCGGGGGCGGACGACATGATGATCAGAAGTTCTTGGGTAGGCCGAGTCCCCGGCGGGCGATGATGTTCTTCTGGATCTCCGAGGAGCCACCACCGATCGTGTCGATCACCGTGTAGCGATAGGTCGACTCGGATCGGCCATCCAGGGGCGCGTCGTTGGTGTGGACCCGCAACTGGCTTCCCGGGCCGATGATGTCCATGGTGGCATCGGCGAGCCTCTTCGAGAGCTCAGTCGCGAACAGCTTGTATTCCGACGACACGACGGTCGGGGGCTGAAACCCTTCCTTCCCGGCCTTCACCGCCAACTCCACCTTCACTGCTTCGGCCACGAACTTGAGTCCCATAACCCGCGCCACTTCGGCGTCGGTCTGCAACTGGGCGAGGCATTGCCGTATGACCGGATCATCACGCAGCGGAACTCCGTCGCGTTGAGCGGTTCGCACATACTCCGTGAGCAGGTCGAGACGCTGCTTGATGGGAGCAAACGTAAACAAGGTGAAACGCTCCAGGTCGAGCGCTTGGCTGATGTAACGGAAACCTTGGTTGATTTCGCCGACCACGTGGCTGTCGGGCACGAAGACGTCGTCGAACCACACTTCGTTGGTGCGTTCGTCTCCCATCGTCCAGATGCCGTTGATCGAGATACCCGGGTGATCGAGGGGCACCAACATGAGCGTGATGCCCATGTGCTTGTTGGTGGTGTCGGTGCGGGCGCCCACCCAGTACCACTCGGCGAAGTGGGCCGAGGTCGTCCAAGTCTTCTGGCCGTTGAGTATCCAGCCGTCCTCGTCGACATCGCTGGTGATTCGAGTGGCCTTGAGCCGCATCGCCGCGGCATCGGAGCCAGCGTCGGGTTCCGAGTAGCCCACCGCGAACTCCACGTCGTTCTCGAGGATCATCGGAAGAAACTCAGCCTTGAGATCGTCGGAGCCATGAGCGATCAACGTCTTGCCGATGATGCCGACCCCCTTGCCGATCTGGGGTCCGCCCCGGGCGGCCAAGGCCTCGTTGAGGATGTACTCGAACACGCCCTCGCCTTCGGACCCGCCGTATTCCTCGGGCCAGGTGATGCCCAACCAGCCCTTGTGCCCTAGTTCCTTCATGAACGCGCGACGCTTGGGCGTGTCGACGATCTGCGCCATGTTCTCCCTGGTGAGGTCGAATACGTCGGGGTCGTCGTGCTCATCTAGAAACTGCTGGACCTCGTCCGCGAACGCCACCTGTTCGGCTGTGAACTCGAAATCCATGGGTGCCCCCGACCGATACCGGATGTCCGGTATCGCGTGTCTGATCGACGTCTCGATACTAGGTCAACCCGTGTGAGTCCCCGAAAACGAGATCAGGACGTCACATCCTTTTCTCGAAGCGCGGCGAGTTCCTGCGTGCTCAACCCGAGTTCCGCGCTCAGAACCTCGTCGGTGTGTTGGCCGAGCCAAGGAACCATGGTGTCGGGGCCATCGGCCATACGCGACATCTTGATGGGATTGCCCGGGACAAGGACCGGCGGACCGTCTCCGAGGGGACGTGGGATCTCCACCAACATGTGCCTTGCGGCGACGTGGGGGTCGTTGACGATCTGTTCGCTGGAGTTCGAGACACCAGCCGCGACTCCGCCGGCACTGAGCTTCGCGACCGCCTCGGCGGCCGTCATCCCGGACGCCCACGTCTCGATCCCCGGCCGGATGATCGAGTCGAAGTGCTCCTGCCATCCCGGCCGCGAGCCGAGCCGTGGATCGCTGGTCCAGGAGTCGTTGCCGGTGATCTCGGCCAGGCTCTCGAATTGGTGTTCGCGCACCACCTGCATCACGAAGAAGCCTTCACCGGCTTCGAATGTCTCGACGATGCCGACCCCGCTTGAATCCTCGTCCGGGATTCCCATCGAATAGAAATTGGTGACGATGTCGGTCATGGCAAGGGTGGCATCGAGCATGGCGATGTCTATGTACTGACCGTGCCCGGTCGAATCGCGGTGGCGCACCGCCGCGAGAATTCCGATCACCGCGAACAACGCCGAGCTGATGTCGCCGAGCGCCCCCACCGGGTTGGCCGAGGGACGGCGACCTGGCCGACGCTTGTATTCGTAGATGCCCGACATTCCTTCGACGATGGAGGCGTAGGCGCCGCGGTCCACGTAGGGCGATGCCGGATCATTGCCGAACCCGGACACCGACAGGTAGACGACCTCCGGGTGGACGGCCCGCACCGACTCGTAACCGATCCCCAGACGGTCGGCCGTTCCGGCCTTGAAGTTCTCGGCAACAATGTCGAATCTGGGGGCCAAGCGCAGAAAGAGATCGACGCCGACGGGCGACTTCAGGTCGATAGCCACGGAACGCTTGTCGAGGTTGTTTCTCAGAAACGTTGCTCCCACATGGCGGCCGTCGGGATCGGTGAATCCGGGGGTCGAGGCTCGACCGCTCTCGCCCCGCGTCGGATGTTCGACCTTGACGACCTCGGCTCCGAGTCTGGCCAGCAACTGGGTGGCGAACGGAAGGGCCGCCATCTGTTCGGCGGCCAGAACCCTCAACCCGTCGAGAGGGCGTGGCTCCTCGGCAAACTCCTCGTTGGCGATGTCGCCGAGGTTCATGTGGCGGCCCGAAGTCATGTCGCATACTGCACCGAACCGCCCCCGGACCGCACATCATCGACTGCGGCACCAACGGGCCGGTTCATCGCCCGGGGTTCGCTACTCTGCGGGTTGTGGAGGTCGGAGGAGCACGCTGGTCAGCAGTTGGAGGGGTTCATCGGATCCCGGTGGGCGACGTGCCCGGTGGCTTGCATCTGTGCGGTCTCGAGGTGGTGGGCCCCGACCCCGACGCGGTTCTCGACCATGTCGAGGCGTCCGTGCTGGTATGCCTCCAGACCGACGAGGAGATCTTGCGTCGATATCCGACCTACATCGGGTGGCTCGGGGCATCTCGGTCCCATGCGGTGCTCCGTCTGCCGACCCCCGACTATCTGGTTTCTTCCGACGATGAGGTCCTGTCTCTGGTCGGGATGGTGTTCGGGCATCTGGAGGATGGCCGCAATGTGCTGGTTCACTGCGGAGCCGGATGGGGACGGGCCGGTGTGATCGCCGTTCTGATCATGGCGGCCGGGGGTTCCACCGTGGAAGACGCGGTGCGTGACCTGAGGCTGGCGAGGCCGTCGGCAGGACCGGAGTCGGCCCAACAGATCGGGCAGGTCGATCGGCTGGCAACCCGGTTGGGTTGATCAGGCCAGCCGGCTGATGAGGTCGCGTAGCTGGTCTACGTGGTGTTGTCGGGTCCATGTCGAGCCGATCGAGACTCTGATGAACGGACTGCCGTCGATCTCCGATGGGGTGATGTAGAACGAACCGTCCGAGTTGATGGCCTCGGCCAGATTCGTGGTGGCGGTATCGCCGTCGGTATGGCGAAATGACACCAGCCCGAACGGAGTGGGTGCGATGACCTCGAACCGGGGATCGCCGGCGAGCCAGGCGGCCAGGTTCTGCGCCTGATCGACGCTGTTGCGAATCATGTCGCGAAGCCCCTCTGCTCCGAACGACCGCAATACGAACCACAGCTTGAGGGCGCGGAACCTTCGGCCGAGGGGCACGTGCCAGTCGCGGTAGTCGATGACCGCTCCGGTCTCGGTGGCCGCATCGCGCAGATAGGGAGGGAGGATGCTGAGCGTCTCGATCAGTGGCCGACGATCGGCGACCCAGAAGATCGAGCAGTCGAAGTTTGTCGCCATCCATTTGTGGGCGTTGAAGGTGTAGCTGTCGGCCGACTCGAGTCCGTCCTGATGGTGACGGAACTCCGGGCAGATCATGGCTGCCCCGGCGTAGGCCGCGTCGACGTGGAACCACATGTCGTGACGATCGGCGATCTCGCCGATATCGCGAACGGGATCGACGGCGGTGGTGCCTGTGGTGCCGACCGCGGCACAAACGAAGGCCGGCGTGAGACCGGCCGCGATGTCGTCGGTCACCGCGGATCGGAGTTGTCCGAGATCGATGGCGAATTCGGAGTCGACCGGAATCAATCTCACGTGGCCGTATCCGGCCACTCGGGCGCCCTTCTCCACCGAGGAGTGGGCCTGTGATGAGGCGTACGCAACCATGTTCTCGGCGCTGGCGCTGCTGCGTTGGCGGGCCTGCTCCCGAGCGATGACCAGCGCGGTGTGAGTCGAGTCGGACGCGCTCATCTGCAGCACGCCTCCACCCTCGCCGGTCGTCTTCCAGCTCTGGGGCACTCCGGTGAGGTCGACCAGCCAGTCGAGGACGTGGGATTCCATCTCGGTGGCTGCCGGAGAGGTCGACCACAGCATTCCCTGGACACCCAGTCCGGCCGAAGCGAGTTCGCCCAGGATCGCGGCTGGTGAGGACATGGCCGGGAAGTAGGCGAACCACCCCGGATGCTGCCAGTGCGCAAGGCCCGGGACGACGATCTCATCGAGGTCGGCCATCGTGTCGGCGAACGGTTCGGGATGCTCTGGAGCAGCGGACGGCAACTTGGCTCTGACATCGCCGGGCTCGACGGGCTCGCGCACCGGCCGGGATTCGAGTCCCTCGAGATAGTCGGCGATCCACTCGATCAGCTGGTGGCCATCGCGACGAAAGGCGTCGAGATCGAAGGGGTCGGTGGTCATTCGCCGTAGCGGGCGATCGGCCCGACGTGTTCGGCGAACGCTGTGAGGATCTCGCCGGGCTCAGCGTGACGTCCGGTCAGTGCCTTGGAGTAGATCAACTGGTCGTCGACCTTGACGTCGAATACGCCCTTGCTTCCAGTGACGATCCGTAGATCATCGATCACATGTTGGTAGCTGCTGAGAATTGCCTCGACCGCACGCACGGCGCGGCTCGAATAATCTCAAGGGACGCAGTAGGTGATTTCGACGGAGTGGCGCATCACCACGAGGCTATAGGTGCGAACTTGGCGCTGATCGCGACGGTGAATGCTTCGGGCGACACTGCGATCTCCAAGCCGCGCCGACCCCCGCTGCAATAGACGAGGTCGAGGGCGGTGGCCCATTCGTCGATGAAGACCGGCGATGGGTACTTCTGTCCGAACGGGCTGATTCCGCCAGCGACGTAGCCGGTGCGCCGTGCAGCGGCCGCCGGATCGGCCATCCGGGCACGCTTCGAGCCGGCAGCAGCGGCGATTGCCTTGAGGTCGAGTTGGGCAGACACCGGCACGACCCCCACCGCCATCGACCCGTCGTCGAGCGTCACGACCAGGGTCTTGAACACGGAGTTGGCCCCGACGCCGGTGGCCGCCACCGCTTCGTCACCGAAGGAGGTCGCTGAAGGATCGTGTTCGTACTCGATGATCCGATGCGGAATACCGAGCTCCTTGAGCAGTTCGATCGCCGGTGTCATGTTGCCGACCGTCTCAAAGCCCGCTCAGGCCTCGTCGAGGATCTGCTTGGCTCTTTCGAGGAGATAGTCGATGGCCATGGCGATCTCATCGCCGAGCGTCTCGTCCTGGTCTCCCATCGCTCCAGCGGCATATCGCACCCTCACACCCTCGGTGATGCACGCCAGCCGCCAATGCTGGAATGCCACGTACCAAGGCAGGTCGGAGATGTCGCGATCTGATCGCCGGGCGTAGCGGTCGACCATCTCGGCCGAGGAGCCGAAGCCCTCGACTCTCGTGGGCACGTCGGCAAGCCTCCCGACGGCCCGCGGATCGTCGCCCCACCACATGACCATTCCGCCGAGGTCGGCGAGCACATCGCCAAGGGTGCAGAGCTCCCAGTCGAGCACCGCTGCGACGCTGCCGTCGTGGCCCATCATGCAGTTGTCGAGCCGGTAGTCGCCGTGGACGATTCCCGCTCCCTGCTGCGGAGGCATTCCCGTGGTCATGCGATCGTGGAGTTCGTCAACGAGAGGGATGGTGCGGTCCGACCCGTCGTCGACCTGACGTTTCCATCTTCGGAGCTGGCGGGCGCAGTAGTCCTCTCGTCGGCCGAGATCACCCAACCCCACTTCGTCGGGCTCGATTGCGTGCAGGTCGGCGAGGGTGTCGACGAGAGCGTGAGTCATGATCGGACGCAGCTCTGGCTCGACCGCCAACCCGTCGTCGTGGTTGAACACGATCGATCCCTCGACGAAATGCATCAGGTAGAAGGGAGCGCCGTTGACCGAATCGTCGGTGCACAGTCCGATCGCCGGGGACACAGGCACCGAGGTCGGGGCCAGCGCCGAGATGATGCGGTGCTCTCGGCCCATGTCGTGGGCGCTGGCAAGCACATGGCCGAGCGGTGGCCGTCTCAGAACGAACCGCTTCCCCGACATGTCGGTCACCGCGTACGTCA
>JAJCXW010000142.1 GCA_029263235.1 Acidimicrobiales bacterium
TCGCTCACCCGAGCGGCTGAATCCACCTGCGCGGTCTACCGCCGGGACGCCGCGGCGTGTTTCGATTGGCTCGAACAGAATGGGGCCGGGGCTCCCGAAGAAGTCACCCGACGTCACTTGCGGCGCTATCTAGCGCACCTCGACGCGGCCGGTTACGCCCGGCGGACCACCGCCCGCAAGGCATCGGTCATGCGTCGGTACTTCGATTGGGCACGGCGCACAGGTCTGATCGACACCGATCCGAGCGCATCGCTGTCGGCGCCCCGCGGCGCTGCCACATTGCCGCGGGTTCTCTCCGCCGAAGAGATCGACACGGTGTTGTCGGGCGCCGCCCGCACCGGCAATCCGCCGATGGTCGAACTACGCGACCGGGCCATCGTGGAACTTCTCTACGGCAGCGGCTTGCGTGTCGCCGAGCTCTGCGGCCTGAAGAGAAGCGACCTCGCCGGTTCGTCCGGCACGATCACGGTGTGGGGCAAGGGAGAGAAACAGCGGCGCGTGCCGATATCCGAGGCGGCCGAGAGAGCTGTCCGCGAGTGGATCCGCGAAGGTCGCCCCGAGCTCGTCACCGCCGACTCGCCCGACGAATCCGTGTTCCTCAATCGACGTGGTCACCAGATCACGCCACGCGATGTGAGGCGCCTACTCGACCGTCGATCGGTCAACCCGACCCATCCCCACGCGCTTCGTCACACCTTTGCCACTCATCTTTTGGACGGAGGTGCCGATCTGCGTGTTGTACAGGAACTATTGGGTCATGCCGAATTGACCACCACCCAGATATATACGCGAGTAAGTCGCGAACGCCTTCGCGATGTTCACCGTTCGACCCATCCACGTGCTTAGGAAGCCCAACCCTTGAGTGACGATCCCAACGAGACCGAAGCTCTGTGGGCGCAATACAAGCAAACGCGCACCCGAGAGCTTCGAGACAAACTCATCATCCAGTATTCGCCTCTGGTGAAATATGTGGCCGGCCGAGTGGCGGTGGGCCTACCGCAGAACGTCGAACAGAGCGACTTGGTGAGCTACGGGGTGTTCGGTCTGATCGACGCCATCGAAAAGTTCGATCTCGAACGTGGATACAAGTTCGAGACCTACGCCATCGCCCGCATCAAGGGCGCCATCCTCGACGAACTCCGATCGATCGATTGGGTTCCCCGGTCGGTCAGGTCAAAGGCGAGAGCACTCGAGAGGGCCTACGCCAAAATCGAATCGTCGACCCACCGTGCCCCCACCGACGCTGAAGTAGCCGAGGAGATGGGGTTCAACGAGAAGCAGTTCCAAAACGCTCTGAGCCAGATCTCGTTCGTGGGAGTGGCCGCACTCGACGAGATGTTGTCGGGCGGCGAACGTGGCGACGCCCTGACTCTCGGCGACACAGTCGCCGACACCCGTGAGGGTCCTATGGGGGTCTATGAGGTTGAGGAGATGCGGCAGATACTCGCGAGCTCCATCAACCAGATGCCCGATCGGGAGAAAATCGTTCTGACCCTCTACTACTACGAGGGCCTCACGCTGGCTGAGATCGGCCGAGTGCTGAGCGTCACCGAGAGCAGGGTCTGTCAGATCCATACCAAAGCAGTTCTCCAGTTGCGTTCGCGCATCACGGCCAGCGAACGCGAACTTGCCTGATCGTCGGTGAGAATCGGTTGGGCATCCAACCGCCCCCGTCTAGAGTCGCCATCACGACATAGGTGAATTGTCGCATCGTCTTCCCCGCCCGAAATCTCGGAGTCTGGGGAAAAGATGCGCAAGTTCATTTCGAAGCTGTTGGTGGCCGCGACGTTGGCGTCGGTGTGTTCGGTCTCGCCGGCCGCAGCGGCCGAGGTCAAGCTGCAGCCGCCCACCGACCGCGTGGTTGTCGATCCGTTTCGAGCTCCGTCGAGCGCCTACGGAGCCGGCAATCGTGGCCTTGAATACGACACGACCGCTGGCGACCCTCTCGTCGCGGCTGGCCCCGGTGTCGTTGTCTTCGCCGGATTGGTGGCGGGATCGCAACACGTGACGATCGATCACGGTGGCGATCTGTTGAGCAGCTACTCCTTCGTCGACCGGGTCCTGGTTCGTCTCGGCGATGAGATCGTCGGTGGAGAATTGATCGCGATCGCGGGCGATCGGTTCCACTTCGGCACGCGAATCGAGGGCCGCTACGTTGATCCAGAATCGCTCTTCGGCGTGCGCACGGTGTCGGTCATGCTCGTTGCCCACGACGACCCCGAGGCGTTGTGGGCTTGGCTCGATCTGCGCTCGCGGTCGGAGGCCATCGAGATCCGCGACCGGTTCGACCTTGATGCCGGTGGCGGACCGTTCGGATTGATCAATGGCGTTCGCCGAGCCATCAACTCGATCCCGTTCCAGCCGTGGCTGCGATTCGACCCGGAGGGTGACCTGGCCGACCTCTTCCACAGGGCCCGTATTCTCACCGACTTGTTCATGGAGCTCGACCCATCCACAGCGCTCATGGACCTCACGATGCTGACGCTGCGAGCCATCGAGCGGCCACCCTGCACCGACGGCTCGGTGTCGGTTGCGGTGCCGCCCGAGAGACGACTGGCGGTGGTGGTCGATGGGCTGGATTCGTCCTCGTCGGTTCCCGGTGCCATGGCGGGCCTCGACCTGGAATCACACGGCTACGACACCGACGACATCGTCAGGTTCAGCTACAACGGGGGAGTCATTCCCGCGGACGCGAGACCGGGCTCGTGGTCGGCCCAACTCGACAGTTCGCCCTATTCGGGGTCCGACACCCGGCAGGAGATCGTTCCCGGAGTGGAGCGGCTCACCGAGCTTCTCGAGGCGGTGGCGGCCGCCAACCCGGGAGTCGTCATAGATGTCTATGGCCACAGCCTGGGCGGGCTCATGACCCGCCATGCGGTGGCCGCGGTCGGGGGAGAAGGAGGCACGGTCGACGTGGGGGTGGCGGTCACCTTCGCTGCCCCGAACCACGGAGCGCCGTTGGCCGAGACCGCACAAGTCCTCGCCATGACCTCTCCCGGCTCGATCGCCTACGCCATCATCGAACCGGTCTGGCCCGATTTCATCCTGGTTGCCGACGTGGTCGACGATGTGTCGCCGAGTGGCTTCGCCGGATCGACCGCCGGAGTGCCCTATCCGGAGGGAGTCACGGCCGTGTCGGTGGGGGCACGGTTCGATTGGGTGGTACCTGCCAGCATGACCGGAGCTCCCGGGGCCAGAAACGTGATCGTCGGCGACAACCCCGATCCGGGGATCCATGGTGACCTTCCCGGCATGGTGGAGTCCGATCGTGAGGTCTCTCTGGCCCTGGGCGGGCTTCCTCCTGCGTGCGAGTCGGTGATGAACCGACTCGTCGACGGTCTGGTGTCGGTTGGCATCGAACGTTTCGAGCACGGCATGGCTGC
>JAJCXW010000143.1 GCA_029263235.1 Acidimicrobiales bacterium
GGTACGTGGATCTACTCTACCCGGACCTCTCAGCCTGTAACGCGGCGCTGAGTTTCAACCTGAACCATCAACATCGGCAGAATCGTCCTCAACACGAGGTTTGGGCCATCACACCGCTTTGGATGGGCGAGACGATCCCGCACGGCCTAGCGTGTCCCCGTGGCGACATCCCCTCTTTCGATCCTGCCAACAATGGAGGCCGACCTGGTCAGGGTCGAGCACGAGCTCCTCGCCGTGGTGAAGTCCGATGGTGAGTTCCTCACCGAAGTTGCCAGCCATCTCATCAGAGCCGGTGGGAAGCGGGTCCGCCCCGGTTTCGCCATGGCGGCCGCCTCCACCCTCGACACCGACGTCAAGCCAGCGGCTATCGAAGTGGTCAGAGGCGGCTGTGCGGTCGAACTCGTCCACATCGGATCGCTCTACCACGACGACGTTATGGACGACGCAACAACCCGTCGGGCGGTTCGCAGCGTCAACTCCGAGTGGGGGAATCTCCGTGCGATCCTCGCCGGCGACTACCTGCTTGGCCGAGCGTCCGAGATCGCTTCCGAACTCGGCACCGAGGTAGCCGGACTCCTCGCCACCACCATCACCCGCCTGTGCGAGGGGCAGATCCTCGAACTCGAGAGTGCGTTCGACACGAGCCGCAGCGTCGAACGCTACGAGAAATCCATCACCGGAAAGACCGCCTCGTTACTCAGCGCAGCCTGCCGAATCGGAGCCATCGTCGCTGGCCACCCCCGCGACGTCATCGACTCGCTCACCGAGTTCGGGCTCACCTACGGAATGGCGTTTCAGGTCGTCGACGACATTCTCGACGTGATCGCAACCGACGAACAGCTCGGCAAGCCGGCAGGCAACGATCTCATCGAGGGCATCTACACGCTCCCTGTCATTCACTCGATGCAGAACCCCGAAGTCGGAGCCCAACTCCACGACATACTCGGCGGACCCATCAGCATCGAGCAACGCGACACCGCCCGCGATCTGGTCCGCCAGGGCGGCGGCATCGAACTGGCTCTCGAATCGGCGCGGATGTGGGCCGACCAAGCAGCACTATCAGTCTCGGAACTCCCCGATACTCCGGGAGCTCAAGCTCTACGTGCTGCTGCCGGCCACATCGTCGACCGAGCCGCGGCGCCTCTCGGCTGAAGCCGACATGCTCTGGCGGTCGATGAAGTCTCTGACCACGCTGTTGAACGGCCGCGCCTGTTCGATCATGAAGCCGTGGGCCGCTCCTCTGATGATCACCAGTTCGCTGCCGGGAATCCGGTGGGCGATCTCCTCGGCGTCGGCGACCGGCGTGAGGATGTCCTGACTTCCCGAGATCACCAGTGTGGGCACCTTGATATTGGACAGTTCCTCGGCGATGTTGGCATCCACTGCTCTGAGGGCCTGAACCTGCCCGAGGAATCCGTGTTCGGGTGCTCTCAATAGGAAGGGGCCGGCGGCGATCGCCACCGGATACAGCCGACGAAACGACCGCGGTCCGAATATCCATTCGAGGTTGTGCACCGCGAACTCGCGCATGCCCTTCTCGTGGATCAGTTCGATCCATCCATCGAACAGTTCCTCTCTCCAGGTGTGCAGCGTGCATGCGGTGCACGCGAGAGTGAGCGACCTGACCCGCTTGGCGTACATCACACCGACGATCTGGGCAATCGCCCCACCCATCGACGCCCCGATCACGTGGGCCGACTCAATACCGAGATCATCGAGCACCAACATCGCGTCGAGAGCGAGTTGTTCGAGTTCGTAGGGTCCGACCGGCTTGTCGGATCGCCCTGACCCGCGATTGTCGACGGCGATGCATCGATACTTGCGGCCGAAAGCGAACCGCTGCATCAACCAACCGACGTTGTCGGTTCCCAGCCCATGCAGAAACAACACCGGCTCACCGCGCGGATTGCCCCACTCGACGTAGTGGATGCGAGTGAGGTCGTTGGCGGTGATCCATCCCATGTCAGCGATCCCGACTCACAGCAGCCACGGCCTCTCGGGCCAAGCCGGCCATCTCTATGGCGCCGAGGCGACCGTCCTCCACGGGAGGCGGCACCGGCGGATCGATGACGACCCGCCACCTTCGACCCAACTCCGATCCGTGAACCGCAACCGGAAGCACGGGAACGTTCATGTCGACGGCTGGTTCGAGCACCAGCGGATCGAGCGACCCGGGAGAATTCGAACTCAGCGACCTTCGCATCGGGACGGCCACGACGTGGCCATCACGCAGCAATCCCCTGACCTCGGCCGGATCGGCCATCACACCACCCGTGAGTCTCATGGGAGCCTCAAAGACCACCGGACCCGGAATACCTACCCGCCTCACCCGCCGGCCCGCCGATGCCAAGGCCATGCTCACCACACCCTGCTCCGACAAACCAAAGCGACGCTGCACCGCCAGCACGACGGGTCCGGTCTGGGGAACGTTGACGAGTCCGTCGACCACGACATCCCACCGGGCCTTGCCCAGCGACATGAGCGCGGCGTGGATCTCTTGGTCGAAGCCCCAGGAGTCGATCTGGTAGCTGCCATCGAAGCGGCTCGCCACGCTGCGGGCCAGACGTACCTGGCCGTCGAGCAGATGCTTTGGTGCGGAGAGAAAGCCCCACTTCATGCAGCACCTCGATCCACGTCGACCCTGATTATCGAAGCCCATTGATACAGATCCTCCACACATTCACGCGTGGAACGCGCCGGAACGAAGTCGAGCTCTGTGTGAGCACGACTGCCGTCGGCGGTCTGACCGCGACGCATCGCCTCCGCGGTGTGTTCGGGAAGGGGAGATCCGAATGCTGCCGTGACCAGCTTCGACAGCCTCCATCCCGGCCCCCAGACCGGGACGATGAGCCTGTTGCCGAGCCGGGCCGCCTGGGACCCGGTGACTGCACCCTCACCGACGATGTTGAACACCCCACCGACACGGGCCCGCACCGCGGCGACCGTGGCATCATGGACATCGTCGATGTGCACGAGTTGGATCGGAGAGTCGACAGGGGCAACCACCGGAACAACCGGCAGACGGAGATAGCGGCCGAGCGGGCTCGGAATGTAGGGGCCGACAATCGGGGCAAAACGAAGAATGGTCACCGGAATGTCGCGCAGGGACGAGAACGCTCTGGCCGATTCCTCGACCTCGGCAAGAGCCCGACCGAATCGCGACGTGGGGTTGATCGGAGCATCTTCATCGGGCCGAAGAGCCGTGCCCCGCTCCCGTCCGTAGACCTCGATGCCCGACCTCACCACGACGTGGCGCAGCGAGCCACAGTCGAGTCCGGCGTGAAAGACCGACCGGGTGACCGCACGGGTACGGCGGGTCGAGTCGAGAGGATTCGATCTGGCGTGAGGCTCGTAGACCCCCAGATGAACGATCACCTCGGGATCGAAATCCCGGATGAGTGTGGTTCGCAGAGATATGTCGCCCGCCTGCACGAGATGGAACTTGGCTCGGTGGAGATGCCGCCGCGGCGGCATCAGATCCACGCCCAGGATCTCGTTGTCGGGATCCCGCTCGAGCTTCTGGGCCACGCCGGTTCCAATGGCCCCACCCATACCGGTGATGAGGATGCGCATGAACTACTCGTCGGCTGCGGACGGGTCCGAAGTAGGACTCTCCGCGCGGAGCGTGGGAAAGAGGATCACGTCGCGGATAGTAGTCGTGCCGGTGAGAAGCATCACCAGCCGGTCGATTCCCACGCCGAGACCAGCCGTCGGGGGTAGCCCGTAGTCGAGAGCCCGCAGGTAGTCGGAGTCGACGACCATGGCTTCCTCATCACCCGCAGCCTTCTCGGCTTCTTGGTCCTCGAACCGGGCCAGTTGCTCGGTCGGATCGAGAAGCTCACTGAACGCGTTCAAGAGTTCGCGGCCGGCGACGATCCCTTCGAAGCGTTCGGTGTAGCCGGGCTTGTCGCGATGAGCACGCGAGAGCGGAGACACCTCCTGGGGGTAGTCGGTGACGTAGATCGGTCCCCAGAGATGCGCCTCGGTGGTCTTCTCGTAGATCTCCAGGATGAGCTTTCCGGGGCCGTAGCTGTCGCGAACCTCGACACCGAACCGCTCGCACAAAGCGACGAGTTCGTCGCGTGGGGTATCGAGGCTGACCTCCACGCCAGCGTGCTTCAGAATGAGTTCGTCCATCGTGGCCCGACGCCAGGGCGCCGCGAAGTCGATCTCGCGTCCGTCGTATTCGATCTTGGTTGAACCGGTGACATCGAGAGCCACGCCCTCGATCAACTGCTCGACCAGCTCCATCATCTGCGCGTAGTCGGCATAGGCCCAATAGAGCTCGAGCATCGTGAACTCGGGATTGTGGCGGGTCGACATTCCCTCGTTGCGGAAGACCCGACCAATCTCGAAGACCCGTTCCATGCCGCCCACCACCAACCGCTTCAGATACAGCTCCGGCGCGATGCGCAGGTAGAGCTCGGTATCGAGGGCGTTGTGGTGGGTGGTGAAGGGTCGGGCGGTGGCCCCACCCGGAATGGGATGAAGCATCGGCGTCTCGACCTCGACGAATTGCTGGTCGGAGAGCCGACTTCTGATGGCAGCAACGATCTCTGAACGCTTCTGAAAAGCGTCCCGGGCGTCGTCGCTCACCCACAGGTCGACATAGCGCTGACGGTAGCGGACGTCGGGGTCGGAGATTCCGTGCCACTTGTCGGGGAAGGGCCGTCGGGCGTTGGCGAGCACGGTGAACTGATCGACACGGACGGAGAGCTCACCTCGGCGGGTTGCCATCACGATGCCGGTAACAGCGATCCAGTCGCCGATCGACAGCGAAGTGAATTCCTCGAACTCTTCGGTGAGCTTGGTGGTGGCAAACAGTTGGATCCGGCCCGAGGAATCCTGCAGGGTGCCGAACGCGATCTTGCCCTGATCGCGGCGCAACATCATGCGACCGGCGATGGTGACCGTCTGGTCGGTTTCGGTGCCGGGTTCGAGATCGGGGTGCTCGGCCGCGACCTCCGCCGTCGTGTGAGTGACATCGAAGCGATAGGGAACGGGCGGGTATTCGGTATTCGGATCGGTCATCGATTGTTCCGTTGGTGGACGATCCGGAGACCGTGAAGGGTGAGAAAGGGCTCGACTTGGTCGAACGAGTCGGCCACTGGCGCGATCAGATGGGCCAGCCCGCCGGTGGCGACAACGTTGATCTCACCGATTTCGCGCTCGAATCTGGCCACCATCCCGTCGATCATGGCTGCGAACCCGTAGATCGTGCCCGACTGGATCGACTCGACCGTGGACTTGCCGATCACGTTTCGGGGTTCGACCAGTTCGACGGCACGAAGCGCCGCAGCCCGGCCGAACAAGGCATCGAGGCTTATCTCGATGCCCGGGGCAATGGCGCCCCCGAGGAATTCACCGTCGGACGAGATCACATCGAAGTTGTTGCCCGTACCGAAATCGACGACCACCGTGGGTCCGCCGTAGAGGTCGTAGGCCGCTATGGCATTGGCGATGCGGTCGGCTCCAACCTCCTTGGGGTTGTCGTAGAGGATCGGCATTCCGGTGCGCACACCAGGCTCGATCACGATGGGTTCCACCGGCAGGTAACGGGCGACCATTTCCCGAAGGTTGGCCAGAATTCGTGGCACACCAGAACAGAATGAAGCCCCCGTGAGGTCTTCGTCGAAATCGACTCCGACAGTGTCGAGCAGCGACCGCACCAGCACCGACATCTCGTCTGGCGTGCGTTCGGCTTCCGTCGAGAGTCGCCAGTGATCGACCAAACCAACTGAGGCGCCCTCGCCCTCGTCGGATTCGGGGTCGTAAAGCCCCAATACGGTCTGGGTGTTCCCGACGTCGATCGCTAGTAGCACAAGGGTTGACGCTAGCGGACTGCGGCCCTCAGCCGAACCCTCGGTTGTCCTGCTTCAGAGCGAGGTCCACCGACACGGCCGATGCCACAACCATGCTTCGAAGCGGTTCTTCGAGCGGTCGGTGGATCTTCACCACGTAGTTGTCGGCCGTCGTGAACATCGTCTTGGCCAAGCCTTCCCACGTCTTGGTGATGCGGGCAACCTCGACTCCGGCTCCGTCCTGGAGGTTGAAGTTCCAGGCTCGCCAGTTCTCGCCGTTGAGCGATCCGATCTCACCCGATGGGCCCTCGATTGAGAATTTGATCTTCCCGATCATGTTCTTCTGGACGATCGATCCGATCTGATTCCCGGCGGCGTCAGTGACGTGGACCTTCGACTTGGCGAACTTCTTGGGTCGGGTGACGGTGAGCTGAACCGCTCCGGACATGTCGACCAACTGAAGGCTGTGGGTCATGAACTGATCGAGGCTGCTCACGAATCGGGCCACCTTCTTCAGGTTGCTCTGACCCACCTGTCGAATGGCACCGATCTGGGTGCCGTTCTGGTCGTAGACCGCGTATTCGTTGTTGAGCTCGATCAGCTTGGCCTTCTGATTGACCACCAGAACGGGTTCGGTGAACAACGTGCCTCCGCCGACTTCGGTGGAGTCGTGCCCGGCTTTGGAGGTCACCTGATGTTGGATCTTCTCGGCCGACATCGTCGTGACCGGAACGTGGCCCGAATCAGCGAGAGGATCGACCGATTGGGTGCCGTGGCTGGCAACGTGTTCGGTCCAGCGCGAACCATCCCAGTAGCGCTGTTCGTGCTTGCCTCCGGGATCGGGATACCAGTCGGCTTTCGGTGAGTCACCGTCTCCAGATGCGCCCGAGGAACCTTGATCGTTCATGTCTCGATGGTACGACATCCGGCATTGTCGATGAGTCGGGCCTTGCCGAATCGCACCGCTACCAGCAATCGCACGTCGCCATCGAGTGGACCATCGACGACCAATGTCTGTGCAGGCACGGCCGCCACGTAGTCGATCTCGGCCAGCGACGCCGTGTTGATCGTGTCGCGCATCGCCGACTCGACTCGCGTGGCGTCGGTCTCTCCGCTCTCGACGAGTTCCACTCCGACGAGAAGGGCCTGGCGCAGAACGGTCGCCTGAGCTCTCTCGTCGGTGGTCAGATAGATGTTGCGACTCGACATCGCCAACCCATCGGGCTCGCGGATGATCGGACATGCGAACACCTCGACCGGGAGCGACAGATCGATGGTCATGCGGGCGACGACCTGCGTCTGTTGCCAGTCCTTGGCCCCGAAATAGGCCCGGCACGGGCCGACGATCGAAAACAGCTTGGCGACGATCGTTGCGACACCCGCAAAGTGGGAGGGCCGGGATGCTCCCTCGAGGGGGGATGACACGCCGCCCACCGCCACCGTGGTCGACATGTCGGCGGTGTGCATCTCCTCGGCTTCCGGCGCGAACACTAAGTCGACACCCGCGGCCTCGCAGGTGCGCAGGTCACCGGCTCTGTCGGTCGGATACGACGCCAGATCCTCGTGGGCTCCGAACTGCAGCGGATTGACGTAGATCGACACGACAGTGACGGCGTTGGCCGCGACCGACACCTCCATCAACGAGGCATGGCCGGCGTGCAAGAAGCCCATCGTGGGGACGAACCCGATGGAGGCGCCATCAAGACGAGCCTCGGAGAGGGCCGTCCGTAGGTCGGCGACCGTGTTGACGACCCTCACTGCAGGCCGCCTTCGCTTTGTTGGTGCGGATTCGATTGTTGGGCCAGCCGCCGAGCCTCGTCGGCCATCACCTCGTAGACCTCCCGCTCAGAGGCCGGAAGGGCCTCTATGTGGCGGTTGATGGTCTCCTCATCGCCACGAGCCGCCGGCCCGGTGAGCGCCGTTGCCGGTCCGAGCTCGGCGACATTGTCGACCGAGGCCCGAACCAGATCGATCATTGCCTCGAACGGCACCCCGACTCGTGCGCAGATTCTCTCGGCCTGCCCCAGAAGTGCGACCAGATGGTTGGAGGCGATCACCGCAGCCGCGTGATAGAGCGCCCGATCGGTGTCGGCCACCTCGAATGCTGTGCCGCCGAGAGCGCCGACCAGATCCGCGGCGATCTGATGCCCCGCTATCGCGAACCAGGCTTGGTCCCGCAGACGCTTGGAGCCGGTGACGGGATCGGGCAGAGCCACCAGGGGATGCAGAGCGGCCGTGAGCCGGTGGGGCTCCACCGCGGCGAGTCCGAGAGAACCCGACATGTGGGCCACAACCGTCGATTCGACCGGGTTGATCGCTCGGGCGACCTCCTCGATCACAGCATCGGGAGTGGCGATGACCACCAGATCGACGCCGGATGCGGCCGCGGCGACCGAATCTCCGCGGCGGAGGATCTCGGCCACTTCGAAGTCTGACCCTTCGAGGGCGCCGGCCAGCGACAAGCCCGCTCGGCCACCACCGATGATGCGAATGGAGGTCATGACGGAAGCCGGTCGGACCGGCTCAGGGCCCTTCCAGCTCGCTCAAGACACCGACTCGCCGCACCCCGTCGTCGACGGGATCGAAATCGTCGGGCACTACATCGGATCCGACATCGTTGAGTGGGATGAGCACGAAGGGCCGCTCGAACATTCTCGGGTGGGGCACCGTGAGATCGGGGTCGTCGACGGTAGTGCCATCGATCCAGAGCAGGTCGAGGTCGAGACTGCGCGGTCCCCATCTGACCTCTCGGGTGCGCTCGGCGGCGGCCTCACCTCGACGACACACGTCGAGCAGTTCATGGGCCGACAGCTCGGTCTGGAGACGAGCCACGAGATTGAGGAACATTCCCTGTTCGGGGCCACCGACGGGATCGGTTTCGTAGACCGCCGAGACGGCATCAACGTCGGGGATCCCCGCAACCGCGGCCTTGAGGTAGGCGACACGATCGCCGATGTTGGATCCCAATCCAATGAAGGCACGACGTCCGCGGCCCGGTTTCGGCTGCTCGGCGCTCGAGGGTGTCATCGCAGCAGCTCAGTGCTGGTCGTCCGGATCGTCCGAATCGACCGGGTCGTCGTCCGGTTCGTCGTCGAGATCGTCCGGTTCGTCGTCGAGATCGTCGAGTTCGTCGGGGGCGTTGATGAACGCACCGACTGGCACCTCGTCCGATGAGTCGCATTCGGCGACCATCGTCACCAACTGGCGGGCCACCGGGCCGAGTTCGCTCTCGAACAGATGCTCGGCGACACTGATCGCCTGCGGTCCGCTCTGCACCAGGCCGGTCCAGAGCAGATACGCCGCGATGAGGCCCATGACTCGTTCGCCCACCTCTTCGTGGTGGAGGACGATTCTCTCGTTGGCGGTGACGTGATCTCGTATCGACGCCATGGCCCGGGTCAGGTCGAGTGGACCGCCTCTCGGGCCGCGAAATGGCACATGGTGGAACGGAAGTCCCATCTCTTCGTAATTGTGGAGATTGTGGGTGGACGAAATCAGCGAGACCACGAAGGCGAAATCGTTCTGGCGGATCCAGATGATCTCTTCTTGGCGACGGACCCGGCGGTGGTTCTCGCCGTAGCCTCCGGGCCGCTCACATACCGCGACACGATCCTTCACTATCCAGGTGAAGTGACGGGGCTGGATACCTTGAGCCCATTTGCCTCTCATGACACGACCATTCGCACGGCATCGACCGTAGCCCGCACATCGTGCACTCGTACCATGTCGGCGCCCATATGTGCCGACCAAGCGGCCATGGCCACTGATCCGTCGAGACGATCGTCGGGATCGACGTGGTCGACACCGTCGCTTTCGGCGTGGAGCTGCCCGATGCTCCGCTTGCGACTGACCCCCACGACCACTGGCGCGATCGTGGTCAGTCGGTCGAGATTGGCGATCAATTCGAGGTTGTGGGCGGTGGTCTTGCCGAATCCGATTCCCGGATCGACCCAGACCCGTTCGATGCCGAGACCCCGTCCTCTGGCGGCAGCTTCACTGAGATAGTCGGCTACCTCCACGACCACATCGTCGTAGCGGGGGTCGTCCTGCATGGTTGTGCTGGGGCCTCCGGCGTGCATCGCTATCCAGCCCATCCCGAGATCGGCAGCGACGTCGTCGAGAGAGGCCGAGATGTCGTTGAGGATCGTCGCACCCGCTCGAGCGGCTTCGGCCGCGACCGTCGACTTGGTGGTGTCGATCGAGATTTCGATGCCCGGCCAGTTCGATGCGGCCGCTTCGATGACCGGGATGACTCTCGCCAACTCCGTGTCGGCATCGACGGCCGCCGCTCCCGGACGCGAGCTCTCTCCGCCGATGTCGATGACCTCTGCGCCTTCGGACACGAGTTGGCCCACCTGCTGTTCTGCCATCTGGGGGTCCAGCCACAATCCCCCGTCGGAAAACGAGTCGGGGGTCACGTTGACCACTCCCATCACTCGTGTGCGCACCTCGGAATCACGCACTGTCAGGCTGGTTCGAAAACGCGAATGTCGCTCAGCTCGCGGTAGTACTGAGCCACATCGAGCCCGTAGCCCACCACGAAATCCGGCGGGATCGGGAAACCCACATACTTGACTCCGTCGGTGCGAGCTCCCTCTCTGACCAACAGGGCGCACACCTCGAGACTCGAAGGATTGCGATCCTCGAGCAGTCGACGCAGGTACTTCAGGGTGAGACCCGAGTCGACGATGTCCTCGACCAGGAGCACGTCGCGCCCAGCGATGTCGGTCTCGAGATCCTTCACGATGCGGACGACCCCACTTGAGGCCGTGGACTCCCCATAGGACGACACCGCCATGAAGTCGAACTCGACCGGGAGAGTGATCTCGCGGGCCAAGTCGCTCATGAACACGTAGGCGCCCTTGAGCACTCCGACGATCAGAGGCGGCCGGCCGGCGTAGTCGGCTGTGATTTGCCGACCCAGCTCTTTCACCCGGTCGCTCAGCTGATCGGCACTGATCACCTCAGCGCCTATTCGTCCTGCGGGTACCTCGAAGCTCATCCGCCGACCCTACCGTCATCCTCCGATGCAGTTCCCGCCGTCTCGACACGTAGCCGCCCTGCGGTTCGGGCCACCCGGTGACCACCGACAACCTCGGCTGCGATCACCTCACCTCTCACCACCGTCATCACCCGATCGATCGAAGCCGAGTCGACGAAATGTGCCGACCCTGACTGCTGTTTGATCCAGATTCGTAGGGCCTCCGTGGCTACGGCTGTTGGCGCTTGGCCAAGAGCGGCGACGTCGGTGGGGTCGAGTTGCTCCGCGGCGCTCTGCACCACCGTCAGAGCGTCGGCGACGGCATCGGCATGGCGGTTGAGCAGCGGCACCGGATCACGATCGAAGATCTCCTCGGCCAATGGGATCAGACGCCGGCGGACGGCCACTCTGGTGAAGCGTTCATCGCTGTTCATGGGATCGTCGACGGCTTCTAGATCGAAGTGCTCGCAAACCGCTCTGGTCTCGGATCGACGCAACGAGATCAACGGACGATGGACTCGCCCGAATGGTGCCGCCACGCCAGCCATCCCGGCCCCCCTGAACATGTTGAACAGAATCGTCTCGGCCCGGTCGTCGGCAGTGTGGGCGACGCACACGTCGTCGGGAAGGGCTTCGTACCTGGCCTCCCGGGCTCGTTCTTCGAGAGCAGAACCTGAGCTGAGCTCGATCCGACGCACCTCGACGGGCACTCCAAGGCGATGCCCGAGATCGACCACCACCTCCACGTAGTGGGACGCCTCGGGACCAAGACCGTGATCGACGTGCCACAGGACGACCGGAAGATCCAATTCAGCAGCCAGAACCGCCATGGCCATGCTGTCGGCACCGCCGCTCACCGCCAGCGCCAAGGGCGAATCGCCGGTCGGAAACCGACAACGCCGGAGCACCGGTTCGAGATTCAATCAAGTGCCCGTCACGTGACGAGTTCGGTCGCACCGATTCTCGAGATCCACAGTTCTGGGTCTCGAATCTCGAGAATCGAGGGGACGTTGTTGGGGGACTCCCAAGCGCGGTCGAACAACTCCGCGCCGCCTCGTGTTTCGACGACATTGATGAAGTGTTCGCCTTCGGCGTATTGCTTGATCTTGGCTTCGAGTCCGGCCAGCCGTTGGAAGACCTTGGTGAAGCCACTGGAGTTCTGTCGCCGGTGGCGGAGGACCCTCGCGAATCGATCGGCCGATGGCACAAGTCCCTGTCCGGCACGATCCATCGTGATGTCGCCATGGCCTTCGAGCAGGCTCATTAGCCCGGCTACCTGATTTATGACCGCCAGCTGCTCCTCCGAAGCAAACAGGGCCATGATCCCGCCCTGATCCATCGGGTCCTCACCGCGGCGACGAGCTTCGAGAAGCCGTTGCAACGCCGCCATGAAACGCTGGGGATCGGGATCGACACTGTCGATTGTGGACTCCACCAGGCCGAGAAAGTGCTCGCGCATCCAGGGCACGCCGGTGAACTGAGCGCGATGCGTCACCTCGTGCAGAGCCAGCCATAGGCGGAACTCACGTTGTGGGAACGCGTAGCGACGCTCGAGCGCCAAGACGTTGGGAGCGACGTAGTAGACGATGTCCTGCTCGTCGGGCTTTTCGTCCTCGATCACCAGAAGGTCGTATTGACCGAGCACCCGGGTCGACATCCAGCCGAGCATCATCCCCAACTCGGCTCCCGCGACCTTGCTGCCCACACCCATCGACGACTTGTCGAGCTTGTCGCCGAGCTTCTTGGTGATGGGCCGGAGAAGTCGTTGGAACGAAGCCAGGTTGGCGTCGACCCAGCCGGCCCTGGATGTGACCCGTCCGCGGGCCGATCCGCTGAGAGATCGAAGACCTGTGCATTCGGCCACAAGATCCTCCGCCTGCTCGGTGAACTCGGCGAAGTCCTCTTCGAGCCCATCGCGATACTCGGGGCCCGTGAACGGTTCGTTGCCACCAAACCGCTGAGCGACCTTGCGCGCTACTTCCCAGTCAACTGCGTCGTCTGACAAGGAGAGTCCTCTAGTCGCGCGGGTAGCGGCTGTAGGTGACCTTGGCCAGGTAACCGCCGATCGTGCCGATTATCGCCACAACCGACACCGCGGCCAACGGCACGGCGATCCAGTAATGCCAGACGACTGCGAGAATGCTCATGGCCGAGAGTGTAGGGGCCAGTCAGAGCCCGGCGACATTCACCAGCCTCAGCGGTCAGTCGTCGATTACCTTGCCCCGCATTCGAGGCACGACCATCGGGGCATGAATGCTGCAGAAGTCGAGATCGTTGTAGATGCTCAGGACCGTGTAGCACTTGGCGTCGTCGCAAACGCGACCCGCGATGGCTGGGGCCCCTTGTCGGTCTGTGCTGGTGAATCTCTCTCCGATGACCCGCATGGCCAGAAGAACCACCGAAGCACCGACTTTAGTTCCACTCAAATATGAACAGTTACGAAACGATCACTTGGATGGTCGCCCTGATCTCGCGATCGGGGCCGACTCAATCTTCGTCGGCGTCGCAATCTGCCAGGCTCGGATCGCATCCGATTGCTTCAGCGATCCGGAGCCGAAGTGAGTCGGGCACCGTGTCGCGGCAGCTCTGGGCGATGACCTGACGCAGCTCCGTCTCGAAGGAATACCGCTCGAGACAGGGAGAACAACGATCTATGTGGCCTTTGATCATCTGGCGTCGCTCCACCGTGAGCTGCCCATCGAGGTACACGAAAAGGTCGTGCAGGGCATCGCGGCAGTCGTCCGAACCGGTTTCGCAGGGATCTTCCGTGTCAGGTGCCATGTTCGGAGCCGGGATCGATGGTGGATGTGGTGGAGGTGGCGGCCAGCGGTTGGGCGTCGTCGGGAAGCAGTCGATTGACCTTCGCGAAGTCGTACAACCGTTTCTGAAGCTGCTTTCTTCCCCGATGCAGTCGGCTCATCACCGTTCCGATCGGAACG
>JAJCXW010000144.1 GCA_029263235.1 Acidimicrobiales bacterium
GGTCTTTTTTAATGTCTTTCCACTTCATTTGAAGCACGCCTCCGCTTCTTATACCTCCAAATGCGAATGAGAGAGGGGCTGTGTATTTCGGTCTATCCATGCCACGGATTTCGGTCTATGGGTGCCACTTAAAAAAGTCATACAATTTTAGTTAATTTTTTCCATTTATGCTTTCAAGAATTGTCTTTCTCAGGGATTCCCCTTTGAGGTCTATTCGGTGAGAAGAGTTTACCAATCGATCTAAAATAGCATCCGCGATGGTTCCTTCTCCAATAATATCGTACCATGCCGAGACGGGTATTTGCGCGGATACGATGGTGGTAGAGGTATTAAATCGATCTTCAATAATATCCATCAATACTTCTCTTGCATGGTTGTCGAAGGCTTGTAAACCAAAGTCATCAAGGATTAGTACGTTATGTTTGGTGAGTTTTTTCAACTCTTTATTGTAGGTTCCATCAACTCTTGCCAGTTTTAACCGATTAAATAACCGTGCAGCGATTACATAATGGACTTTCATCCCCATTGAACAAGCTTGGTGACCAAGTGCCTGGGCCAGGTAACTTTTACCTACCCCTGATGCTCCTGTGAGGATAAGGTTCTCCTTTTTGGTAATAAAATCAAGCGAGGTGAGCCGATTAAACATGTTCTTTTCAAGGTTTCTGGGCGTTGTAAAATCAATGTCATTTACGTTAGCTTGCTGGCGAAACCCAGCTTGTTTTATGAGTCGCTGGATCTTCGTGTTTTGCCTTTCTTCCCATTCCATGTCGGTGAGTAAGCTGATGTATTCATCTGGCGTACTGTCGTTATAGAGGTTGTTCTGTAAATGATGTTGATGCATACTAGCCATGGTGTTGATGCGCATCTTCATCAGTTTTTCAATGGTTGGATTTTTGTTCATTTTTGATTGGTTTTAGTTATAAGTATTTGCCCCACGTATGTTTGCATGTGAGGGTATATGAGATTGTATTTGTGTAAGTTCTTGTATGTTGAGTTGTTCGTGGTCCATGTTGTTTTTTAGAATATTACGAACTCTGGTATAAGACAATGCTTGCCCGTATAGAGCGCGTTGGCAAGCGTTGTTTAACCGCTCTGATCCATATTGGCGGTGCAACTGTATCACTCCCATGGCGCTTTTGTAAGCAGTTTCAGGATAATTTCCTTGGGACAATAATGCCCCAACAAGCATCACAACCGACTCACCATGTGGTTTGGCCATGGTGGTAAAATAGGTTGGACTCCATTCTTTGTAGGCCTGATGTGCACTAGAGAGGTGCTCCTTAATGGTGGTATAAACACCGCTATTTTTGTTGCGAGGATGGATGGCAATACGCTCACTTTTGTAATAGACTTCCACATGGTTGGCCGAGCTGTGTATTTGAGTATGCACCCCGATGAACCGATAAGGAACGCTATAGTAGTTCTTATCAATCGAGGCGTATACATAACCCATCTTCTGAACTTTGGCCCTGCGGTACTCCTTAAGTTCATATAGGCTCTGTGGCAGGGGCTTTAATGTGCCGCGTTCTATCGACTGAAAAAGCTCTCTCCTAGAAGCCTCCTTACGCTGGAAGAGCAAGTCGTTGTATTCCTCCAGTCGTCTTTTAATTTCCTTGTTGAGCTCTGCTAATGAGAAAAAGGTCATGTTGCGTAAGGGATAAAAGATCCGTTGGTACACTAGGTTAACGGCATGTTCAACAAGCGCTTTGTCCTGCGGGGCATAGGTTCGGGTAGGGTTTACCGAACAGTTGTAATGTCTGGCAAATTCCTTTAACGACTTGTTTATTTGTGGTTCGTATTTCGATGCACGTGTTACCGCAGACTTTAAGTTGTCCGAGACAATTGCCTTAGGAACACCTCCATAATAGTTAAGCGCATTACCAATGCAACCAATTAAATCCTCACGTTTCTGGCTCCAGCAAGCTTCCACGTAAGTGTATTGACTACAGGGAAGTATGGAAACAAAAACTTCGACCGATTTTAACTCTCCGGTTTCTTTGTCGGTAACGCTAAGGCGTTTACCAGTATAATCAATCATGAGTTCATTGCCTGCTTTGTGTTCCAGTTTCATCGAACCCTTCACCTTGCGGTACTTGCGATTGTAGTGCTCCATAAACTGAGTATAGCTGTAGGCCTCATCAACACTCGATTCATACTCTCTGTAGTGGTAGAGAAAAGTAAATCCGGCATAATTTCTAGCTAGGTTGACCTTCTCGAAGTACTTCATTAACTGATTGTATCGATGATTATTTATCGTTGTTTTCACCGGAAAAAGTTCCGTCAACGACCCCTCATCGAGCGTTAGCAGTTCTTCCATGGCGATATCACACGCTACAAATAGCTGCATGTATTCATTAACCGTGTTGCGGCTAACACCAAGTGTTTTACCTATATCACGATTACTATAACCGTCTAGGTGCAGACTTATAATTTGTTTTAAATCCATTGAATCAAGTTTTTTTGCCATATCCCTCTTGTTTTTTTTGAGGGAGGCAAGTTACTTGACCTTTTTAAGTGGCACGGTTCAAACCGAAATCACTGGCACGGTTACTCCGAAATCACTGGCACGGTTCAAACCGAAATACACAAGACCATTTAGGGTCTGCTGAAAAAGTCAGAAAAGCGACCTATATGAGGCGACAAAACGAAGCTGTATAGTAATACTGCGAGTTGAAGGCAACGAAATAGAGGATGATTTTCTGGCTAATGCCAAAAAGTGCAAGGGTTCTTGTTCATTTTTACTCATAACCTTGCATTTTATACTTGACAAAAAACTATAAATTGCTGAATAACAAAACTATAAGTGTTTTTCAGCAAACCCTATTTACCCGTGTAATGCAGCTAAATATCGTTCAGCATCTAAGGCTGCCATGCAGCCAGTTCCAGCAGCAGTAATTGCTTGTCGGTACGTTTTGTCAGCGGCATCTCC